>JAZTXY010000001.1:0-2153 GCA_045636665.1 Eubacteriales bacterium
GTCTTCCTAAGACCGCTTGGCCTCCGACTTCGCGAAAGAAAACGCGACGTTACAAAACAGCTTATATCGGAGCTCGGCGCAGGTGATAAGCCGATAATCGAGGTATTTAACAAGTGTGATATCGCACTGCGCGATACACCCTATCCGAAGGATTCGATCGAAATCTCCGCAAAAAGCGGAATGGGCACCGACGAGCTTTTGAAACGCCTTGACGAGCTTGTCGCAAGCGGAAAGAAAAAGCTTACGCTTCTTATTCCGCATACCGAGGGCGGAGCTGTTGCCGACGTTTACCGCCTCGCCACCGTTTTGACCTGCGATTACGTTGAGGAAGGCGCGTTGATAACCGCCGAATGCGACGCACGCGCGCAGGGTATGTTCGAAAGATATATAAAGAGATAAATCAAAAGGACAGAATAGGCTTTTCAAAAGCCGTCTGTCCTTTTCTTGTTGCGAAGCAAGGCTTTTTATTGATTGCAAAAAAGCACTTGACAAATCGGTCTACAATGTGTAGAATGAAATCGGTCTACAGCTTGTAGAACGGAGGATTTTTTATGTTTGACTATCAAATGGGCGGAGTAGAAACCCGCTTCGCTGAAATAATCTGGCAGAACGAGCCGATAAGCTCGACCGAGCTTGTAAAAATCTGCACGACCGAGTTCAATTGGAAAAAAAGCACGACCTATACCGTTTTAAAGCGCCTTTGCGAGAAGGGCATCTTCAAAAACGAGCAGGGAAAGGTAAGCTCGGTAATCGGCAGGGAAGAATATTTTGCGCTCCGCAGTGAAAGGTTCGTCGAGGATAATTTCAGGGGCTCGTTGCCCGCGTTTATAGCCTCGTTTTCGAAAAAGCGTGAGTTCAGCCGCGACGAGATAGAGCAGATAAAAACGATGCTTGATGAATATTCGGAGGGCGTGAAATGAGCGCGGTTTTCATAAAGCTCCTCAATATGAGCCTTACCGCCTCGGTTGTGGCGGTCGCGTTGCTTATTTTGAAGCTGATATTTAAAAGACTTCCGAGATTCGTTTCGGTAATTCTTTGGTCGTTCGTCGCGATAAGGCTTGTTTTGCCGATAAGCATAGATAGCGCGTTTTCGCTTATCCCCTCGGGCGAGACCGTGCCCGAAAGCATAACCTCGTCGTCGATACCTCAGATAAATTCGAACATTTCGTTCGTCGATTCGGCAATAGACAGTATTCTTATCGGTAATTTTTCGCACGCCGATACCGAAAGCGTAAGCGAGCTGCAGAGAATATTCGATATTGCGGGATATATCTGGCTTGTCGGATTTTCGTTGATGCTTTGCTATTTCGTTGTCAGTCATTTGTTGCTTGCTTCAAGACTTCGTGAGTCGATACCGCTTGAAAACGAAAAAAGAGTGTATTTATGCGACAATATCCCGTCGCCCTTTATATTCGGGTTTTTCAGACCGCACATTTATATCCCCTATTCTATCGACAGCGCGGATATCGAATGCGTTATCGCGCACGAAAGAGCCCATATCGCGCGGAAGGACTTTATTTGGAAGCCTCTGGCGTTTTTGCTCCTTTCGGTTTATTGGTTCAATCCCGTGCTCTGGATTGCGAATATATCCTTTGCGCGTGATATCGAAATCGCGACCGACGAAAAGGTCATTAAGGAAAAGGGCGAAGCGATAAAGCTTCAATACAGCAAGGCGCTTCTTAATTGCTCGGGCGACCGCAGATTTATCACCGCCTGCCCGACCGCATTCGGAGAAAACGCCGTTAAGGGCCGCATAAAGGGCGTCCTTAACTACAAAAAGCCCGCGTTCTGGGCGATTGCACTTTCGGTAATCGTAATCGCGGCTGTGCCGATATTCTTTCTCACAAACCCGACTCCCGAAGAAAGCGTTTCATTCCCGAGCAATGCGGAGGGTGAGGGCGTTTGCGATGCGACGGTTATCGATATTGCAAACGGCGAGCTTACCGTTTGCAGCATCGGATTCGTTCCGAGTAATGATAGCGGCGACGGACTTTTTAAGGTACCGATTACCCACGTCGAGGGCGATTTGAGCAAAATTACCGTCGGCAGACGAGTAAGAATAATTTACAGCGGTGAAACCGTCGACGGAAAAATACCCATGCTTTCGCAAGTCGTTTCGGTTCATCTTTATGAAGAAGAGCTGCCGAAGCCCT
>JAZTXY010000002.1:0-12433 GCA_045636665.1 Eubacteriales bacterium
CTCGCACCAAACGGCAACTCTCTGAAAGCCGAAACGGTTTTATCCCGTGTCCTCGTCTAAGCATTTATTGCTTGAATATTAGCATATTCTTTTGGGTTTGTCAAGGTTTTTTACAAAATCCGTTTTGACGTGTTAATTTGCTATTTACTTTTGACATAAAAGCGTGTATAATTTATATGAATAACTATTTTACGGAAAGGATGCTTTGTTATGAAGGAAATGACGGTAAAAAGAGTTGAAGTCGGTATGCTTCATACAAACTGTTATATTCTTAAAAATCCCGACACTCGCGATGCGATAGTTATCGATCCGGGTGAAGATTTGACTGTCATTCAGGATGCGCTTCACCGCGCCGACGCGGTTTGCCGTCTTATACTGCTCACCCACGGACATTTTGACCATATACTTGCCGTCGGTGACCTTCGCGGAATCAATATTCCCGTTGCCATTCACGAAGCGGATGCGCATATGCTTACCGAACGCGATATGTTTTCGGCAATACTGCCTTACGATCCGCGACCCTTTGAACCTGCGGAATATACCTTTTCCAAAGAGGGTGAATATTCGATAGCGGGCTTTGATTTTTACGTCATCCCCACACCCGGACACACACCGGGCAGTGTTTGCTATGTTTTCGACGGTATGATGTTTACGGGCGACACGCTTTTTAAGCAAAGCATCGGAAGAACCGATCTCGGCGGAAACGAAGCGCTTATGATGCGTTCTCTCCGCGCATTGCGCGATTTACCGGGCGATTACGATATTTATCCCGGTCACGATTCGCCCACAACGCTCGACAACGAGCGAAGATATAACCCCTATCTTAAAAACGCATAAAACAATGGCATAAACAAAAGGAGATCATTATGAAAATTCTTTACGGAGCAGCACCCGAAAATTACAAAGTCGTTTGGGGACAGACCACAACCGAGTCGGTTGGTGAATTACCCAAAGAGATAAAGCTTGTTGCAGGTAAAAACGATACCGCGGCATTTAACGCGGTTATTACTGCAGACGACCGTTATGCCCTTAACGTTTCCAATCAGCCTTGGTTCTCGCAGCACGCAAAGCGCAAGAACATCCGTCTTTCGGCGGAATTCCCCTTTGAAACCTCGCTTTATCACGTCGGCACCGTGCTTTGCGACGATGCATACCGCCGCGGTGACGTTTTGCTTCACGACAACGTTGTCGAAGTGGATGACGACGAAGTGCTTGCGGTTTACTGCGAGGTTAAGGTTCCTGCAACTGCAGAAAAAGGTACATATAACGGCAAGATTAAGATTTTCGAAAACTACGGCTTCTCGAAGGAGGAATTCGTAGGTGAAATCAACGTTGAGCTTACCGTATACAACTTCGTTTTCCCCGAAAATAAGGATAACGGCTTCCACCTTGACCTTTGGCAGCATCCCTCCAACATCGCACGTCAGTATAACGTTGCGCTTTGGAGCGACGAGCATTTTGAGGTTTTGGAAAAATACACCAAGTCGCTTGGCGAACTGGGCGTAAAATGCGTTACTATTATGGTTTCCGAAATGGCTTGGAACGGTCAGGGCTGTCAGGCAGAAAAGCGCTTCAAGGCAAATCTTTTTGAATATTCGATGATTCCCGTTGTCCGCAAGGCAGACGGAAGCTTGGTATGCGATTACTCGATAATGCAAAGATATATCGACCTTTGCGCTAAATACGGTATTGACGAATGCATTTCGGTTTACGGTCTTGTAAACGTTTGGGATGCAAAGGTTTACGGCGGACGTACCGCCCCCGATTATCCCGACGGAATTCACGTTCGTGTATTCGACGAAGCAAGCGGCGCTTACGATTATCTCCGTACCGCAAAGGAATTGGACGAATATATCAAGATGCTTGAAAACTATTTCAACGAAACCAAGCAGAACGATATTGTAAGAATCGCGGCTGACGAGCCCGCAGACGTTGTTGCATACCGCGCAAGTCTTGAGCATATCAAAGCGGTGGCTCCCTCCTTTAAATACAAAACCGCTATCAACCACGCGGAATTCGTTAACGAGTTCGGCAACGATATTTATGATTTCGCGCCTTATATTTCGGCTATGTTCAGCGAATACGAAGCGCTTATGAACTTCCGCAAGGAAATGCCCGACAAACGCTTCCTTTACTACGTTTGTTGCTGTCCCGAGGTTCCCAACAGCTTTATCAGAAGCGAGCTTACCGACGGATACTACATCGGTATTCTTGCGGCTCTTGCGAAAATGGACGGATTTTTGCGTTGGAGCTACACCTGCTGGACAGACGAGCCCAACGTTGACCTCCGCTACGGACCCTTCCCCGTCGGCGACCTCGGTTACGTTTACCCCGCAAAGAACGGCGAGCCTCTCCTTTCGCTCCGTTGGAAGACTCTTTACCGCGGTATAAAATACTTTGTGCTTATTAAAGAAGCAGAAAAGCGCGGACTTGATGAAGCGCTCGACAAGGCATACGGTGCCGTGCTTATCGAAAGAGATCTTAAGAAGCTTTACGGCGTTTGGGAAAGAGATAAGATTATGAGCATTTCCGCAGACGATTACCGTAATTTCGCCGTTACACTTATGGAAGCGTTGGAGGCATAAATTAATGAACGAAACGATCAAAACTCTTACCGAGCGCAGAAGCATTCGCAAATACAGCGACAAACCCATAAGCAAGGAAGATTTGGATCTTATTCTAAAGGCGGGGGTTTACGCCCCCACCGGCAGAAACACGCGCGACACGCTCTTTCTTGTCGTTACGCAAAAGGAGCTTATAAGCCGTATGTCGAAAATGAACGCCGCCGTTATGGGCAGTGAAAACGATCCCTTTTACGGCGCGCCTGCGGTTATCGTTGTTTTTGCCGACAGAACACGCACAACAACGGTCGAAGACGGCTCGTGCGCGATGGCAAACCTTATGAACGCGGCATTTTCGTTGGGAATAGATTCCTGCTGGATACACCGCGCAAGAGAGGTTTTTGAATCTGTTGAAGGCAGAGAAATTGCAAGATCCTTTGGCATTCCCGATGAACATATCGGTATCGGAAACTGCATTCTCGGTTACCGCGATTGCGAGCTTCCCACCCCCGTTGAACGCACACAACCCATAATTTTTGTTGATTAAGTGAGGGCTCGGAAAATGAAGCTTGTTCGTTTTCTTCGCATCACTGCACTTATCTGCTCGTTTTCCTTGTTGCTTCCCTTTGCGGTTTCCTGCTCGAACGATACTGCCAACGAATCGAGCGAATCCGCTTCCGAAAGCGAAGCCTCGGCCGAGTCGCAAGAAAAGCAAACCGTTACGGTCGGCGAAAAGGAATTTGAGCTTGTCGGCATTAACCAAGGCTTGCACTCCAAAGGAGTTTATGCCTTTACCCCCGATTACGAAAACAAGGTGACACCCAAAAGCGAAAAAGAATTTTTCGACGCAGTCGTTATCGACAATTCGGTGATTGCCGTTTATTCGAAAGGTCAGACCGCAATCATCCCAAGCGACGGGCTTGTTCTTCGGTTTTGCGAAATCGAGGATACCGTTTCGGTTGGCGATACTGTCGAAGCCGATTTCTGCAAAATAACCGCTACACCGCAAAAATACGTGCGCTTTGGCGATATAACAATCGAAATCGGGCACGAAAACGAAATTCGTGCCGATGAAGACACGGGCTGGCTTTACGATTCGCGTTGGTATTCGGCAACCACAACAAGCAACGTTTGGTGTACCGAAATTGCCATTAAGGACGGCAAAATCGTTGATATTAACCGCTCGGGCGATGATATCGGCAATATGCGAATCCCCAGCGGCGGTTACGTTTTGGCGGTCGGTCAGGGCTCTTCCTCCGAGCGCAAAACGAAAAATCTTAAGATTGGTGACGAAGCCGAAATATTTTTGAGCGAAAAGCTTTACGGCGTTAAAAGCTTTGGATATTCGGGTACAAACCGCACACGTCCCGATGACGGAATAGTCATTTTCACCCGTGAAAAGCAAAACACAACGCCCATCGGCAACCATCTTACCGAGGTCGTTGTAGATAAAAACCAAAAAATTATCGGAGTGTACAGCGATTGCTCGGGTATGAACAAAATCCCCGAAGGCGGTTTTATTATTTCCGCGACGGGCAGCGGCGCAACCGCCATCGGCAAAGCCGCAAGAATAGGCGCGCGCGTTTTTGAAAAACGAGCGAGAGCGCTTGGTATGGCTTATACTCCCGAAGTTATTTTCGACGAGCTGAAAAATACGGCAAAAGCGCTTAAAAAGCAATACGATGACCTTTACCTCGCGGTCGCTTTCGTCGATTTCAAAGCCGCTTCCGAAAAGCTTAAAGAAATCGATTTGGAAATCAAATCGGTCGAGGACAATAAAAACGACGGCGAAACGCTTTTGCAGGCAATTGAGAAGCTTCAAACGCTTACGAAGGAAACCGAGCGCCTTCTTGTTCCCCAAATTACAGTGCAGGACAGAATGGCTTGGGTCACCTTGGGCGAATACAATTATGACAAAAGCATAATGCTTCACTACAAAACCCAAGAGGACGTCGACCACACGGTCGCTTATGCAAAGGGACTCGGACTTAACACGCTTATCATCGATAATCTTGCCGCATCGTTTGCGATTTATGACAGCGAAATCGAAGGAATCGTTAAGCTTCCTCAGCTTGGCAAAGTCGACCTTCTTGAAGCATTCAGCAAGGCGTGTAACGAGCAAGGCATCAGATTGATAATAATGGTCAACGCGTTTTCAAGCGGTCTTGACGGCGTGGCTTATCCCCAAAATCACTATATGTCGATTTACAAGGATAAATACCTTATTACCAACAAGGGTAGACACGTCGGTCCCGACGGATATATCACGCTTGACCCTGCCGATCCCGACGTTCAGGCATTCAACCTTGCGGTGCTTACCGAAATTTGCGAAAAATACGATATATACGGCGTGCAAGCCGATTATATGCGTTATCCCTTGCCTTGGTTTTACCAAGAGCATAATTACGAGGATTTCGGGTTCAACGAATCCTCTACGGCAGGATTTATTAAGAAATACGGCAAAAACCCCGCAACCTTAAAAATTACCGATCCGCTTTGGGAAAAGTGGTGCGCTTGGAAGCGCGATATTATTTCCGACTATCAAAAGCGCTTTTACGAAACCGCAAAATCGGTCGATCCTAAGCTTAACGTGACCTTCACCTGCTTTGCCGATTACCGCGACAGACAGATATATACCTGTCAAGACGTCGAAAAGTGGGCTGAAAACGGATATGCCGATGCGATATTCCCGATGATTTACGGCGATAACACCGAATATCAGCTCGATTACGTGCAAAAGAATCTTCCGATCGCCGAATCGACCGATATGGTCATCGGTGTCGGCACTTATGTAAAAGCAACGCACGAATCGATGCAACAGCAGCTGTTTATGAATTACGACGTTGCGGTTGAAGGTGTTTCGGTATTCACTCTGCGCTATATTTCGATTTGCGGTTACGATTCGCTTTTCCGCAAGGCGTTTTCAAAGGAAGCGATACCGACCGATTCGGAGGACAGCATTCTTGTCCCTGCTTGTAAGGAAATGGTCGGCAACCGTTTGGATAACATCATCTTCGTTACCGAAGACGAAAAAATCGCAAACGATATTACCACGATAGCAAATAAGGTAAAAGCAATTGAAACCGACGGTCTTTCGTTTGAGGATTATAAAAACCAATTAACCGAAATACGCGATGAATACATAAGCCTCGCAGGTGCGACAACGCACGAGAAAGCGGTATTTGTTCTGTTTGATTACATAATCGGTTTGTAAAACAAAAAAACACTCGGCACACCGAATTGACGGCGCCGAGTGTTTTATTTTTGTTTTTTTAACGTTCCTCGCGGAAATAGTTAAGACCCAAAGCCGCAGGAAGTCCGCTTCTTCCGCGCTTGTTCTTTATCGAGGTAACAACAAGCACGATTGCGGTGATTATGAAAGGAAGCGCTTGATACAATTGCGTGGGAACCTCTGCAAGCCAACCCAACGCATCGGGGAATGCCAAAGCAAGGCTGCTGCCCGAAACGCGGAGCGTGTTGAAGAAGCCGAATACAAACGTACCGATTATCGCAACCGAAGGACTCCAGTTTGCGAAAATAACCAATGCGACGGCAATCCAACCGTAGCCGTTTATCCAACAGCTCGAGTTAAACGAGCCCGACATATTAAGGCCCATATAATAACCGCCGATACCCATTATACCGCATCCGATGCAGATATGAAGGTATTTGCTTCTTTTTACGTTAATGCCGACAGAGTCTGCCGCGGCAGGATTTTCACCGATAGCGCGCAAACGCAAGCCGAATTTAGTGTGCTTCAAATACCACCACATAAATATCGCAATGGCAATACCGACGTACACCAATACGTTGTGACTGAACAAGCCCTTACCGATTATCGGAATATCAGAAAGCAAGGGAATGCTTATGTCCGAAAAGCCCTCCTTAAGGCTTTCCGAAATGGTCGGCCAGCTTCCGCTTGCTCTCAATCCGTTGCCTACAAAGAAATATATACCCAAGCCGAAGGTGGTAAGCGTAAGACCGGTGATGTTTTGGTTTGCTTGAAGCGAAACGGTGAGCGCCGCAAACAGCAAGCCGAACAATGCGCCCGCAACAAACGCGGTAAGGATGCCGACGACCATACTGTTCGCATAACAGCCGCAGATATAACCGAATATTGCGCCGACCGCCATTGTGCCTTCGACACCGAGGTTAAGACTGCCCGATTTTTCGACAACTATCTCGCCGACAGTGCCGTAAAGCAAAGGGATGTTTAAAAGGACGATATTGTGGATAAACGATGTGATAACGCCAACCTTATCCATTAATCCTTACCCCCTTTCTTTACTCTGACGACACGGAATCGTACAAAGAAGTCCGCGACGAGAACCAAAAACAAAATTACACCCTGAAGCATATTCGCGAAGCTCGAGTCGACCTGCGAGAAGGATACCGCCGCAACGGTCGAGCCGTGCTGAAGAATACAGATAAGCGCCGAAACGACAAAGATCATCGGGGTGCTAAGCTTTGCAAGCCAAGCAACGATAATGCCCGTCCAACCCACGTCGTCGGTAATCGCGGTTGAAAGCACGCCTGCCGTACCAACCTTGAATGCCGCCGCAAGACCGATAAGCGCCGCAGAAAGAAATACGGTGCGAAGCACGATTTTGTTAACCTTCATGCCTGCGTATTTTGCGGTGCTCGCGCTGTCACCGACAACGCCGATTTCATAGCCCTGCTTGGTGTACTTAAGATAAAAGAATATCAAAACACCGATAAGTGCGGTAAGAATTACGGTTATATTCAGCTCAAAATTGCCGCCCAACGAAAACGACGGGAATTGCGCTGTATCCGCAAAGCTTTCAAACACGGGACGCGCGGAATCGGCTTGAAGGAAGAAGTTCCAATCCGCCTTTGTTTCGCCGATAAAGTACAACACATACAACGCAACGTAATTGAGCATAAGCGTCATAAGAGTTTCGTTAGTGCCGAATTTTACCTTAAGCGCGCCTGCGATAAGTCCGTAAATACCTGCCGCAAGCATTGCCGCAAGGCACATAACGATAAGCGTAACCGCCATCGGAAGCGAAGCGCCGAGCTGGAACGCAACGACAGCCGCCGCGATAGAGCCCATTATAAACTGACCTTCACCGCCGATGTTCCAAAAACGCATTTTAAACGCCAAGGAAAGTGCGACCGACGTAAGAACAAGCGGAACGAACTCTTTAAGATAGTTCATAAAGGTCTTATAGGCGATTCTGTTGCCCACGGTACCCATTGTGAACATTTGAGAATAATATTCGAAGGGGTTAACTCCGATAGCGGCAAGGATGATTGCTCCGACCGCCAACGCCGCGATAACGGCGATAACATAATAACAGCAACGCTGCCAAAGCGGACAGTTGTCGCGTTTTACGATATGAAATCTCATAATCACGCCTCCTCTCCGTTATTGGACTCGAACAAGCTGTCCTTTGCGATGCCTGCAGGCTTGTCCTCATATTTTTCGCTGAGGTCCAAAACGCCCGTCATCATAAGTCCAAGCTCCTCTTTCGAGGTCTTATGAGCGTGTACGACGCCCATAACCTTGCCGTGACAAAGCACCATTATCTTGTCGCAAAGCGCCATCATAACGTCAAGGTCTTCGCCTACGAACAAAATGCCGACGCCGTCAAGCTTTTGCTTGTTGAGAATGTTATATATAGCGTAAGAAGAATTGATATCCAATCCGCGCACGGGATATGCAGTAACGATTACGTTAGGGCCGGCTTTGATTTCGCGGCCAAGCAAAACCTTTTGCACGTTACCGCCCGAAAGACGGCGCACCGGTGTTTCGGTCGACGGAGTGACTACCTCAAGCTCGTTGATAACCTGCTCCGCATCTGCTCTGCCGCGCTTGCGGTCAACAAGCGGACCCTTGCCGTCGCGGTAGTTTTTCAGAAGCATATTTTCGGTAATCGACATCGAGGGAGCAAGACCCATTCCCAAACGGTCTTCGGGGATAAAGGACATCGAAATACCCTTTTCCAATATCGCCTTGGGGGAAAGGCCGACGATATTATCGCCCTTGTGGATCATTTGTCCCTTTTCGATAACACGCAAGCCTGCGATAGCTTCGCAAAGCTCCTTCTGTCCGCAACCGGCGATGCCGGCAACGCCCAAAATTTCGCCGCCGCGAATATAAAAGTTCACGTTATCAATAGCTACGCTTCCCTCGTCATTGCGAATAACAAGATCGCGCACCTCAAGCAACGGACGGGTTTTTTCAACAACGGGTCTGTCGATATTAAGGTCGACCTTTCTGCCAACCATCCACTCGGTCAATTCCTGCTCGTTGGTTTCGGCAGTGTTGACGGTCGTTATATATTCACCCTTACGCAAAATTGCAACGCGGTCGGAAATTTCCATAACCTCGTTCAATTTATGGGTGATAATGATTATCGCGTGGCCTTCTTCCTTCATACGGCGAAGCACACCGAAAAGCTTTTCGATTTCCTGAACGGTGAGAACCGCAGTCGGCTCGTCAAGAATTATCGTTTTCGCGCCGTAAGAAAGCACCTTGATTATTTCAAGGGTTTGCTTTTCGGAAACCGCCATATTATAAACGAATTTCTTGGGGTCGATGTCAAACCCGAATTTACGAGAAATGTCCTCGACGTATTTATAACGGTCTTTTTTAAGGATAGCGCCCGTTTTATCCTGTCCCATCCAAATATTATCGGCAGCAGAAAAAACCTCCACCAGCTTAAAGTGTTGGTGAACCATACCGATGCCGTATTTTTTACTGTCTTCGGGAGAATCAATGGAAACCTCGTTGCCGTCAACGAAAATACTGCCGCTGTCCGGCTTGTAAATACCCGAAAGCATATTCATCAGCGTCGTTTTGCCCGAACCGTTTTCACCCAGCAAAGCAAGAATTTCACCCTGCTTGACAGCCAGATTTATATTACTGTTTGCAACAACGCTGCCAAATGTTTTCGAAATGTTTCTCATCTCAATAGCGTATTGATCTGCCACAAAGTCCCCTCCTTTAGGTCCTTTTAAAACACAAAAAAGCAAGCAATATGCTTGTTTGCACTTTTGCATTTAAAAGAAAACGGGCCGGTCGGATGTCCGGCCGGCCCGGATGCTTTATAAATTAATTATGCTTCTTGAACGCCTGCTACGTAGTAGTTCATGGTGCCGGTGATAACGCCGTCTGCAACAGAAGCGCCGCCTGCAGCAACGATTACGTTGCCAGCGTTGTCCTTAAGGTCAGCGTTTGCCTTGGTTACGGTTGCTTTGCCGTCGGTAACGGTAATGGTAAGCTTAACGCCGGAGAATACGTCCCAAGAACCGTCAACGATAAGATCTCTAACCTGCTTAATAGCGTCAGCGGTGCCGGGAGCACAGTTTTCGCTGAGAGGAGAAACGTCAACGAAGTTTTCCTTGAGGCCGCCATAGTATGCGGGAGTGCCCATCTTGGTAACGAATTCGCTTGCTTGGCAATTCATTGCGGTTTCGATAGCGGTCTTGTAATATACGTCCCAGTGCCAGATAGCAGCGGTAAGGTGTGCCTTGGGAGCATCGGGAGTCATATCGGAGTTGTAACCGCAGCCGAATACGTTAGCATCCTGTGCAGCGATTTGAGGCTGTGCGGAGTCGCAGTGCTGAGCGATGATGCCGCAGTTGAGAGAGTTGATAAGTTCTTTTGCGAATGCAGATTCGTTTACTTCATCTGCCCATGCGCCGAGCTTCTTAACGTAAACCTTTGCATCGGGGTTAACTGCTTGTACGCCGAGAGCGAAGCCGTTGATACCGGAAGCGGTTTCAGCATATTCGGTGCCGTATGCAGCAACGTAACCTACGTTGTTGTTGCCGGTTTGAAGGCTCTTAAGACCTGCAGCGATACCGGAAAGGTAACGAGCTTGGTATGCACGGCCGAAATAGTTGTTGAAGTTGGTTTCGTTGCTCTTGTAGCCGGTGCCGTGAGAGAGTACAACGTCGGGATATTTGGTTGCAGCTTCTTCGATAGCGTCAATATAACCGAAGGAAATACCGAAGATGATATTTACGCCCTTACCCACAAGGGTATCAACTGCTGCGAGAACCTGTTCTTTATCTTCGGGAACTTCGTCAACGATAAAGAGCTGCTTTTCAACGTCAAGACCGAGCTGCTTCATAGCTTCGGTAATACCGCTGTGGTGAGCGAAGGTGTAGCCTGCGGTGTCGTTCTTGCTGTTGATGTAAATCGCGCCTACCTTGAAATCCGCCTTAGCATCGTCTTCGGACGAGCCGCAAGCAGTGAAGGAGAGGAGCATCAAAGCTGCAAGAAACAATGCGATAAACTTTTTCATTTTGTTTCCTCCAAAATAAAATTTTTAGGGGTATCCCCTTTTTTACGGTAGTGTTTCTACCGCATATTATGTCATTATTCTACTACTAAAGCAAAAAAATTACAATAGTTTTCAGAAATTTCTCCCAAATAAATTAACAAAAAGTGAATTTTTGCCAATCTCAAATATTGCGGTATACCTCTCCGCCCTCGAGAAATACCGACGGAATGTCCTTGCCGTTAAGCTTTTCGGCAAGCAATCGCATCCCCGCATATTCCGAGCTATAGTGTCCGAGCACCATTATCGCGCGTTTTTCGCCGAAATAACAAGCGTCGCGCACGTATTCGTCAACGCAAACCTCGCCGACCTCGCCGGTAACAAAAATATCGCATCCGGGGTCAAAAAGCTTGTTTATCTGAGCCATTCCGACTCCGCCGAGTCCAAGACAAACCTTTTTAAGCTCGATATCGCAATCGCCGACGATTCTTATACACTCAACGTTAAGCTTTTCGCGCACAAGCTTTGCAAGGGTGCGAGGTGTTAATTTTTCTTCAAATTCGTATCTTCTCACGCCGAGGCATTCGATGGGATATTTTTTAACGACGTTAAGTCCAAGCGCGGAAATGAACCCTGCGTGAATCAAATCGTCCTCGCGGTGATGCGCGTGGTCGTGATAACGGAAAAGCGTTATTCCCGAAGCGATAAGCTTATCATATTTCAATCTATCGATTCCGTAAAATTCGCCTCCGCGGTCATCGCGCGAAAAGGTCGGCTCGTGCGTTATAATAACGTTTACGCCCTCGGCAACCGCCTTGTCGATAAGCTCTGCAGTAAGCTTAAAGCAGGTTCCGACCTTCTTCACCTCCACATCCGCATCTCCGACAATAAGTCCGTCGCAGGTGGGGTCGAGAATCGAAATTGCGCCTTCAAGTAAGCCTTCGTATAATTCTTTTGCTGTCATTTTTTATCACCTCGTTTTTATTATAACATTTTTTGCGTCTATGTTCAAGTGCAAAAGAAAAAAGCCACGCGCGTGGCTTTTTCATTTATAATTTTACATATAGCTTGTTCAGAGCTTCGTGTTTCAAAATCATCAAGAGCTATTGTAACAAAAGCATTCCCAACGGCTTATCGGTTGTTGTTTTTCGATTTGATATACATCGAAAGCGCCAACAGGCACAACGCGGGATAATAGGTTCCCATACAAGCGTTATCCGTCCAGCTCCAAAGTCCGATAAACCAGTCGAATACCAGCATCAAATCCGAGAAAAAGAACAGCGCGCTTGCGACGGCAATCGTTCCGGTGAGTGCGTTCCTTTCTCTGACAAAATTGCCCAGTGCCTTGCCGAGCATAGTAGAGATAATCAGCGCATAAACGATACAAACAATGCGGAATACCGCCACTTCAAATGTGAGCAACGGACAGAACGTAAGAAAAATCAAGCATCCGACGAACAGCACTCCGCTGATGATATAATCGAGCTTCTGCATTTTCTGCATAAAGCAATAGGCGATAACAAAGCAAACGTGACCGAGCGCAAAGGTTGCCGCGCCGATGATAAAATCGAAGTCGGATCGTAGCCATGTCGTTCTGTGAGCCAAGGAGTTGATGTGATG
>JAZTXY010000003.1:0-10856 GCA_045636665.1 Eubacteriales bacterium
TATATGTATTGGTCGTTTACCGACAGTCTTGTAAAAACCAATCTTAACAATACCGTAAAATGTCAGGTCGAAATACACGGCGGACATCTTGGTGATTGCGATTATCACGACGGAAAGATATATGCAAGCTATCTTCAAAATTCTCTTCCCGGACATGCTTGGGAGGATTGGACCGGATTTAAGATTTACGTTTTCGATGCGAACGATCTTCGCGTTTTAAATATAATAAATCTTGATATTTGCGATTATTACAAGAGCATCACCTGCAGTGATGAGGATACCCGCGGATTTCAGGGCATCGACGGCGTTACAATAGCTCCCGATCCCGTAAGCGGTGAGGATAGACTGTTTGTGGCTTGCGCTCTTTATACGGGCGAAAAGTATTCGAATCAGTTAATACTTCAGTTTACTCTTGACGGCGTTTATGAAACCGAATATCACATTCCCACCGGCAACACCGTTTTCGGTATACAAAATTTGGATTACGATGCGGAAAACAAGGAATTTTGGTTCACCACCTACGGTCCCAGCGAGCCGTATCAGCCCAAGGAAATCCTTTTCTGTATTTCGGGAGATTTAAAGGAAATCAAGAGAAAATATTGCTTCTCCACACCCTACGGCATAGAGTGTCTCGGTAAAGAGGGCTTTTATGCTTCGTATCAATACGGACAAAACGGCAGACGCGGCGGCGTTGCTTACCGTTGCGACGAATCGTTATTCGAAAACAACGTTTCCGAAGCCGAAATCGAAGGCTTTATACGCGGCAAATAAGCTTTTGGAAAGAAATCGAATTTAACGCTTTGCAGCTTAAATATTAAACATAATTCACAGGAGTAATTTATGGAATTTGTTGAAGCTCTTAATCAGTATCAGCATATGCAGGGCTTTACGAGCGGAAACGGTCATATGTTCTGGTCGTTTACCGACAGCCTTATAAAAACCACGATGAACAGCATCGTTAAATGTCAGGTGCACGTGTCCGGCGGCCATATAGGTGACGTTGATTATCACAACGGCAAAATTTATGCGAGCTTTATGAAGAACGCTCTTCCCGGTCACGCTTGGGCGGATTGGTCGGGCTATAAATTGATGGTATTCGATGAATATGATCTCAGAACGCTTGACGTTATAAATCTTGATATCTGCGATTATTACAAGAGCATTACCTGCACCGAAGAGGATACCCGCGGATTCCAAGGCATCGACGGTGTTGCGGTCGCGCCCGATCCCGTAAGCGGCGAGGATAAAATCTTTATCGCCTGCGCACTCTTTACGGGCGAAAAATATTCGAATCAGATAATTCTTCAGTTCGATATGAACGGTAAATACGAAACCGAATATCACATTCCCACGGGCAACACCGTTTTCGGTATTCAGAATTTCGATTACGATGCCGAAAATAAGGAATTCTGGTTCACTACCTACGGTTCATCTCAGCCCTATCAACCCAAAGAGGTGCTTTATTGCGTTTCGCACGATTTTAAGGAGATCAAGAGAAAATACCGCTTCTCGACCCCATACGGTATTGATTGCCTCGGTAAGGATGGATTTTACGCCTGCTATCAGTTCGCAAGACACGGCAGACGCGGAGGCGTTGCATACCGTTGCGATGAAGCTTGGTTTGAAACTCCCAAGACCGATGCCGAGCTTAAAGAGATCATCTACGCAGACCTCGAAAATTAAATCCAAAAAATATAAAGTAAAAAGCCCGCTCATTGAGTGGGCTTTTTGTTATTCGTTATTTGTTATTCTTGCGCTTCCGATTCGGTTTCTTGCACTTCCGATTCGGTTTCTTGCACTTCCGATTCGGCTTCTTCCAAACCTTCTTCATCAAAGGAAGCTTTAGCATCATCCACTTGCGCTTCGTTTGAAATCGGAATAACCTTTACTTCAACCGATGAATCGGCTTCGAATCCCGCGCCGCAATCGTCGTAAAAGTCAAACGAGAAGAATTCGTTTGTCGCCTTTTGCTTCTTCAAAACCTTGAAGTAAAGCATATAAAGAACGTATACGAACAACGCGCCGAGCGATATCCAAACACCGCCGGGAAGGGTCAAATCGATTCCCGCAAAGCTTACGTCGGTCGAAACGACAAGTCCGGGAGTGGTGTAATTGAATGCAATTTCGTTTTCGCCTGCTTGACATTCAACGCCGACAAAACCATAGGTAACGCGCAAAACGTCGGTATCCTTGCCGTTTACCTTTGCGTGCCAGCCGTTTTCTTCATAAGGTACGCTGAAGTAAACGATTCTCGGCTCGTCGAGAGTGATTTTTGCATTGAAGCCGTAGGAATCATATTCAAACTCGCTGCAGCTCATACTGCGTCTGTCGCTGACCGATTCGGTAAATGCATTCTCGGTTGCCGTGACAGCATCCTTAACCGTTACTCGGGTCATAAACTGCGAATAATACGCAACCATATCGTCGGGCACTACAAGATATTTACAAAGCATCTTGTCGCGGTTTTCCTTGTTGTACTTCTTTTCGAAATCGGTTTGAGTCATAAACTCATCGTAAGCAAAGCCCATGGGGATATAGTTTTCGTTAACGTAAATATCAAAGCCGTTTTGCGATTCGAGATATTTAAATCCGAAAGCATCGTGCTTTTCGGTATAGACCGTTTCGCCCGTTTCGGTTAAGACGATCTCGCCCGTTTTGGAATCAACCTTTTCTTTTCTCTTGTTTTTAGAGGTTTCGATAAAGGAATACTTCGTCGAGGTAAACGCTCTTAAACCGTAAAGTGAGCTTTCAGCTCTCGATCCGACGGTTCTCGAAACGCCGATAATCGGATAAAATTCCATTATCGAGGGAGGCACTACGGTGTGGAAGCATTCGATAGTCGGATAATTCCAATAAATACCGAGATTGTCGATGGTCGATATGCTTGAATTACGGAAAAAGTCGATACGGTAAAATTCCTCGTGCGGGTCGGGAAGTATAACCTCACCCTCGATACACTGGTCTACCATAAAATTACTGTTGTGAGAATACTGCTTGCCGTTGGTAATATGAACGCATCCGTAAAGCACTGTCATTCCGCAAACGCCGTAAAGCAATGCGCGTTCAAACACCTTCGTTCCGCGGAATCTGCGGATGATAAATGCGGTAAGCGCAATTCCGAGAAAAGCAATGCCGACGTAAAGCCAGAATCTGAAGTAATAGGGAGGATAACCGAGATTCATAACGTCATCCTCATTTTTGTACCAGAGAAGACCGAGCGGCAACGCCACCGCGGTGCAGAAGAAGGTCATCAACGCTGTCGGAACTCTCCATTTTGTGCGGTTGTCCTCCAAGGCGATAACCGTCGCCAAGGTGAACATAAGAATCATCATATAAAGCCATCTTGCGTAATACGACGAATTGAAAAGGAAGAATATGCTGTTAAGCAACGGTACAAACGAGCAGATAACGAGGAATATCATCAAGCCCTTAAGCCATCTGCGTTTTTTGACCGTAAACAGAGCAAACACACCCGAAAGCGCAAACATCGGGAGATACATCGAAATCGAAGCCCATCTCGTTTCGTGTCCGCTGAAGAAGTTAACGCGCGAGGGAATATCGGGCGGGAAGAAGTAGGATTCGAATATCTGACCGTATCTCTGCCAGTAAAATTCACCGCTCTTGCGCCAATAAAGCAGGGACTTAAGGCTGTTCATTGCCGATTCGTCTTTGCCGTCACCCAACTGCTCGATAAAATTACCGAGAGTGTCCATATAAGAGCTCGAAATTCTGCTGTTGCCCATAAGCGCGGCGGCGGCAGGCAGGAACATAAACATCGACATCGCAAAGCCGATGACCGATTCAAGTACAATCAGACCTAACTTGCCCAAAGTAATCTTGAACGAACGTGTTGACATTCTGAACAGGAAGTAAATAATGCAAAATACGACCTGACCTGCAAACATAAAGTAGTTTATAACCGCATTTATTGCAACTGCAACCGCGAAAACACCCTTGCGGTCGTTTTGCACAAGCTCTTCCATACCTATCAAAAGCAAGGGGAAGAAGGCAACAACTTCGTGGAATTGGTTGAAAAACGTGTTATAAATTTGGAATCCCGAGAAGGAATAAAGCAACGCGCCGATAACCGCATAATTCTTGTTTTTAACGAATCTTTGCAGATACGCATAAGCGATAACCGCGGCGACGATGTATTTAACAATATAAATCGGAGCCATAAGGTAAGGCGCCCAAGATGACGGGAAGGCGCACATAATCCAGAAAAAGGGACTTCCGAGCATATAATACGAATAACTGCCGATGAAGTTTGAGCCCATATCGGTAACCCAGTCCCAACCGAATGCGCCGTCTTGCACCATTCTCACACAGTTTTCGTAAAAGCAAATCTGTTGAGCGTTATAATCGCCGTAATATAAGAATACGGGCGAACCGGTTTTTACCCATTCAACGATAACGAACGGGACAGTGATGCATAGCGACACGATAAACGACCACCAAATCACCTTGCGGTAAAAATACCAAGGACTTTCGGGGTCGAATTTAAATTTATTTCTAAGTGCATTCAATGCGCTCATAAAATAACTCTCCGATCAAATTTTTACATTATATTTTACAACTAAATCCGATAATTGTCAAGCGGTGTTATATTCAACAAGTTGTTAATATTTTGTTTCTTGACTTGTTAAAGGCAAGATGTTATACTTTTTAAAAACGAGTTGTTTGGAGGATAAAAGCTTTGAAACGATTTTTGGCAATTTTACTTTGCAGCTTGCTGATGTTTTCTGTGCTGCCGTCATGCGCGCAAGCGGAAGGCAGCTTCGCAAAAGCATCTGTTAATTACGTTATATCCGACGGATACGTTTATAACGTGTCCGAAAAAACCGCTCCCGACGTTCTTCTTTCTTACGGCAAAAAGCTCGAATCGGTCGATTCGCAGGGAGAATACGTAAAAACGGGCGACACCGCTACCGATAAAAACGGAAACACGCAGTTGGTGGTAATATACGGCGACGTTTCGGCAAACGGTGTAATCGATAAATACGACTATATAGCGCTTAAGCGTCATTGTATGGGCACACTTAAGCTGACGGGCGCGGCATTGGAAGCCGCAAAACGCGAAGAAGCGGTAACGGTTTACGATTATATCCTCGTAAAACGTCACGTTATGAAGTCGATTAATCTGACTTCTATGCCTCACCGTGAAGGCGTCGCGGGCGATAGCGTTAAAATCGCTTATATCCCCTTGGACAACCGTCCCGTAAACAAGGACCGCGTTGAATACCTTGCGGCTTCGGCTGGATTTAATCTGCTCATTCCCGAAGAATCGCTTTATCGCACCGCGCTTGATAATATGACTCCCAACCCCGACGGCTCAACCATCGGTAATCGCAAGGAATTGCTTAAATGGCTTAAATCGATTGAAAACGAGTGCGAATATTTCGTTATTTCACTCGACCAGCTTATTTCGGGCGGACTTGTCGGCTCGCGTTATCTTTCAAACACTGACCTTGCGTTTGAAATGGAGGTTGCCGACTATCTGATTCAGCTTGCCGAGAAAAAGCACGTAATCCTTTTTGATACCGTTATGCGCCTTGCATCGACGGTCGATTATCAAGGCTATAAAATGGACGAATATAACGCATTAAGAGAATACGGCAAAAAAGCCCGTAAGACCTTAAGCGGAAATCAGCTTACAGTAGATAATATCATCGCAGGCTACCGCTATGATACAAACGGACGCGAAATAAGCGTTTCGGTATCAAACGAAATGCTTGACAGATATCTCGCATCGCGTACCCGTAAGCTTAAGGTTATCGATTATCTTCTCTCGAATGCGGTTGACGATATCGAAAGAATTTATATCGGCGTTGACGATTCATCGCCTGAAACCACAATCCAAACCAACGAAATTAATTATATAACCTCGCTCGGCGGCGACAATTTAACACTTTTCGCAGGCGCCGATGAGCTTGGACTTATGGGCATCGCCGCCGTTGCGACCGACGTTTACGGTGAAGCCGAATGTAAGGTGACCTATTTCGGAGAGGGCGAGAATTGGTCGGCTGACAGCTTTGATACCTCAACACTTTCCGACTGTATCGAAAAGCACTTCTCGTCAATCGGCGCAACGCTCGACAGCGATGAAAAAGACGCGCTTCAGGTGCTTGTGCTTACACGCTCGAACAATACCGCAAGGAATGCCGAGGCATTGATACAGCAGGCAATCAAAAATATAAAAGACGGAATCCCCACCTGTATAATCGACGCATCGAGCACTAACCGTGACCTGCCGTATAAGGTAATCGATTCCGATTACGATATCGCAAAGCTGCTCGGTTATTCAAACTGGAACACAGTTGCCAACGCAACCGGCATCTCGCTTTCAAATGCCGTTGCAAGATATGTGTATATCAAAAACGAAGTAGCTACCGAAGAATCGAATGAGGCGTTTCTTAAAACTCTTACCTTCTCGTTTATAAAGGATATTTCCTATAAGGGCAAGGGCATTACAAATCTTAACGATTCTTCAAAATACGGCCCTGCAACGATTATAAAACGAATCAATTCTTCGGAAATTCTTGTTGGAATAAATGAATATTCCTCCCACGGAAAGGTCAGCGTTTCGAACTTCCGTTATCCGTGGAATCGCTCGTTTGAAGCAACCTTTGATATTCACGTTAAATAACAAAAAAATCCCTTCGGATATTCCCGAAGGGATTTTTATATCGTTATACCAAGCTGTACTTAATAACAAACGCTTCGTAATCGGTGCGGAACTGAGCGTCGTTGCCGCCCTTAACTGCGTTAAGATATTTGTGGGTTTCGAATTCGCCTTCCGCAACCTCGATCATAGCAACCGCGATGTTCGAGCAGTGGTCGGAAATACGCTCGAAGCAGTTGATAAGGTCGTTAAGAATAAATCCGAGCTCGATGGTACAGGTGCCTGCTTGCAATCTGAGAATGTGATTGCTTCGCATTTCGGCAGTAATCTTGTCGATAACCTGCTCAAGCGGTTCAACCTTATGAGCAAGATCGGTATCGCCCGTTTCAAATGCGGTAAAGGTAAGGTCGATAATTTCGCGCAGTGCGTTTTCCGCAACCGCGATTTCCTTTTGAGCCTCTTGCGAGAAATTAAGCTTCTTTTGGTTCAATTCCTCCGAGGTCTTGGAAATTTCAACCGCGTGGTCGGAAATACGTTCGAAATTACCGATAGAGTGAAGCATTGTCGAAACGTTTTGAGAGTCTTTAATGGTTATATCGTTACTCGAAAGCTTAACGAGATAAGTGCCAAGCTTGTCCTCGAACTTATCGGCAAGACCTTCGTCTTCTTCAACCTTATCGGCAAGTGCCTTGTCGTACTTGTTCAAAACCGAAAGCGCGTCAAGCAATGCTTCCTTGACAACGGTGCTCATTCTTACGGTAATATTGCGGCATTCCGAAATAGCGATTGCCGGAGTGGCAAAAAGACGTTCGTCGAGGAATGCGATATGCTCTTTTTCGTCCTTCTTGTCGCGGATAACCTTGTTTGCAAAAGTAACGAGCATATTTTGGAAGGGAATAAGCAATGCCGTTGTGAATACGTTGAAGGTGAGATGGCAGAACGCAATGCCCAACGCATCGATTTCCCAAGCCATAAATGCAAAGCTGAAAATCCAGTTGAGCGTATACAAAACAACGAGTCCGATTACCGTGCCAATGATGTTGAACGCGATATGTACAACCGCAACTCTTTTTGCATTTCTGTTAACACCGAAGCTTGAAATAAGCGCGGTTACGCAGGTACCGATATTCTGACCCATAATAATGGGAATTGCCATTCCGAAGGTGAAGCCCGAGCCGGGGCCTACAAGCGTTTGCAGGATTGCGACAGATGCGGCGGAGCTTTGGATGATACCTGTGATAACGGCACCGATAAGAACACCGAAAACGGGGTTGTTGAATATCGTAAGAAGGTTTGCAAATTCGGGATCGTCCTTGAGTGCGGAAACCGAATCGCCCATAAGTCCCATACCGCACATCAAAACGGCAAAGCCGACGATGATGTTACCGATATCTCTGCGCTTTTTGTCCTTGCCCATAACCAAAAGCACACCGAAAAGCGCAAAAAGGAGCGAGAAGTTAGCCGGTTTAAGCAGATCCATAAAGTTAAATCCGCTTCCGCTGCTTTCCAAGCCTACAAGCGAGGTGAGGAACGCAGTTAACGTCGTACCGATATTAGAACCCATAATAAGACCGACGGTCTGTTTAAGATTCATAATGCCCGAGTTAACAAGACCTACAAGCATAACCGTCATAGCGGACGAGGATTGCATTGCAATCGTTATACCTGCGCCGAGTAAGAGGCTTTTGAATACGTTGGAGGTCATCTTTTTAATAGTTGCTTCCAACTTGCCGCCCGACATCTTTTCGAGCCCGTTTGACATAACCGTCATTCCGTAAAGGAAAAAGGCAACGCCGCCGATGAGAGTGATAATTTCGATAATTCCCATAAGTTCTCCTGTTTAACTGTCTAACATAGCTGTAAGACGTTTTTGAATGCCGCTTTGATTCCGCGGCTGTGGGAAGATAAGGATAAATGACGTTCAATTAACACGTGAGCTCAAATTTCGCTCGAATATATCATAACAAAATGCGTGTCAACTGTCAACGAAATTTTTCGAAATTTGGCAAAAAAACGGTAAAAAAAGCTCCGATATTTTTTCGGAGCTTTTTAACGTGTAGAATTATTCTGTTCTCAATGCAACAACGGGGTCTTTCTTGGAAGCGCTTCTTGAAGGAATTATACCTGCGATAAGCGTAAGGATGACGCTTATGCCGATAAGAAGCAAAGCAACCTCGAACGGGAATTCGGTTTTGAGATTTTCGATACCCGTCAAAGCATTTAAAATCGCATCAACTATCAAGCAGAGCAGATAGGTAACTATAACACCCAACGCACCCGATGCAAAGCCTATCATAACCGTTTCGGCATTGAACATTGTCGAAACGTTGCGTTTTGATGCACCGATTGCACGGAGTATACCGATTTCTTTGGTACGCTCCTGAACCGAAATAAGTGTGATAACGCCGATCATTATCGAAGAAACGATAAGCGAAATGGCAACGAATGCAATAAGAACGTAGGTGATTGCGTTGATAATGGTCGTTACCGAGGACATCATAAGTCCGACGTAATCGGTATAGGTTATCTGCTGAAGCTTATCCTTGTTTTTGTTGTAATCGAGGATTGCCGCTTCGATAGTATCCTTTTCTTCAAACGAGGAAGCAAAGAGGTTAATGCTTTCGGGATCGTTAATATCAACGTGGCCGAGCTTTCTTATATTGTCCTTGTAGGTGGATTTGGAGAATTCAAGAACCTCGTCGTGATAAAGCGCAAACTGTTCGGGCGTATACGTTTGCATCGCCGCATCAAGCGCGCCTGCCAACTGTTCGGGAGTCAGTCCTGCCAGCTGTTCCTTTGCGGTGGTCGCGTATTGCACCTTTACCTGCTCGGTAACAAGCTGTGTGAAAATTTCCTTGACGTCGTCATCGCTCATTGCGCCCAAATACTGAGTAATCTCGTTTTCGGACATACCCATTTGTTGGGTAAGAACGGTTACGAGCGTTTCTTCCATTTGCGCTCTGTTAAGGTCCTTCATCGCCTGATTTACCATCTGGTTAAGCATTTCCTTGGTCGGCGTGCAGACTATCTTAATATAGGTTTCCGACTTTTTGGCAACGTCAAGTGCGCTTACGTAATTTTTGAATTCTTTTGCTTTTTCTTCATTAGTAAGCTTTCCGGTGCTTTCGTGGAAGGGAAGACCTGTGAAAATATCGGTCGTTTCGTCATTAAGCTGTGCTTTGAGAGCGTCAGAGTTTTTCGTCTTTTCGATGATATACTTGGTCAACTCGTTTGTGTAGCCGATAGAGCCCTTAAGCATTGCGGAAACCGCATCCTCGCTCGGGCGGATAATACCTACTACCTTAAGGTCAAGACCGTTTGAATAAAGGTAACGAAGACCTGCCTGAGTATCACGAAGGTCGGTGTAATTACCGGTTTTTTCGTCAAGCGTGAAGCAATCTGCCGAAAGGACTGTGCGGAATTCCATACCGCAAATTTCTTCATAGCTCCACTTTTTGGTGGAAAAATCAATAGGCTTCTTGTTAAATGCCGCGTCTGCAAGAGCGTCAATATCGTCTTTGGACATAAGACCCAATGCATAAAGCGCCATATCGTCGATTTCGTTGTTTTCGTCAACAACAAGAACGATTTCGTTGTAATCGTTGGGCCACGAGCCGTGGATAACTTCATATTGCTTTTCAAGCAAGGGGTTGATAAGCTTACCGTTATCGCCGGGAAGCATTTCCTGCCAAAGCTTTACACTCGAATTTGACATCGACATGGTTGCCGAGCCGCCCATCATGCTTTCATTCATCTGCATCATGCCGCTTAAGTCGAGTCCGAAATATTCAATAAGCAGCTCCTGCAAAAGAGCGCTGGTATCCGATTGAATAATATCGCCGTCGATGTTTTCGGTATAAATAAGCAGGTCTATCGCATAGGTGTATTGGACACCGTTAATTGCGTTTTGTAAGCCCGTTGGGCTGTTCGGGTCATTACGTTCTTTTTCAATAAATTCCTTAAAGGATTTAAGGTCGTTTTCGGTTGCTTCCATTGCGTCAAGCGAGTTTACGAGGTTATAAAACATCGCCTTTTGGTAAACCGCATCCTTTTCGTGGCCGGAGTTGGATGCGACGTTATCCATAAACGCCGTAAGCAACGAGCTTATATCCATGTGTTGGGATTCAAGCGTTAAGGGATAGGATGACAGAGTATCCTCCTGAACGGTGTTGATATATGAGGTCATACCCTGCGATACCGCAAAGATAAGCGCGATACCGATAATACCGATACT
>JAZTXY010000004.1:0-13780 GCA_045636665.1 Eubacteriales bacterium
CTCGGATATGTCATAAAGGCTTTTGTCTTTCATACACTCACCGCCCGATTACATTATATCACTTGACGCAAGGTCAATGTCAATATATTTTTTCGCTTTTTCTCTTGCGAAAAAGGAAATTGTTATATATAATATATGAAACTAAGCAAACGGAGAATATTATGAAATTAAATGCTATTTTTGCTTCAAATATGGTTTTTGCGGCTAACAAACCGATACGCGTTTACGGCGAGGGCGAAGGAACTGCCGAAATAAGCTTTGCCGACAACGTAACTGCCGTAAATTCAAACGGTGGCTTTTGGATGGTCGAATTCCCCGAAATGGGATACGGGGGACCTTATGAATTGACCTTCAAGACCGAAAGCGAAACGGTTACTCTTACCGATATTTACGTCGGCGAGGTTTATTTGTTTGCGGGTCAATCCAATATGCAGTTTAAGCTTAAGGAATCAAAATATCCGACCGAAAAATACGAAAGCAACGACCTGCTTCGCCTTTTTTCGACCGACAGAATCGAAAAGGCAGACCGTTTTACCCCCGACGACGGATGGGTTAAATGTCTTGCCGAGCAAGCAGGCGATTGGTCGGCGATAGGTTATCTTGCCTCGATGCAGATTTCAAAGGAAAAAGGCATCGCTGTCGGCGCTATCGTGTGCTACCAAGGCGCATCGGTTATCGAAAGCTGGGTTCCCAAGGGAACCTACACAAAGATGGGCATTGATTTGACGCTTGAAGAAAAGCACCAAGACCACTACATCAAGGAATTTTCGGAATGGAACGGCGACGGAACACTTTATTCCTTTGCATTTTCGCAAATCGTCCCCTATTCCCTCTCGGCGGTCGTTTGGTATCAGGGCGAAAGCGATACCACGGTTCCCGAAGCGAGGGTTTACAAGCAAGAGCTTGCCGAAATGATAAAAATTTGGCGTGCCGACCTTAAAAACGAACAACTTCCCTTCGTTGTTGTTCAGATTGCGGATTTCGATCCGCGTGATGACGAGGGCTGGCACACCGTTCAAAAAGCGCAAGCCGAAATCGAAAACGAGGTCGATTTCGTGAAAACAGTAATCTCCGCAGACGTCAGCGAAAAGGACAATATTCATCCGCCCACAAAGGATATTTTGTCCGCACGCATAGTTAAGGCATTAACCGAATAAAATTAAACCGCTGATTAAAAATCGGCGGTTTTTTCTTAACTAAGATTCGGTAAAGATACGGGGTATTTTGTTGACAATATATAGTCGGAATGTTAATATCGTTTTCGATTGGTGCAAGCGCGCAAACCGTTTTGGTTACGCAAATCGAGTCGATTTTTCACTTGATTTCGCGCATTTTAAACGGTGTCGGCGCTTATTACCTAATAAAAATTAATACGGAGGGTAACCTACCATGACGATCTTTTATGGCATTTCTATTTTGATTGCCGCGATCGCTTTTGTGTTTGCCGCTTACCTTTACTTCTGGGTAAAGAAGCAACAGCAAAACAACAAGCGCATCACCGAAGTTGCCGGCCTCATTCGTGACGGCGCCAACACCTTTATGAAGAGAGAATATAAGATTCTTGCAGTTTTCGCGCTTATCGTTGCAGTTCTTATCGCGCTCTTCCTCCCCAACCCCATCTGGAACGCAGAAACCGTTGACGGCAGATGGAGCGGTTGGAACAACATCACTATGGCTATCGCTTATATTTGCGGTACTATCCTTTCTGCTATCGCAGGTAAGCTCGGTCTTGTTGTTGCATCTCTTTCCAACGGCAGATCTGCAGAAGCTGCCGCAAAAGGCATCAAGCCCGCATTTCTTATCGGCTTCCGCGGCGGTTCCGTAATGGGTCTTATCGTTGTAGGTTGCGCGGTTCTCGGCGTTTCTGTCGCTCTTTGGGCGCTCCACGACGCTTCTCTCCTTCTCGGCTTCTCCTTCGGCGCAAGCTCGCTTGCATTGTTTGCGAAGGCAGGCGGCGGTATATTCACCAAAACCGCAGACGTTGCGGCTGCCCTTACCGGCAAGGTAGAGCCCGGCATCGCAGAAGACGACCCGAGAAACCCTGCGGTTATCGCAGATAACGTTGGCGACAACGTCGGCGACGTTGCAGGTATGGGTGCTGACCTTTTCGACTCTAACGTTGCGGCACTTACCTCTGCGCTCGTTATCGCAACCTCTCTTACCCAAGGTATGGTTGAGCTCAGCATGAAGATGGTTCTCTGCTATGCCGCTCTCGGTCTTCTCGCTTCCATCATCGGTATCGCTACCGCTCGTATCACCAAGAACGGTACTCCTACCGGCGCGCTTAACTCCTCTACTTACGTGACTTCTGCAGTATTTATGGCGTTCACTGCCGCCGCTACCTATTTCTTCGATTTTTCTTGGCACATTTGGGGCTGTTCCACTCTCGGTCTTGTTGTCGGCGTTATCATCGGTCTTGCTACCGACTACTTCACCGACGACTCGAAGCCCATCGTTAAAAAGGTTGCTCACGCTTCCAAGAGTGGTCCTGCATTCACCGTTCTTTCCGGTGTTTCCTATGGCTTCCTTTCCGCACTTCCCGCAATGATCGGTATCGCAGTTTCCGCACTCGTTTCCTACAAAATTTGCGACACCGAAGCGCTTCTCGCCGAATACGGCGCAAACTTCCCCTTGTTCGGTATCTCTATGGCGGCGGTCGGTATGCTTTCCATCGTTGCTATGATTATCTCTAACGATGCTTACGGTCCTATCGTTGACAACGCACGCGGTCTTGCAGAAATGGGCGGCTTGGGCGAAGAAGCGATTCGCGTTGCCGACGAGCTCGACTCTGCAGGTAATACCGTTAAGGCGGTTACCAAGGGCTTCTCGATCGGCGCGGCCGGTCTTACCGTTATCTCCTTGCTCGGTACCTTTATGGCAGAAGCTGAAGCGGCAGGCCACGTATTCCTCAGCGGCTTCGATATTATGAACCCCACCGTATTCTTCGGTATTCTTATCGGTGCGGCTATCCCCGCGGTATTCTCGGCAATGCTCATCCTCGGCGTTGACAAAAACGCTCAGAAGATGGTTGCGGAAATTCACCGTCAGTTCGATACCATCCCCGGTCTTAAGGAAGGCAAAGAAGACGTTAAGCCCGAATATGACAAGTGTATCGACGTTGCTACCACCGGTTCTCTCCGTGAGCTTATCCCTGCAGGTATGGTTGCGATTCTTTCCACCATCGCAGTCGGCTTCATCGGCGGTCCCGAAGCAATCGGCGGTTTCTTGCTCGGTAACATCGTTTCCGGCCTTCTCCTCTCGCTCTTTATGTCCAACGCAGGCGGTCTTTGGGATAACTCCAAAAAATACGTTGAAGCAGGCAACGAAGGCGGCAAGGGCTCGGAAGCTCACAAGGCGGCGGTTATCGGCGACACTGTCGGCGACCCCTTCAAGGATACCGCAGGTCCTTCGATCAACACCCAAATCACCGTTGTTTCTCTCGTAGCATCGCTTCTTTCTGCGTTGTTCGTTCAGTATAATATTTTCGGTTAACATAAAAACACCGCCAAGGAAATCCTTGGCGGTTTGCTTTTTGATAAGGTGCATTCAAAACGATGCGCCGTTTTTGTTATTTGAACCAAACGTAAACGCAGAACAAAATAAACAGAAAGCCCACAAGTGCGAAAACGCCTGCAACCAACAGTGCCGCCGCGAAAACTCCGCCCATCATTGCGCGTGTTTCCTGCTTTGTAAGAGGAACGTCATCAATCGCTCTTTCCTCTTTCGGCTTTTTTTTGCTTCCGAAAAGCGTTTTCTTTTCGGTATACCAAGGCATACCGTCGACGTTCATAGGAGAAATTACTCTTCCATCGTCATCGTCGTATTCTTTCTTATTTCGTTTACTCATAATCGTTTACTCGTTCTCCTACTTGTCGTACAAATGGCAAGCAACAAAATGGCCGGGTTCGTATTCCTTGAATTCGGGAGCTTCGTTCTTGCAACGCTCGAAGCATTGAGCGCAACGAGTGTGGAACTTACAGCCCTTGGGGGGATTTGCAGGGCTGGGAAGGTCACCGTCAAGCACGATACGATTCATTTTCACATCGGGATCGGGAACGGGGATTGCAGAAAGGAGTGCCTTTGTGTAAGGATGCATCGGATTTTCGAACAAGTTGTCCTTCGATGCCTTTTCAACCATACTGCCGAGGTACATAACCGCAACCTCATCCGAGATGTGCTGAACAACCGAAAGGTCGTGGGAAATGAAGATATAGGTTAATCCTCTTTCCTTTTGGAGATCCTTCAAAAGGTTGATGATCTGTGCCTGAATCGAAACGTCGAGTGCAGAAACCGGTTCGTCGCAAACGACAACCTTCGGCTTCATTGCAAGCGCACGCGCGATACAAATTCTTTGTCTTTGACCGCCCGAGAATTCGTGAGGATATCTGTCCTTATGATATTCCTGCAAGCCGCAGGATTTCATTACGGAGGATATATATTCGTCAAATTCTTCTTTGGGAACAATGTCGTGTTCTCTTACAGCCTCGCCGATGATTTCACCGATGGGAAGTCTGGGGCTAAGACTGGAATAAGGGTCTTGGAAAATGATTTGAATGTCAGGTCTGAGCTTGTTAAGCGCCTTGTTGCCCAAGCGGTTTATGTCAATACCGTTTTCCTCGAAATATGCGATAAGCGATTCCTTTGTAGAATTAACGGAATTTTTCGCTTCCTTGGGCAAAGCCTTTGCAAGCTCTGCGGTAGTAAGCTTTTCAAGACTCAAGCCGCGATAAAGCACTTCGCCTTCGGTAATGGGGTAAAGACGGAGCATTGTTCTGCCCATAGTTGTCTTACCGCAACCCGATTCACCAACGACGCCGAGAGTTGTACCGGCTTTGATGGTAAACGAAACGTCGTCAACCGCCTTAACGTTGCCAATGGTTTTCTTAAAGAAGCTTGATTTAATCGGGAAGTACTTTTTAAGTCCTTGTACCTCTACGATAGGCTTATCCATAGTATTGCCGAAAGTATTAGAGTTCATTCAAAAGCACCTCCGGATCTACAGTCTTGGGATATTCCACAAATTCGCCCTCTTCACCACGGTAGCAAGAAACGTAGTGGGTATCGCTTACCTTGAACATAGGCGGATATCTGTCATCGCACTTTTCGGTGCAATAGTCGCAACGGTCCTTGAAATAGCAGTGGTTGGGCATATTAACGGGGTTAGGAACGCTACCGCGGATATTATAAAGAGCGTCAACCTTCTTGTTAATAGCAGGCTTACTCTTCATAAGACCGATGGTATAGGGATGGATCGGGTTGTGGAAGATATCTTCCTTGGTACCCTTTTCAACGATTCTGCCCGCATACATAACAACAACGTAGTCCGCCATATGAGCGATAACGCCGAGGTCGTGAGTAATAAGCATAATCGAGCTGTTGATCTTGTCCTTCAATTCCTGAAGAAGATCGAGTATTTGCGCCTGAATGGTAACGTCAAGCGCGGTGGTAGGTTCGTCAGCAATAATAAGCTCGGGGTTGCAAACGAGCGCCATTGCGATCATAACACGCTGACGCATACCGCCCGAAAGCTCGTGAGGGAACATTTTGTATACGCCCTCTGCATTTGCAATACCGACCTGCTTAAGCATATCGATAGTCTTTTCCTTAACCTCTTCCTTGGTAAGGCCGGGGGTGTGAAGATTGATAACCTCATCGACCTGCATACCGATACGGAATACAGGGTTCAAGCTTGTCATCGGCTCTTGGAAGATCATCGAGATCTTGTTGCCGCGTATCTTCATCATTTCCGAGTTGGGAACGTTTACAATATTATATGCCTTGCCGTCATCGTAATTGAAACGAATTTCGCCGCCGACAACCTGACCGACAGGTCTTTGGAGAAGCTGCATAACCGAAAGCGAGGTAACGCTCTTGCCGCAGCCCGATTCGCCAACGACGCCGACGGTGCTGTTTTTGGGAATGTCGAAGCTGATACCGTCAACCGCCTTTACAGTACCGATATCGGTAAAGAAGAAGGTACAAACGTTATCGAATTCGAGAATGTTGTTTTTGTCGCGCATTTCGGTAGTATAGGTTTCGGGATTGACGTTATTAGCCGCTCTGCGCTTTTCAAGCTTTTTCGTAAGCTTTTTGTTGAAAGCGGAGATTCGGCGCGATTCTTTACTGCCGATATATGAGCTTTTCTTTTTGGTTTTTTCAGTTTGGTTACTCATTTTCCGCCTCCTTTAACGTTTCATCTTCGGGTCGAACGCATCTCTCAAGCCGTCGCCCACAAAGTTAAAGGCAATAACCGCCAAGCAGATAAGGCATCCGATAGGAACCCAAATATATGCGTATGCGGTAAGATATTCTACCTTTTGAGTGATGTTGTTCATCATATTACCCCAGGTTGCAAGCGGGTGCTTAACGCCGAGACCGAGGAAGGAAAGGGTAGATTCGGTAATAATAACCGAGCCAAGACCCATTGTAGCCTGAACGATAAGCTGGGGCATTACGTTGGGAACGAGGTGACGGAAGATACGACGTCTTGTGCTCAAGCCCGAAGCTTCTGCCGCAACCATAAATTCCTGTTCGCGGAGCGAAAGGATCTGACCTCTGACCATTCTGGCAACGCCTGCCCAGCCGAGGAAGCCGAGTATCGCCATCATCCAGACAAGTCTTGTTTTATAGTCCATATCAAGGGCGTCAAAGAGCGAACCGGTTATGATAAGGATAGGCATCGAAGGAATACAATAGAATACGTCTACCGTACGCATTATGATATTGTCTATCCAACCGCCGAAATAACCTGCAATACCGCCCATAATTACGCCGATAAGCATTTCGATGAACACGACGACGAAGCCGACGAGCAACGAAATTCTACCACCGTACATAATTCTTGCCAATACGTCCATACCGTTTGCATCGGTACCGAGAATATGCTCGGAGCTGGGCGATTGATAAATCTGAATTATGTAAATGCTACGGGTGCACCAAACGGTATAGTCGTTTTGTTCTCTCTTAACGACAAACTCGGTATCTTCCAAAACGGGATTGCCGTTTTCGTCCTTAACGACCTTACCCTCTTCAACCTTGGGAGCAAGTGCGTTGAACGAAACCTCTGTGCCGACGCTCGAGGAGCTGTCGACCATTTGCATAACGGTTTGTTCGAGCTCAAGCAAGAACTCGATATTGAGCGCGGTAACGGTATCGCTGCTCGAAGCGGTAAAGGGAGAAAGGAAAGCAAAATCTTTATCGTTTTTGGTAAGGATAACAGTGCCTTCATCATCCTTTACGCCGAATTTTTCGTTATTATAGGTAAATTCGGTCGCGCCGGTAAATACCGAAATATAAGCGAAATATTTGAATTCGCTGTCCTTGTTGTAAATGTCGTAATCGCCGGTGCTATAGAAGGTGGGAGTGTCAACGGTCGAAACGAAATAATATTTTGTTTCGCGGCTGTCTGCGGTATCGCAATAGATATCATAATCGAGCTTACTGCCTTTTTTATCCTTTACGATATCGTATTTTTTGCCGTTGAACTCAAAGCTTCCGCTTTTGATAGCGGCAGCCGCAGCAGCAGAAAATTCTTCACCGAGGTCTTCAAAGCCTTCGCGGAAGGTTGCAACACCCTTAAGCGAATTACCGAAGAAATCGGCAACCACCACATAAGTACTGTCCTTGAGCGCATAAGCTTCATCGGTAAGCTTTACAAGAGTGTAAAAAGCGCCGCTGTCGGATTCGATATTATAGCTGTTTTTGTCAGCCTCGTTTTCGGAGGCAAGCATTTTTTTGATTGTACTGTTTACGTTACGTTCAACGTAGCTTAAGGATTTTTGGGTTTCTTGATCAATTTCGGGATTCCAATAGTTAACGAATTCGGAACGGATCTGCGCGTTAGCATAGTCGTCGTTCTGTTCGCTCCAGTGATAGAAGGTTTGATCTTCAACGTACGGATAGAAAAGCGGTCCGACAAAGCAGAAAAGGAACAATGCAACAAGCACGCAGGTGCCGAATATTGCAAGCTTGTTTCTGATAAAACGCTTGAATACCAAGCGCGAAGGGCTTAATACCTTAACGCGCGCCGCATCGTCAAGCGCCATTTTGGGCTCTTGTTGGGACTTTTCGTTAAGATTTTCGTCCTGTTTCTTGTTACTCACGTTGCGGCACCTCCTTAATTAAGTCTTACGCGCGGGTCAACAACAGCGTAGAGAATATCGGACATCAAAGTGCCCATAAGAATAAGTATCGACGAGAACGCCAGATAGAACATTGTAAACGGAATATCGCCGTTAACCATAGAGTGATAGGAAACGTAACCGATACCTCTGATGTCAAACAGTGTTTCGGTAATAAGCGCACCCGAGAAAAGTCCGGGGAGCGAGCCACCGACAATAGTTACGATAGGTATAAGTGTATTTCTGAAAGCATGGTAACCGATAACGCGTTTTTCAGAAAGACCCTTTGCTCTTGCTGTTCTGATATAGTCTGCATTAAGAACTTCAAGAGTATTGGTACGGGTATAACGCATAAGGCCACCGATACCGATAATTGTCAAAGTTATAACGGGCAATACCATGTGATGACAGGTGTCGAGAAACTGACCGAAAGCATCAAGCTGGAGGTAATCTCTGCCCTGCATACCGCCGATATCAAACCAATTAAGTTTCGCGGCAAATACCAATTTCAAAAGCGAAGCAAGGAAGAAGGTGGGCATCGAAATACCTATCAATGCAACGACCGATATGGTATAGTCGGCAACACCGTACTGCTTCTTGGCGGCAAGTATACCTAACGGTATAGCTATTGCCGTCTCCAATACAAACGCAATTAAGCTCAGCACAAAGCTGTACCATATAACGTCTTGGAATTTATCGACAACCGGAACCGTCCAGTTCCAGCTTTCTCCGAAATCACCTTGTACAGCATTTCCAAGCCAAGTAACATAGCCCTCAACAAGGCCTTTATCCATACCCAGATTTGCTTCCATTTCGGTAACCCATTGGTCATAGCTCTTTTGGGTGCCGGGCTGCTGAGAAAGCAAACGGGCTTGCTTTTCAATATAACCCGAAGGCAAGCTTGCCATAAGGGTATATATAACGAACATTACGATAAACAGTATCAGCGCGCAATAAAGCAGACGCTTGATAATGAATTTAAACATAAAATTTCACCGTCCTAAAAAGAAATGAGCGGTTGCTAATACTCAGTAAGAGTCTGCGGAATCCGCAGACTCTTACCAATAATCAATAATTTAAACTAATTAGATAACCGATTCTGCTATTAGTTCATTTCGAGGAGTTCGATATCGTTCATCCAGCCCCAGAAAGTGGTGATGTCGGGAGTCATGGTCGATACCTTAACTGCTTCGGTAGATGCGATAACTGCGTTCTGTCTCTGGTAGGTAGGAATTTCTACGCCCCAGTCAAGGATGATTTCGAGACATTCCTTGTAGGTTGCTTTTCTGAACGCTTGGTCTTCGCTGGAACGAGCTTCAATGATAAGGTCGTCGAGTTCTTTGCTGGTGATGCCGTAGTGGTTAGAGCCGGTAGAGCCTTCGAGGCCTACGATGTTAGAGCTGTGGTATACCTGATACATATCAGGGTCGATGGTTGCGCCCCAAGCTGCTGCCCAGATTTCGCATTCGCCTGCGTCAAGAGAATCCCAAAGAACGTTGGAGTCAGAGGGGTCAGTAATCTTGAGCTCGATGCCAACTGTTTCGAGAGCTTCCTGAGCGTTGGTGAATACGTTGTAAACGGGGTGGTCACCAATACCGTCTGCGGGGATAATTACTTCGTAGGAGAGCTTTGCTCCTTCGGGAGCTGCAGTGAACTTGCTGCCGTCGAAGGTGAAGCCTGCTGCCTTAAGGAATTCAACTGCTGCTGCGAGAGCTGCATCGAACTTTTCAACTTCGGTCATGTTAGCAGAATAGATATCCTTGCCGTCAACGCCCTTAGAGTATGCGATCGAGTAGCCTTCGTCAGCGGGCTTGGGAGCTGCCCAAGAGGTGTTGGAGATCGGGTAGTTGATAACCGATGCTCTGTCGCCGTAGTAGGAGTTTACAGCGCTTTCTCTGTAAACGGAGAAGAGGGTTGCAAATGCTTTTCTGAGGTTCTTGGAAGCTTCGGATTCCTTGTCGTCGCCAACCTTAACGGTGTTAGCGCAGATACCGATGTAGCCGTAGCCAAGGTTGTCAACGGTGTAAGTGGTGATCTTGTTACCGGAAAGTTCGCCGCCGTTAGCTTCCTTGATAGCGTCTACGGTAGGAGTATCGAAGTTGGGGTCGGTAATATCGAAGGTGCCAGCCTGTACGCCTGCAAACTTGTTACCTGCGTCGGTTTCTTGGAAGTTGATGTACTTGATCTTGGGGCAGCCCTTGAAGTAATATTCGTTACGTTCAAAGTTAACTACGCCGTTTTCATACTTAACGAACTTGTATGCGCCTGCGCCGAGGGGCTGAGTGGTCTTATCCTTAACGCCGGAAAGGTCGCCCTTGGTGAAGCCGAACTTGTTTTCGCTGTACTTGTAAGCATCTCTGCTGCCGTAGTAGTGGAGAGGAGCAACGGTGAGACCGAGCTGGTAAATAGCAACAGCGTCGAACTCGGTAAGGGTAACCTTGAGCGAGTACATACCGGTCTTTTCGATACCGCTGATGTTAGCTGCGGAATCGCCGGTAACTACGCCTGCTGCGTATTCATTTGCCTTGTCGCCAAGCTTTTCATTGAGGATTTGGCTGAAAGGAACGTTGAATACTTCCTTGTTGATACCTTCATCAGAGATATCGTAGCCATAGTTTTCCTTCATAGCTGCCCAGAAGTCTGCTTCGGTAGTGATACCTGCGTAGCCCCAGAGCTCTGCTGCGCCTGCATAATCGGAAACGCCGTATGCTGCGCCGTAAACGGTGATGATGTCATCGAGAATGCCCTTAGCAAATTCAAGACCTGCTGCTTCGAAAGCGGTCCAGAAGTAGGAAGCCTGATCAGCGGTGTACAATTCGCTGGTCTTGTCGGGGCCGTCAGCGAGGATGAGCTTCATAAGAGAAGACATACCGCTTCTGTATTCTTCCATACCCTTGATAGGAACAGCGTAGAAGGTGCTGGAGCCATCATAGGTGGGGTCGGAGAGAACGTACATCGAGAAGATTACGTCGTCAGCGGTAAGGTTAACTCCGTCAGAGAAGAAAACGTCTTCGCGGAGCTTGAAGTCGTAAACGAGAGTGCCGTCATCATTCTTGGTGATGGTGCAGTCTGCGATACCGGTATAGAGATATTCTTTACCGTTGAAGGTGTTCTTTTCGCCTTCGATACCCTTAAGGATAACGTTACCTTCGCGGTCGGTGGTAAGAAGACCAACCTGAGTCATACCTGCTGCATCTTGGTCGTATGCAGTGGTAGCGAAGAAGGGGCTGAACTTTTCAGAGAAGGCATCGTAGCCTACTACGAGAGTTTCGCCGCCGTTGTAATCGGGGATCGAGGGAGCGGGAGCCTTTTTGTCGCTTACAGCGTCCAAATCAGCGCCGGTTTGTTCGTTGGTGCTGGTTTCGCCTGCAGTGCTGCTTTCGGTCGCAGAGGACTCGTCAGCAGGTTCGCTACAAGCAACAACAGAGATAGCCATTACTAAAACGAGAAGCAATGCTAACAATCTGATGCTGTTTTTCATGGTAATTTCCTCCTGAAAAAAATTGTTTTAATATTTTTAATGCGTCTTGCGCAAATAAAAATCCTTAATCGGTTTCTTTCCTTTGGCATTCCTCGGTCGCAACAAGCTTGCGATTCGCAAAAACGAACCATGCCGAAGCCGAGCCGAGCGCCAAAAGTATTAACGATATTATATCGAGCGCGGAAAAAGTAAATATTATGCAATAAACCGTACGCGAAACCGCGCTTGCCGCAAGCAAACTTCCCGTCGCAACCGAGTTGACGGTTATCCTGCCCTCGGTCTTATCGCGGAATTCCCTTATCAGCGGAGCCTTTTTGATATACAGATTCGCAACGCCCATCAGCAAATGAACCAACGGAAAAAACGACACAACGTGCGGAACCGTGACATAAAGCTGATGCGTCGATTCGGTATTAAACAAAAGCGGAACGATACAGCAAACCAACGCGAATGCCGAAAGCGCCGAAAAAACAAGGCGTGTTTTCTTTAATTGCGCGTCATCCGCGGTAAATTTAAAGTATTTACCGATATAAGTTGCCGTAACTCCGGGTTTTCCGTTAGGTTTTATTATAAAATCCTTGCGGTAGTCCTTAATGTATTTTTTATAACCCATCGTTCACCAGTACAATCATCCGTTTCCGCCATTTCAACAACGCCGAGCCGCGTTTTTTAAGCGTTAAGCAAACATTTTACAGTCCAAGCTAAAAACGGACATAAAAAACCATACTACTATATCATAATGACAACATTATACCGAATTCTGTTTGCTTTGTCAATACAAAAAACCTCAAATTCGGTTATTTGTGAAATTTTTCATATCTCTCCACTCTGACCATTATATTCGAAATGACCAACGAATGACAAAAAAGCACCGCCTAAGCAGTGCTTTTTTTGAAGCGTAATTATTTGCCTTGCTCGAGAGCCAAGGTAACGGTGGTTGCATGGCAAACCTCGGTCGGGCCAAAGTACTGAATAGCGCGGGGGTAAACGAAGCAGGTGTTTTCTGCCCATTCAGCGCGGTTTTCAGCGAAGAACTTAAAGGGAGCGCCGTCCAATTCAACAAGAGCCTTGCGGATAACGGGCTTGTCCTTACCGTGTCTTCTTTCGATGTTCATCATCTTGGTCATAGGCATACCGCCTGCAACCCATTCTTCAGCAGGATTGCTGAGGTTGGAAACCTTGGAAAGGTAGCCGGTATAGCCGTATTGGATAAGCATAAATGCGTTGTAACCGAGCGAGTAGCAGTAGTCAGCATCGAAGTTCGAGGGGAATGCGCAACGTCCTTCGTAACCGAGGAAGTGGTGGAGTGCCGAGAACTTGCCGTTATAGGTGCCTGCCGCCTTGCGTGCCTTGAGATTGTCGGCAACGAGTGCAGAGAAGAGCTTTTCGGATTCGATAAGCGAAACCTGAACGTTACCGTGGGGATCGCGTTCGAGGAAGAGCTGTTGTTGGATAGACTGAGGAAGAATTGCAAACACTGCCATCGATTCCTTGGTAAGACCGGCTTCGATGAACGCATATTTAGCATCCCAAGTGGGAAGCGCGTTGAAAGCTTCGGTCTTTTCGCCTGCGAGAAGCTCGTTGATTTCGGCAATGAGAACCGAGAATTCGGGAACGAATTCAACGATACCTTCGGGGATGATTGCAACACCGAAGTTCCAGCCCTTTGCTGCACGGGTAGCAACAGAATCAGCGATATAATCAGCGATTTCAGCCATAGACATCTTCTTAGCGGCAACTTCTTCGCCTACCAAGCAGATGTTGGGACGGGTTTGGAGCGCACATTCAAGAGCAACGTGAGAAGCGGAACGGCCCATAACCTTAACAAAGTGCCAATATTTCTTAGCGGAGTTAGCGTCACGCTCGATGTTACCAATGATTTCGCTGTAAGTCTTGGTTGCGGTATCGAAGCCGAAGGAGCATTCGATATCTTCGTTCTTGAGGTCGCCGTCGATGGTCTTGGGACAGCCGATAACCTGGACGCCTGCATTGTTAGCTGCGAAGTATTCAGCCAAAACAGCCGCGTTGGTGTTGGAGGCGTCGCCGCCGATGATTACGATTGCGTTGATGCCGTGCTTCTTGCAAACTTCTGCAACAACAGCAAACTGTTCCTCGGTTTCGAGTTTGGTTCTCCCGGAGCCGATGATATCGAATCCACCGGTGTTTCTGTACTGGTTGA
>JAZTXY010000005.1:0-7840 GCA_045636665.1 Eubacteriales bacterium
GCCGCCCCATTCAACGACGGTAAAGCCGTTTCTTTCGGTCGGTTCAAAGGTTTGCGGTTCAATATCGATTTCGGTTTCCGACGGATAATACGTCATAAACACTCTTAACATCGTATCCGGCTTTGGTGTAACCGTTAATACCGCGCTTTCTGTATAGGCATCTGTCTGGAATGAGATTACGTTATAAGGGTTGTTTTGCATCAAGGGAAGCCAATAGATAATAAATTCGTTTGCTTCACGTTCATTTAGTCCGAGTGCGGAAAGAGTCTGCTCCAAAAAGCTTGCGGTGTCTTCGCCCTTTACGCAGAAGCCCTTTGAAAAATTCCAATCTGCATAGGTCACACCCTCCCAATAGAGTGCGTAATAGCTTTTTCCGTCGGGAAAAACAAGGCTTCCGTTCGGATATGCGGTGAAATTGCTCCAGCCGTTTTCCTTATATTCGGGATAAGTGCAGGTAAATTCACCGTTAAGCAAAAGCTCGACGGAGCAAACAGTTTCCTTCTCGGGATAAAAATATATTATCGGCTTATAGGCAAGCATTAACGGAAGAACCTTTTCGGCGTATATGCGTGTCGGATATATTCCGTCTGCCGCCTTATATTTGGTGAATGTTACCTCGATTTCGGCACCCACGTCCCACTCCTCGAAGGCTTCGGTTATTATATCGACCTTTTCGCCGTATTCGTTTTTAAAGCGCACGTTGCCGGACTCTATTTGAAGAATATTGGGTTCGATCTTTTGGACGATTTTGCCGTAAACATATGCGTCTTCTACGGCTATATAATCCTCTTGATTATTTACATCCTTGATGCTTTCTGCCGCGCTGATATTTTGCGAGGCTTCTTCATTTTCGGTGCATCCGAAGAAAGAAAGGCAAAACGCAAATATTACAGCAAGGCATATAATCCTTTTCATTCTTACCTCCTATTTAATATCGGTCAACGTACCGATGAAAATCGGAAGATTTCTTTCGCAGTCGATTATCATATAAACAAACGGGCGGTCGAGCGTGAGCTCCCACGCGTACATCGGAGCACATTCATCCCACATTTCGACCTTGGTGACCGCACCTGCCTTTGTACCGAGCTCGTCGACTTGGATAAAGGTTTTATGGAGCACGTCGCCGATAAAGATGTTGCCGCGAGTGCTTGTTGCCATATCTGTAAAGTCCGCTTTATAGGCATCGAACGCCGTCGGCATACCGAGCGATTTCAGAACGCCGTTCATCGAAAGCTCGTATTCATAGCTGAACTTCGGCAATACTGCGTAGCCGCCCTTATTTTGCACGTTGTTAAGCGCAGATTCGATATATTCGGGCGTAAGCGAATCGATATAACCGTAAATATCGTTTTCGTTGGGCAAAAGAGCAACAAAGGCATATTTTTTATCCTTGTAGTACTTCAAAAATCCCTTTGCATCGGCGGTTTCGATATAATTGCTCTCCTCGGAATGCATCATATCGACCTTTTTGGTTTCGGAGGAAATATTTGTAAAATCACGCTTTGCGATATCCGAAAGCAAATACTGATTTTGCCATTCGGCATCGAAGCAGAGCGCATTTATAAGGTACATCACGGTATCGCCCGATATGCTGTCGACTATTGTATCGATCATTCCGTCGGTGTTGTTGTTTACCCAATCGTTGATGTCCTTTACGGTTTGGGAATCGTTAAAATTCTTTTTAAATATCTGTGCGCCGTAAAAATCTTTATTCTTTTCGAGGAAGCTTTCGTTTACCGTCAAACGCTCTTCTTCATCACGGAACCAGATTGAATTTGCGATATGCATTTTGTATTTTTCGTCCGAGGGAAGCAAGGAAACGTAGTTATTAAGATATAAGTTCAGTTCTTCTATCGTCATATTGCCGCCGAGAAGCTTTTCCATTTCGGCTTTCGTTTGTCCCTTTGCGCCGTTTGCGGTCATTGCAAGTGCAAGCTGAATCGAAAGCGGAGAGATAAGGAGATTTTTGTTTTCGCTTGCCTTGCTCATTGCCTTAAAAAGGTCGATCGAAAGGCGAAGCTGTTGATATTCGGGATCTTGATTTACGTTGTCCTCGATTTGTGCGTATTCGGGAACTATATATCCGTCTTCTGTCAGAGAAAAATCGGCTGTTGCTATGCCCTTCTTGGTTTCGGTTTCGGAGATATGGATATAGCATTCGGTCATCAAGCGGTAGTCGCCAGGCTTTGAAACGTCATAGTAATTCGAAACGTTATATTTCTTCTTATGCTCGGATTTGGGCTCGAGAACGATCCCAATTCCATTGAACGCATTCTCTTCTCCGTCCTCGCAGGTTACCCATTTGCCGTCGACATTTCTTCTAACCCAAAATGCTTCGCCGTATACTACCTCGTAATCGGTTTCATTTTTCCAAAGCACCTCAAGCGTTACCTTGCCGTTATCCTCGGTAATTCCTTTGCTTTGAATCGATATGGCGGTCGCAAAGCTTATCTGCATATCGGTATTTTTATCGTCATTTTCGGTTTGGGATGCATCTAAGCCTTGGGATTCGGATTGATTTTCGTTTGCAGTTTGGCAGGCGGTGAGCAGCATGACCGCGCACAAAAGCATTGCTAAAAGCTTTTTCATAAGGACCTCCTTTAAGAAAACAGTTTTTCGATAAATTCACATTCGATTTCGGTAAGGATCATCGATTTTCCGGTTACGGTGTTTTTAACGGTGTTTCCGGACAGCTTATAAACGGCTTTGCTTCCGTCATTGTAATTAATGACGATGATCAAGCTTTTTTCAACAGCATCGAAGGAAGAATCATACGGCGGCAAATCCTCCTCGGCGTCCGCTTCTTTTGAAAATGTTTCTTCGGCTTCTTCGTCTTCGAACACGTCGGCTTCATCACCGGGAACGCTTGGGTTGCCGACATATTGAAGCAGGTACGAAAGTCTTTTCGCATCGCTTTGGCCGACAGTTACCGTCTTGCCGTTGCTACTCTTTAACTCGGCAGAAATTACAGGAGCTTCTGCTGAATCGCACTCCAAATCGATAGAGGGTTCAAGCATCTCCGTTTTTGACATTTCTACGGATGCGCCGCTTGACATTTCGGTACCGTAATATAAGCCTTCGGTGGGTGCTTTGTCGGTCAGGCTCGCTTCGCGTAATTTCAAAAGCTTCGGAGCAAGCACTACCGCGACCGTAACGCAAAGGCAAAACGATAATGCGCACGCTGTATATACCTTACGCTTTCTCTTTTTTTCTTTTATTTGATTGTCGCTTCGGCGGATTATTTCCGCCTTGATCTCATTAAAATCTCTCATATATTCTCACCGTTATTTTCAAGAATGGCGCGCAATTGATTTTTAGCTCGGTAAAGCAGATTGTCAACCTGTTTTTTACTTTTTTTCATCACCCGTGCCGCTTCTTCATAGGACATATTCTCGAAATATATAAGATATACAATAATACGCATCTCCCCGGAGAGCGTCGAAAGCGCCTTGTAAAGCGCTCTTTTTTGCTCGTCAAGGATGAGCGAATCCACCGGCGAAGCAATATCGGAGGCTTGCTCTTTAGCTTCGTCGAGTGACGTGAATCTTATAGTATTTCTTCGTTTTATGTAATTTTTGGCGCGGCTTTTTGCGAGCATAAACAGATAGGTTTTAAGCGTGACCTTAAAATTATAGCGTTTTTTGTTCACTATAAGGTCGGAAAGGGTATCGATGGCGATATCCTCCGATGCCTGAAAATCACTTATATATCCGTTTATGAAAAATACCAGACTGTCAAAATATTCTTTAACGATTTCGTCAAATGCTTCTTCGTCACCATTTAGAAAACGGCGGTAGCTACAAGCACCGTTATCCATTTAAGCTCCTCCGAAGTTGCGAGTTTTTTGCTCCTTCACCTATTATACAACCGAAATTTTAAAAATCCTTATATTTTAGCAAAAAAGGTGCGTAAAATTTTTCACGCACCCTAATTTTATTTAACTCTTTAAGAAAGCAACGCTTGCGCGGAGCATTTCATAAATATCGTATTTACTTGCAAGCTCGGTTACAGAGTGCATCGAAAGTATCGGCACGCCGCAATCGATTACTTCAATGCCGTAATGCGCGATATCAGCCGCAACAGTACCTGCGCCGCCTTGGTCTACCTTGCCGTATTCGCCAACCTGCCAAGCAACGCCTGCTTCGTCAAATATACGAGCAACCTTATTAAGTGTTTCGGCAGACGCATCCGAGCAACCGCTCTTTCCGCGCGAGCCTGTATATTTGCTTATTGCAACACCGCGGTGGAGATAAACCGAGTTAGCAGCTTCATAAGCATCGCCAAAGCAGGGATCGTAAGCGCCGCCAACGTCTGCGGAAAGACAGATGCTGTTCTTCTTGCACGCGAGATAGTTAGCGCCGGTTGCTTCGCAAAGCGCTTTGATAAAATCGGGATAGGTTTCACTGCCCAAGCCCGTAACGCCGTAAGAGCCGATTTCTTCCTTGTCGGCAAGCATAACGATAGAGGTATGCTCGGGAATTTCATCAGCATCGGCAAGAGCGCGGAAGGAGGGGTATGCACAGATTCTATCGTCGTGACCAAATGCGCAGATAAGCGAACGGTCAAAGCCGACCTCGCGCGACATCATTGCGGGAACTGCGGTAAGCTCTGCAGTGATAAGGTCGCGCTCGGTAATACCGTATTTTTCATTGAGAATAGAAAGCACCTTAAGCTTAACGCCTCCGTCGGCATCAAGCGGAAGCGAGCCGTTGATGATGTTAAGACCTTCGCCCGGAATAAATTCCGAAGCACCCTTGCTCATCTGATCCTTGCCGATGTGGGGCATAAGATCGGAAATATAGAAAACAGGGTCGTTTTCATCGGCGCCGATATTAATATCGATGCGTGTGCCGTCGGCACGGTAAACTACGCCGTGAAGCTCCAACGGAATTGCGGTCCATTGATATTTTTTGATACCGCCGTAATAGTGAGTCTTGAAATATGCGATGCCGCTGTTTTCATAAAGCGGTTGGGGCTTAAGATCAAGACGGGGATTGTCGATATGCGACGCGATAATGCGGCAGCCCTCGTCAAGCGGCTTTTTGCCGATAACCGCAAAGATAACGCTCTTTTCGTGGTTTACATAACTAATTCTGTCGCCTGCCTTAAGCTCTTGTCCCAGGGTGAAGGGCTTAAAGCCCTTTGCAATAGCTTCGCCCTCGGTATAATTTACCGCCTGACGCTCTATTTTCGCGTTGTCGATAAAGTTGCGGTAATCCTTGATAAACGCTTCAACCTTTACCAATTCCGCTTGGTCGGTGGGAATCGAATAGCTTCTTTTGTATTCCAATTTTTCTGCTTCTTTTCTTTCCATTTCCTTAATCCTCATCGTTATAATATAGTTTTTTATATGTATTGTAATTGCCTGTAACTTTGTTTACATAATTTTTTGTTTCTTCAAACGGAATCGATTTAAGATTGATTCCGTCGTCGCTGTATTCTTTGTTTTTCAGCCAAGCAGTGACCCTTCCGTGACCTGCGTTGTAGGCGGCGATTGCGGTTTCCCAGCTTCCGAAGCGATTATACAAATGACGGAGATAATAGGTTCCGTATTTAATATTGGTTTCGGGGTCGTTTATTTCGCCCGTGGGCGCATCCTCATCTAAAAGGCGCGAAAGCCAATCAAGTGTATCGGGCATTAATTGCATCAAGCCGATAGCGCCGACGCTCGATTTTGCTTCGGGATCAAAGCTGCTTTCGGTGCGAATTACTGCATAAATCAACGCCTCGGGAACGTCGAATTCGTTTGAATATTTCGTAACGTATTCGGTGAATTCGCGCTGATAGAATATTTTTTCGATTTCGTCAACGCACAAAACGGCAACGGTTGCAAAAATGGCAATGAGTATTAAAATTACAACTGCTTTTTGCATCGCCTACTCCTTTAATGCAAGCGCAACGCTTCTTGACGCTTCCAAAAACGCTTCAAGCGTTGTATCGTTGTAGATGACTGTATCGCTGTGCTCGATTAAAAAATCGCTTGACGGCTGATTTGAGAGGCGTGAGAGTGCTTGTTGTTCGGTAATTCCGTCGCGTTGAACGATTCGCGTCATACAGAAGTCATCGGTTGCGACGATTGCAACGATATGCTCGCATATTTGATCGATACCGCTTTCAAACAGCGTGGGCGCATCGAGAATAACGGTTGAAGCTTCGGGCAGTGTATTTAAAATTCTGTCAATCTCAATTCTGATATGCTTGTGTGTTACTGTGTTTAAAAGCTTGAGCTTTTCTTTATCCGAAAAAACGATTTTTGCAAGCTCCTTGCGGTTAAGATAACCGTCTTTTATTAATTCGTTTCCGAAATTTTCGCCGATTTCTTTAAGACATTCGCTTTCTTTCGAAACAAGCTCTTTATATACTGCATCGCAATCGATAACAATTAATCCGCATTCCTTTGCAACCGAACAAAAGCTGCTTTTTCCGCTTCCGCTTCTTCCGCATAATCCGATCAGTCGCATTTGCCCAAAACCTCCTCGAGCTTTTCCTTTGGAAACGAGCCAAGACGCAATATCTTCGGCACTTCGCCTACCATTGAAACGATTGTCGATTCAAGTCCGAATTCACATTCGCCGCCGTCGAGAATTATATCTGCAACATCCTTAACCGAATCGAGTCCGTTTGCATCGATCGCGCTTTTTGCGCCCGATATGTTTGCGCTGGTTGCGGCTATCGGGCAATTAAACGCTTTTGAAATTTCGATAAAATTATTGTTCGACGGAAAGCGCAAGCCAACGGTATCTCCACCCGATACGGCTATCGACGGAACCTCACTTTTCCTTTTAACGACCAAGGTAAGCGGTCCGGGGGTGAAGCGCTTGATAAGCTCGCGGGCAGAGTCGTCAAGAATTGCCACCCTTTCAGCCATTTCGATGCCGTTAATATGCATTAACAGAGGTTTATCGTAAGGGCGTTGCTTTTTTTCGTACAGCGCCTTTATTGCAGATTCGTTAAATGCATCGACACCGATGCCGTAAACGGTTTCGGTCGGAAAAACGGCAAGACCGCCCTTTTTAAGCATATTTACGATTTCTTCAATTGCTTTTTTATCGACGCTTGATTCGTTTGAAAATAAGATTTTAGCAGACAATTATCTCACCTCAAGTTAATTGTATCACATATATTTGCTTTTTTCCACTATTTGGCGAAAAAAACTATTGAATAAGGGTTGTTTGTTTGGTATAATGTGTTGATTAGTTTAATATTGGAGATAATTATGCCGATAAAGATACCTATGTCGCTTCCCGCGGCGGAGTCGTTAATCAAAGAAAACATTTTCGTTATGGACGAAGCTCGCGCTGTTAAGCAGGATATCCGTCCGCTTAAAATCGCAATAATGAATCTTATGCCCACGAAAATTGTTACCGAAACACAATTTTTGCGTTTGCTTTCAAATACTCCGTTGCAGTTGGATATTACTCTGCTCAACACCGCATCGCACGTTTCGAAAAACACATCCGAGGAGCATCTTGCGACCTTTTACAAAACCTTCGACGAGGTCAAGCACGAAAAGTTTGACGGTCTTATAATCACAGGCGCACCCGTTGAGCTTCTTGACTTTAAGGACGTTGATTATTGGGATGAGCTTTGCGAGCTTGTCGCTTGGGCGAAGAAAAACGTTTATTCCACAATGTACGTTTGCTGGGGCGCATACGCAGGTCTTTATATCAATCACGGCATTGAAAAAATTGCGCTTGACAAAAAGGTTTCGGGCGTTTTCAGACACGAAACCCTTGTTCCCGAATACGCGCTCGTTCGCGGCTTTAACAAGCAATTCTCGGCACCCCATTCCCGTTATTCGGGCGTTAAACGCGAGGATATCGAAAAGGTTGACGACCTT
>JAZTXY010000006.1:0-2274 GCA_045636665.1 Eubacteriales bacterium
GACGAAGCAATGCCTCGCAATACGCATCTTTAATTTCCTCGCCAAGGTTAGCAAGTGAATAAAAGGCGCAATAATCGCACTTTTTAACGCAAAAGGGGATGTGGAAATACAACGCGATATTATTCATCGTCGTATTTAAGCACCGCCATAAACGCTTCCTGCGGCACTTCAACCGTACCGAGCGTACGCATACGCTTTTTACCCTCTTTTTGCTTTTCAAGAAGCTTCTTTTTACGGGTAATGTCACCGCCGTAGCATTTCGCAAGAACGTCTTTTCTCATCGCCTTGACTGTTTCACGCGCGATAATCTTACCGCCGATAGCCGCCTGAACGGGGATTTCAAAAAGCTGACGGGGGATGTTGTCCTTCAATTTTTCGCAAATACGTCTTGCGCGCGGATATGCTCTGTCCGAATGGACGATAAAGGAAAGCGCGTCGACAACGTCGCCGTTCAAAAGAATGTCGAGCTTGCTCAATTTGCTCGGTCTGTAATCCTTAAATTCATAGTCGAGCGAGGCATAGCCCTTGCTCTTGGACTTCAAGGAATCGAAAAAGTCATAAACGATTTCGTTAAGCGGCAAAAGGTAATGCAATTCGGCGCGGTTTGTGTCGATGTATTTCATATCGATATATTCGCCGCGTCTGTCGTTGCAAAGCTGCATTATCGTGCCGACGTATTCGGTCGGGGTAATAACCGTCGCCTTAACGAACGGCTCGCAAGCGGTTTCGATAACCGCAGGGTCGGGGTAGTTCGTCGGGTTGTCGATATAAACGACCTCGCCGTTGGTTTTGTGGATTTCATAAATAACGCTCGGCGCGGTGGTGATAAGGTCGAGCATAAATTCGCGCTCAAGACGTTCCTCGATAATTTCCATGTGAAGAAGTCCCAAAAATCCGCAACGGAAGCCAAAGCCCAACGCAACCGAGGTTTCAAGCTCATAGGTGAACGACGAATCGTTCAATCTCAGCTTGTCAAGCGCGTCCTTCAAATCGCCGTATTTACTGCCGTCGGCAGGGTAGATACCGGCATAAACCATCGGTTGGCTCTTTTTAAAGCCGGGAAGCGGCTTTTCACAGGGGTTGTCGCAAAGCGTAACGGTATCGCCGACGTCGGTATCGGCAATGTTTTTGATGCTCGCGGTGAAATAACCAACCTCGCCCGCTTCAAGATATTCCTTCTTTTCAAGCGAAAAGGTCGAAAGAGTGCCAAGCTCGATAATTTCAAATTCCGCGCCAGTGTGCATCATACGAACCCTGTCGCCAACGCGCATTCTGCCGTTTTTAACGCGGATGTAAACGATAACGCCCTTGTAAGAATCGTAATAGCTGTCGAAAACCAACGCTTCAAGCGGCTTTTCGGCATCGCCCTTGGGGTGGGGGATGTTTTTGACAATCTGCTCAAGCACGTCCTTGATATTAATGCCCATTTTTGCGCTGATGCAGGGCGCCTCGTCGGCAGGGATGCCGATAATGTCCTCAATCTCGCGCTTAGCCATTTCGGGGTCGGCACTGGGCAGGTCGATTTTGTTGATAACCGGTAAAATTTCAAGGTCGTGGTCAACGGCAAGGTAAGCGTTCGCAAGCGTTTGCGCTTGGATACCTTGGGTTGAATCGACAATAAGCACCGCGCCCTCGCAAGCCGCAAGAGATCTCGAAACCTCATACCCAAAGTCGACGTGACCGGGGGTGTCGATAAGGTTCAGCGCATAGGTGTTACCGTCGTCGGCATTGTAATCAAACCGAACCGCACGCGCCTTTATGGTAATACCGCGCTCGCGCTCAAGCTCCATATTGTCAAGCATCTGCTCGTCAATATCGCGCTTTTGTACCGCGCCCGTGTATTCAAGCAAACGGTCGGCAAGCGTGCTCTTACCGTGGTCGATGTGCGCAATTATAGAAAAATTTCTGATTTTTTCAATGTTGGTCATAGCAATTTTCCTGTAAGTATAATTTAACACTTTATTATACTATATATTCCTTGATTTTTCAAGAATTATTTTGTTGTGGGAGTGGATTTTGGGTTATAGTGCGAGAAAAACTTTTTGAAAAAAGTCTTTCTCGCGCTCTTTTTAAAAAGCTTTTAATATAATTATTATTTGTGCACTTAAGTTGCGTTTGTTTTAATTTACCCCTCATCCGTCAAAATCAAAGATTTTGCCACCTTCCCCCACACCCACCCCAAAAACGACAAGCGTTTTCGGGGACCCCGTTCGGGGGAAGGCTATTCAGACCGTTGCCGTAACAAATACCTTGATATGGGGTTAAATGCACAAG
>JAZTXY010000007.1:0-9275 GCA_045636665.1 Eubacteriales bacterium
ATCCATTACTCTATCTTCTGTAACCTGATTATCGCGAAACACTCCACCTTGCTTAAGCATTTCATCTACAAGAGTTGTTTTTCCGTGATCTACGTGTGCAATTATAGCAATATTTCTTAAATCTTCTCTAACCATAAATGCCCCTCTGATTGCAGAATATTTTATAACAATATAAAATTATACACAAAAACGCACTATACGCAATGTGCATTTTCAATAATATTTATTTGACTTGCATTTTTCTCTTTATTTTATTGTCCAAAAGTGTTATAATCAATCGATATATTATAAAAAATGGTTTGGCAGGTGCTATTCTTGAATATAACTAAGCTCAAAAACAAATCAAGTCTTTATTTCCTCGGAATTGGCGGAATAAGTATGTCCGCTATTGCTATGATCCTAAAAGGTAACGGTTTTTCAATTTCGGGATACGACAGAACGCTTGGCGACGTTACCGACAAGCTCGAAAGCAACGGGATTAAGGTTTATTCGGAATTCGATATTTCACAGCTTGACGGTTGCGATGCAATCGTTTATTCAGCCGCATTCGGGAATGACCACCCGATATTTAAAGCCGCGCTCGAGACAGGTATCGATCTTTATTCCCGCGCCGAAATTTTGGGAGCTATCGCTAACCTATATAAAAACTCTATCGCAGTTGCGGGTACGCACGGAAAATCAACGACAAGTGGTATGCTCGGACACGTTTTGTTAAACGCGATGAATTGTGATCCCACCATCGTTGTTGGCGCTGTTATGCGTGACGTTGGCTCAACCTACAGAGTCGGCAAGGACGATAACTTTATTTTTGAGGCCTGCGAATATAAAGACAGCTTTTTATCCTTCTTTCCCAAAATTGCAGTCGTTCTTAACGTCGCGCTTGACCACACCGATTATTTCAGCGGTATCGAGCACATGCGTGATTCGTTCATTCAATTTATGAACAACGGCGGCAGCGACGGATATGCCGTTTATAACTATGATTGTGAAAACTGCAGAATCTGCGCAAATAAACACATCGGCACAAATATCACTTTTAGTGCAAAAGGCGATATAAACGCAAATTATTGTGCAAAGAATGTTGAAATGATATCGGGCTTTGCTTCCTTCGACGTTTATAAAAACGGAGAATTTTACATTTCGCTTAAGTTATCGGCTCCCGGTGAGCACAACATTTCCAATTCACTCTCGGTTGTGGCTTGTTGCGACCTTATCGGTATCGCAAAAGAGGATATTGTTAAAGGTATCGTTAGTTTTGCAGGCGTCGGCAGACGTTTTGAATACAAGGGCAGTTTTTCGGGTGCAGACGTTTATGATGATTATGCTCACCATCCCGATGAAATAAAAGTTACGTTAGATGCCGCAAAAGGAATTTCGCGCGGAAAGGTAGTCGCTGTATTCCAGCCTCACAACTACTCTCGTCTGCGCGACTTATTTGATGAGTTTAAAACCTCGTTCGATGATGCCGATTTGCTTATTTTATGTCCGCTTTATGCAGCGAGAGAAGCATGCGGCAACGAAGTATCCTCGAAATTACTCGCCGATGAGATTGAACACGCGATTTATTTTGAATCTTTCGATCAGATCAAAGAGCACTTAAGAAATATATTAAATCCCGGTGATTTACTGCTTATTATGGGCGCGGGCGATATTGCAAAGCTCGCAAATAGCATTTGATTCACAAACAGGTTAATTTTTTGACGAAAAATAAAAAAAAGACTTGACAAAATCAAAAATGTGTTATATAGTAAATTGTTCGAATTTTTACGGAAAATCTTGTGGAGGTGGAATAGATGGCAAAGTGTTCAGTTTGCGGAAAGGGCGTTACGTTCGGTTGCAACGTTTCCCACTCGCACAGAAAAACTAACAGAAGTTGGAAGCCCAACATCAGAAGAGTAAAGGCTAATCTCAACGGTACAGTAAAGCACGTTTACGTTTGCTCCCGCTGCCTTAGAAGCGGCAAGGTTACCAGAGCTATATAAGCCAACCTTAACTCAAAAAAGCGAAGCGGTATTTTATACCGCTTCATTTTTTTCTTTTATTTGTTTATACGCTTCCGCAGTCATAACGTAGTGTGCGATATCTCGTCGCACACCTTTTATTTCCATCTCGGAATATCCTATTCTGTCAAGCACGAAGCCGATACGCTCGGCAAGTCTTTTTGAAGCAACGTTTTCATTGATAATACGAAGGTGAGCGCTTTCGAGCTTTAATTCGTCAAACGTTAGTTTTAAAACCTCGAGAACCGATTCGGTCATATATCCCTTGCCTCTGTAATACGGAGAAAGAACGTAACCGATTTCACAGCTTTTTTCCCGAGAATTTATATTAGCATATCCGCAAGTGCCGATCATTTTGCCGGTATCTTTAAGCGTTACCGCCCAATCCGCATATAATCCTCTTATATACCTTTTCTGGAGGAATTCAATATAACCCTTTGTTACGTCAACGTTTATATGTGCGCTCCACAAAAGAAATTCGCAAACATCATCGATTGAAGAATATTCAAACATATCTTCAGCGTCCGACGGAGCAATGTTGCGAATAATAAGACGGTCGGTTTCCAAGGGTGTAGATTTTATCAATGCTTTTCTTAATTTTCTGGCAGTCATATTGCACCTCCGTACCTGCATTATACCCCAAACCGATATGATTTTCAATATTATCAAATACCCTTTATTAAAATTATTTTATATTAAAAAACATTCTTATAAAATATATTATTCTAATTAATTTATTTCTATATTTAACTTGACATATTAGATGAAAAGTTGTATAATGCATTTATGTGTAAATATCTGTTTTTTAGGAGGAACGCCTACTATGAAAAAAGGCATCTTATGTATTCTTCTGTCAATTCTTATGCTTGTTCCGATGTTCGCATCATGTTCGAGCGAAGTCGTTATCGAGGATATAGAAGCGGAAGTTTATACCCTCTACACCATCAAGGATGAAAAAACCACACCCGAAGCAATCAGACAGGTTGAACTTGCGCTTAACCGTATCTTGTTCCACCGTTTGGGTGTAATCCTCAAGCTTGTTATGGTTAATGAAGATGAATATGATCAACTCATTGCCGACAAGTATGCCGAAATGGAAGAGTATACTCTTGCTAAGAAGAACAAGACCAATACGAGCGAATCTTCCAAAGCTTCCAATTCCGAAGAAGAAGTTTCCGAAGATGTTGTTACCGGCGATGACATTCTTAACATTCTTGAAGAGGGCGGACAAATTCCTCTTGAGGAACCGAGATTGGATATTTTCCTTGTAAGAGGCTACGACAAGTATTATGACCTTGCTACCAGTGGCAAGCTCGTAGCGCTTGACGAAAAGCTCAACAACGAAGGTAAAGCTCTCAGATCGTCTATTCACTCCACCTTGTTCACCGCTGCAAAGGTTGGTAACAAGACCTATGGCGTTCCCGTAAACAACGCGATTGGTGAATATACTTATTTGGTATTTGATGCTGATCTTTTGGCACAGCACAATATCGACCCCAACACGCTCACAACCTTGGAAGACCTTCGTGAATATCTCGAAATCGTTGCTAAAAACAACCCCGATTACGTTCCTTTGAAGAATATCAAGGAATCCACCTCCTTGAACTTCCTTAGCACCGAAGGTTTCCCTGCTATCGTTCGTTTGAACGACCTTGGCAAACGTCACGTGTTGAATGCGTATGACGATTCTCAGTTCAAAGATTATTATGCGATGATCGCAAGATATCAAGCTCTCGGTTATCTTTCCAACGGCTTCAGCTCCGATGATAACAGTGCAGACGCTACCAAATATGCTGTTCGCTTTGAAAGCGGCACTATTGACTCCATTACCAAAAATCTCCAAAAAGAATACGGTAAGGAACAGAAGTTTGCTTTTACCGAGTTTTCTCCCCCTATCGCAACCAACGAAAACACCATCGATAATATTTTCTGTGTATCCGAATTTGTATCTTCCACCGATGAACTTACCGATGTAATCGAAATTATGGAAGCTATCAACACCGATGCTCAGCTTATGAACATCCTCACTTACGGTGTTGAAAACGTACACTACCAACTCGATGACGACGGTTTTGTTGTAAGAAAAGAAGAAAGCGTTCAGATTAACGATCCTGAAAACCCCGATGAAAAGATCGTTGTTAAGAACATTTATATTGTTGACCCCAACCACGTTGGCAACTGCTTTATTACCCACATTCTTAAGGATACCGAACACGACACGACAAATGCAAACCTTTGGATTGACGCTATTAAGCAAAACCAAGATGCAATTGTTTCACCCTCGCTCGGTTTCACTGCGAATCCCAAAAAGTTCTCATACGATGTAGTTGTTGAAATCGACGATCCCAAGAACCCCGGTCAAAAGATCGAACAAAAAGACACTATCGATATTTATGAACCCGACTACATTGAAACAATCAATGAAGTTATCAACAAGTACTACCCTGCTCTTCTTAACGGCACCGCAGTTGAATTCGATTATGCTGAAATTTATGCAAAAGCAGAAGCAGAAATCGTTCAAGACTTTGTAGACAGAATCGATGAACAGTTTGAAGAAAACGTTCTTAAGCCGATTTATGCCGAAAAGATGCGCGAAGAAGTTACCAGCAAACAAGGCAAAGAGATTTATGCAGAAGCTGAAGCGATTGTAAGAGAAGATCTTCACGATGACGTTAGAAAGAAGCTCAAAAACAAGCTCACTTCTAAGTTCAAATCCGAAAATCCCGAAGCAACAAGCAGCGAAATCACTGCTATGGTAAATGAAGCTCTTACCGAAGATTATATCAACGAAAACTTCTCTTCTTACTACAGCGAAGAAGAAATTATTGAAAAGGTAGAATCTCGTTACTTGGGCGACCTTGAATCGGCTATTGAAGATGCAATTGATGAAATCGAAGATACCGATGAATATGCAAAAGCTTTCAAAGATCTCCAAAATTCCGAAGAGTATCAAACTCAGCTTAACCTTATGTTGACTCACGATGCTCCCAACAAAATTTTGGTACTCGTAGACGACTACATCTCTGAAGCGCTTGTTGCATATACCGACAGCATCATTGCTGAAATCGAAGCAGCAATCAAAGCAGAAGTTGATAAATTCATCGAAGAAAACGCTGAAATCCTCGGACTTACCGCTGAACAAATTTTGTTAGAAATCGGTTACTACGAAGAAGCAAAACCTGAAACCGAAGGCGAAGAATCCGACGCAACCACCGAAGAAACTCCCGCTGAAGGCGAAGGTGAAGGCGAAGGCGAGGAAGAAAAAGTAGAGTTAGTAGCAAAATATGAAACTTGGTTTGACTTCGTATTCGAAGAAAAAATCGTTAAGACATACTACTCTATCTTCGGCGACCCCAATCAAGCAGCATAATTTAAGCAAAAGAGTCGTTTTAAACGACTCTTTTTTTATCATATAAAGTGTAATTGCTTTCCATTTTCGATGCACATTAAAGTGCCTTGTAAAACTTATGTAAAGCTCCTTCATATCGAACGTAGCAACAATATCTTTAGGAATTTCAAGCAACTTGTCTTTTTAAAAATGACAACCATGGGTTAACAAAAAAGGTGCGTTTGATACGCACCTTTTTACATTATGCAGTATAATTATCGAAATAACCCTGAATCCAAACGATGGGAGTACCTTTATCACCGCTACCGGAGGTAAGGTCACAAAGCGATCCGATAAGGTCGGTAAGTCTGCGAGGAGTTGTGCCCTGAGAAACCATTTGTCCAACAAGGTCGCCATCTTTTTTACGAATATATTCGCTGATAGCATCTTTAAGTTCTTTACCGGAAAGATGCTTGAAATCATTATCGGCAAGATATTTAAGCTTAACTTCGTTAGGTTGTCCTTCAAGACCTGCAGTATACGCAGGAGAAACAACAGGGTCAGCAAGTTCCCAAATCTTTCCTACAGGGTCCTTGAACGCGCCATCACCATAAACCATAACCTCAACGTTCTTGCCGGTTTTTTCGTTAAGAATAGACGCAATTTCATCAACGACAGCTTGGCAATCACGAGGGAACAGCTTTACAGTATCTTCAGTCGCTTTGTTGCTACCAAGAAGACCGTATTCACTGTTATATCCCGAGCCGTTAATAGATTCATTAAGAATATCATCAAGACCGTAAACAAGCTTTGCGCCTGCAGCCTTAAGAAGACGCTTGCTTCTTGCACGAGTGTGGATATCGCAAGTAAGTACGGAATCGGTATAATCAAGCACCTTGCGGCAATCATTAGCAAGAATTATTTCAACTTCACAATCTTGAGATTCAATAAGTCCGCGATAATACTCGATATAATCAACACCGGTAAAGGGATGTTTAACAATACCGAAAAGTTCACGGTACTTTGCTTCGGTAAGAACATCTGTCCAAGGATTTACACCTGCGGCATCCAAGGAATCATAATCAATCAAATGGTTGCCCACTTCATCCGAGGGATACGAGAGCATAAGAACAATTTTCTTTGCGCCGCGAGCGATACCCTTAAGGCAAATCGCAAAACGGTTACGCGAAAGTATGGGGAAAATTACACCGACAGTACCTTCGGGAAATTTAGCGCGAATATCGTCAGCAATTTGGTCAACAGATGCATAGTTGCCTTGCGCACGTGCAACAACCGCTTCGGTAACAGCAACAACGTCACGGTCGAGAATTTGAAGATTTTCGCTTTCCGCAGCGGAAAGAACGCTTTCAGCCACGATTTTTGCAATATCATCACCTTGTCTGATAATAGGAGCGCGTACTCCGCGAGACACGGTACCAATAAGTCTTTCGTTCATTTTTTGTCCTCCAAAAAAAGATATTGACTTTTCTTTAGTTATATTATAATATAACTTATATCATAAGTCAAACAATTAATTGTAATGTTTTGCATAAGGAGAACTTATGGATATTAAGTTGGATCAATATAAAGTGTTTTATGAAGCGGCGATCAGCGGAAGTTTTTCTGAAGCCGCAAAAAAGCTTTTTATCACTCAAAGTGCGATCAGCCAACAAATCAGATCACTTGAAAACGAGCTCGGCGTTATGCTTTTCGCAAGAGGTCGCAAGGGCGCCAAGCTTACGTCGCAAGGTGAGTTGCTTTTCGGATACGTAAAGAGGTCGATAGAAGAAATTAAAAACGCAGAAGCGCTTTTTACAAGAATGAAAACGCTTGACGAAGGCAGTTTGAGAATCGGCGCAGGCGATACTATTACGCGACATCTGTTGATGGATGCACTTGAATCTTTTCATAACACATACCCTTCGATTAAAATTGAAATCGTCAACCGTGTCACAAACGAAACTCTTGATCGCTTAATAGCAGGCAAAATCGACGTTGCGTTTGTTAGTTTGCCAATAGACAGTAGCAAATATCCCGATGTAGTTATAAAAGACATTGGTAAATTGCACGAGGTGTTTATCGCCGGCAGTAAATATCAAAATTTATTTAACAAAACTCTATCAATAAACGATATCGCCTCCCTGCCTCTTGCAATGCTTGAGCCTAAATCAAACACGCGTCATAACACGGATATGTTTTTCCAATCACATGGGTTAAAATTAAACCCCGAGTTTGAATTGGGTTCCTATGATTTGTTATTTGACTTTGCAGAAAAAAACCTCGGTATTGCTTGTATTACAGAGGAGTTTACCAAAAACATTGATAACAAAAAGGTATTTAGACTGGAAACCGATTTTTCTATGCCCGAACGAAGTATCGGCATTTGCACGTTGGCAAACGTGCCCCCTTCACCTGCGGTCGCCCGATTGATAGAGATAATCGAAAGCGTCATATAACAGAAATACGCTGCATAAAGCAGCGTATTTTCCTTGTTTATATATCAAAATATATTTGGTTTAAAATATTTGTTGCTTCCGCGGCCTCTTCCCCACCGCCTCCATTATTACCGGCACTTCCGCCATTCGTAGTTGCATTGGACAAAGGACCGAATTCAATAAACATTCTAATGCCAAAAACGAGAAGGTACAGCAAACCGACAGCAATCAACAATTTGGGTATAATCATCAATTTTCGAGATTCATTAAACTTTTCTTGATCAGCTATGTTCTTCATAGCCTTTTCATATTGCTCGATCTTTTTCTGAGTTTCTTCTTTTGTTTCAAGGTATTTATTTTGTTTAAATCTCGATTTGTCGTGGAGAGTAACCTCACGCGGATCGTTAACGACCTGCTTCGTTGTTTCTTCCAATTTTTCTCCCGAAATCGAAGTTCGTTGCCACTCTTTTTCTCTGCCGCATTTTTCGCAAACCTCCGAGGAGTTTGGATTTTTATTGCCACAGCAACACAACCAAACAGTATTTCCGAACTGCGGAATCACTTTTGTAGGATATTTCTCTTCTGCAGAACGATAAATATTAACTCTTGAATATACCATTTTTGTGATATTATCAAGTTCATGATACTTTTTCGAATCACCTGCAACAACGGTATTGATTTCAACAACCTCTCCGCCTGCATATTCAACAGAAAGCAATACAAGCTCAATCTTTGTAAAATAGCTTTCGGGCAACGGTATATAAACGCAGGACCCAAATGCTTCGCTTTTGTTTATTGTAAGTTTTTTGTTTGACTCCCTGAACTTTAAACTAACATCGTCCTTACTAATAATACCGAAAGTAAGCAAATCGTGAGAATATTCAAAATCAATATGAGTATACGGAATGTTTTGATTAAGATAACAGTTAATACGCACCGTCAGCTTTCTCAAAGGTTTTTCGGCAATGTTTTTAAATATAAAAGAAGCAAAAACATCGTATGTATCGCGATCCGAAACAATATAGCCTTCTTCAATCTCTACGGGACTGTTCGGCAGAATAAAGGGATACTCAAGGTATTTTACTACGCGAAGCGACCTCATCCTGTCATTTTTTTGACGCAAAATATATTCTTTTTCAATTTGATTTGAATTTCTTTTCATTTTTCTCACCTAAAATTGAAAGTAATGTTCAGGATCATTAAGTATACCACGTCTTGTGTATGCATCTACAAATTCAAAAGGTGTATTATCGGGATTTCTTAAAGCACAGCCTTGAGCATATTCAATACGTTTGTACTTCACAGTTAATTCAAAAGGCGTTTTCAACGTAAAAGGCTTTGCATTATCAATATTCTTCACTGCTTCGCAAACGGCTGTATAAATTTCATCACAAACCGCTTCGGGGTGTTTGCTTATACAATTATTCCACGCAAGGGCTTGCTTTGTAACAACCGTTGTTGCCCATGGGAAGGATTCTTTTGCTTGTGCAACACAGATATCATCCGACGAAA
>JAZTXY010000008.1:0-33331 GCA_045636665.1 Eubacteriales bacterium
GGAAGAAACGGCTTTCACCGGGGTCGCCCTGACGTCCCGCACGGCCTCTTAACTGGTTATCGATACGTCTGCTTTCGTGTCTTTCGGTGCCGAGAATGAACAAACCGCCTGCTTCACGCACCTTGTCGGCTTCAACGCGAATATCCTTTTCAAATTCTTCCTTAAGCTCGGCAAAGCGCTTTCTTGCGTTAAGGATTTCTTGGTCGTCGGTTTCGCCGAAATTGGTTGCCTCGTAAAGCATATAGTCGTCAAGACCTTCCTTGCGAAGCACGTCCTTTGCAAGAAATTCCGAGTTGCCGCCAAGCATAATATCGGTACCTCTACCTGCCATATTGGTCGAAATGGTAACGGCACCGAGCTTACCTGCCTGCGCGATTATTTCTGCTTCCTTTTCGTGGAATTTAGCGTTCAACACGTTGTGGGGGATATTTCTTGCCTTTAATACCTTGGAAAGCTGTTCGCTCTTTTCAACCGAAACGGTACCGACAAGAACCGGCTGTCCCTTTGCGCGGCATTCCTCGATTTGGCGAACGATCGCCTCGGTCTTGCCGCGTACGTTTTTATAAACGACGTCGTTATGGTCCTTTCTGACCATAGGACGGTTTGTGGGGATTTCGATAACGTCAAGACCGTAGATTTCGCGGAATTCGTCTTCTTCGGTCATAGCGGTACCGGTCATACCCGAAAGCTTTTTGTACATTCTGAAATAGTTTTGGAAGGTAACGGTTGCTTGGGTGCGGTTTTCGTTTTGAACCTCAACGCCTTCCTTTGCCTCAATTGCTTGATGCAAGCCGTTGGAGAAGCGTCTGCTCGGCATAATACGGCCGGTGAAGGAGTCGATGATGATGACCTGACCGTCCTTTACGAGATAGTCGATATCTCTTTGCATAACGCCGCGAGCGCGGATAGCGTTATTGAGGTAATGCATAAGCTCGTTGTTTTCGGCATCGCCTATATTTTCGATTCCGAAATATTTTTCAGCCTTTTCCAAGCCGACGGTGGAGAACATACAGCTTCTTGCCTTTTCGTCGACGATATAATCCTCCGAAATATCCTCGTCGCTCTTTTTGCTGTCAAATTCCTTGATGCGGTAGCATTTCAAGCGGCGCACGAACTCGTCCGCTTTTTTATACATATCGCTCGATTCGCCGCCTGCGCCCGAAATGATAAGAGGGGTACGGGCTTCGTCGATAAGGATAGAGTCAACCTCGTCGACGATGGCGAATTGGTGACCGCGCTGAACGACCTGCTTTTTGTAAACGACCATATTGTCGCGGAGGTAGTCGAATCCGAATTCGTTGTTTGTACCGTAGGTAATATCGGCATTATAAGCTTCCTGACGGGCCTTGGAATCGAGTCCCTGAATGATAAGACCGACCGAAAGTCCCAAATATTTGTAAATGTTGCCCATCCATTCGCTGTCGCGCTTTGCAAGGTAATCGTTAACGGTAACGATATGTACGCCGTTGCCCGAAAGCGCGTTGAGGTATGCAGGCAGTGTTGCCATAAGGGTTTTACCTTCACCGGTCTTCATTTCCGCGATTCTGCCTTGATGCAAAACGATACCGCCGATAAGCTGAACGTGGTAATGGCGCTTGCCGAGAACTCTCCACGATGCTTCGCGTACTGTCGCGAACGCTTCGGGAAGGATATCGTCAAGCGTTTCGCCCTTTGCCAATCTGCCCTTAAGAAGCTCGGTTTGACCTTTAAGGGTTTCGTCGTCCATTGCCGAATATTTATCCGAAAGCGCTTCGATTTTATCCGCTATCGGTTCGATTTTTTTAAGCTGTTTATCACTGTAGGTGCCGAAAAGTTTTTTGAATAAGCCCATTGTTTGCTCCTTTCCCACTGCATATAGCTTGTGGGAGATATAATTATACAAAGTATATAATATCACAAAAATATTAAAAAGTACATAGTTATTTGTAAAATTATTGCAATCTCGTTTAAAAAGGTGTATAATAAAACGAATTATTATGCAAACACAAAAAGGAAATGCGAAATGAGTACGATTGCGGCTGTCGGCACGCCCCACGGCAAGGGCGGCGTTGCGATGATAAGAATAAGCGGTGAAAACGCCTTTTCGGTCGCCGAAAGGATTTTTGTCCCTGCGAATAAGGAACGCTTTGCGAAAAGAAAAAGCGGTTGCACCTATTACGGCTCGTTTGCCGATGAAGGCGGTGTTTTCGATGACGGCCTTTGCATTCTTTTCGCGTCACCTGCTTCGTTTACGGGTGAAGACGTTGCCGAGCTTTACTGCCACGGCGGTATACTCGTTACGCAAAAGCTATTATCCGCCGCATTGAAAAACGGCGCCACGATTGCAGGTCCTGGCGAATTTACTCGCCGCGCTTTCATCAACGGAAAAATAACGCTTACCCAAGCCGAGGCAATAGGCGGAATTATCGATTCGAAAAGCGAAAAGCATTTGTCGGTTTCGGCAAGGCAGGCAAACGGCTCGTTAAGCCGTGCGCTCGATTCGGTTTATACCGATTTGCGTCTGCTTGCCGCATCGGTTTACGCGTTTATTGATTATCCCGACGAGGATATGACCGACGTTTCGATCGAGGAAATGCGCGAGCGCTTGACCGATTGCAAAAAACGGCTTGACCGCCTTGCGGGAAGCCATACCTACGGACGTGCGATAAGCGAGGGCGTTATTACCGCCATCGTCGGCAAGCCGAACACGGGTAAAAGCTCGCTCCTTAACGCGCTTTGCGGTGAGGAAAGGGCAATCGTTACCGACGTTGCAGGTACCACGCGTGACGTTGTTACCGAAACGGTTCGCTTGGGCGATTTGATATTGCGTCTTTCGGATACGGCAGGTATCCGCGAAAGCGACGATAAGGTCGAAATGATAGGTATCGAGCGCAGTAAAAAGGCAATCGAGGAAGCCGAGCTTATACTTGCGGTGTTCGATATGTCGCGACCGCTTGACGATGATGATAAGCGAATAGTCGACGCGATTATTTCAAGCGGCAAGGAAGCAAAAACCGTTTGTATTTTGAATAAAATCGATATTGCCGATGATTTGAATATTAAGCTTCCCTTTGAAAAAACTCTTACTGCAAGTGCAAAGAGCGGAGAGGGAATCGAGGGGCTTGTCAACACCGTGTCATTGATGTTCGGCGCAGGTGAGATAGGCGAAAACGATGAAATCGTTGTTAATGCGCGTCAGTGCGCCGCGGTTGTCAACGCCTCGAACGCAATTCAAAACGCAATCGATGCGCTTGATTCATTCACTCAGGATATTGCGGGAATGGATATCGAGGTTGCGCTTTCGGCAATTGCCGAAGCAGACGGCAGAAGCGTTTCGGAGGATATCGTTAACGAGATATTCTCGCACTTCTGTGTCGGAAAATAAAAATTAAAAGGATTCGCCAATTATCAGGCGTTAACGATTATGATAAAATACGAAGCACAAAAAATCGACGTTGCCGTTATCGGCGCAGGACACGCTGGTCTTGAGGCGGCGCTTGCCTCGGCAAGAATGGGCGCAAGCACCGTTTTGTTTACCCTTACGCTCGACCTTGTAGGCAATATGCCCTGTAATCCGTCAATCGGCGGAACGGGTAAGGGTCACCTTGTTTTTGAAATAGATGCCTTGGGCGGCGAAATGGGACGCGCGGCAAATGCCGTTATGCTTCAAAGCCGTATGCTTAACGCGTCGAAAGGCCCTGCCGTGCGCTCTTTAAGAATGCAGTCCGACCGCGTTAGATACCGCGATTATATGAAGCAAATCGTCGAAAAGACCGAAAATCTGCTTCTCAAGCAGTGTGAGGTCGTTTCGGTCGAAACCGATGAAAACGGCGTTACGGGTGTAACCACCTCGTTCGGTGCGTTTTATCCCGCAAAATGCGTTATTATCGCAACGGGCACCTCGCTCGGCGGAAGAATCATCGTCGGTGAGGAGGCTTATGAATCGGGTCCCGACAACACGCTTCCCGCAAAGCGCTTGGTTGATTCGCTTATTAATGCAGGGGTTAAGCTGACACGCTTCAAGACAGGCACACCGCCCAGAATACATGCCGATTCTATCGATTATTCCAAGCTCGAGCGTCAAGACGGCGATGACGAGCCGACGATGTTCGGCTTTGCCGAAAGCAAAAGAAATCTTTTGCCCTGCTATATTGCCTATACCAACGAAAACACGCATAACATAATCCGTGAAAATCTTCACCGCTCGCCCTTGTTTTCGGGCGTTATCCACGGTACGGGGCCGAGATATTGCCCGAGTATCGAGGATAAGGTGGTTCGTTTTTCGGATAAGGAAAGACACCAAATCTTCGTCGAGCCGATGGGCACCGACACCAAAGAAGTGTATTTGCAAGGACTTTCAAGCTCGCTTCCCGAGGAGGTTCAGCTTCAGCTTATCCATTCCATCGAGGGACTTGAAAACGCAGAATTTATGCGTACCGCTTATGCGATCGAATATGATTGCTGTGATCCGCTTCAATTGACGAATACTCTTGAATTCCGCGAAATCAACGGGCTTTTCGGCGCAGGACAGTTTAACGGAAGCTCGGGCTATGAGGAGGCGGTGGCTCAAGGTCTTATCGCAGGCATCAATGCCGCGCTTAAGGTTCAAGGTAAGGAGCCGTTTACACTTTTGCGAAGCGAAAGCTATATCGGCACGCTTATCGATGACCTTGTAACAAAGGGCACTAACGAGCCGTACCGTATTATGACCTCGAGAAGCGAATACCGTTTGCTTCTCCGTCAGGACAATTCCCAAACACGTCTTTTGCCCAAGGGCTATGAGGTTGGACTTGTAAGTCAGGAGCGTTACGATAAATTCCTTGCCGATGAAAAGGCGCTTGAGGAATTGATATATTCGCTTGAGCACGAAAGCATTAAGGGCGGAAGCCGACTTGACGACCTTCTTGAAGCTCGCGGATATGCGCGCACCGGCGCAGGTATCGTTAAGGCAGAGCTTTTAAAGCGTCCCGAAATCACTATTAACGATATTCTTGAGCTTTCGGATTGCGAAAATATATACGATAAAAATCTGTTAAGCCGCGCAGAAACCGAAATAAAATATTCGGGATACATAAAGCGTCAGCTTGCCGAGGTCGAAAGATTCTCGAAGCTTGAGGAAAAACAGCTTCCTAACGATATTGATTATACTTCTATCCGCGGACTCCGTATCGAAGCGGCGCAAAAGCTTCAAAAGCTTCGTCCCGAAAACGTCGGTCGCGCGTCGCGCATAAGCGGTGTTTCGCCTGCCGATATTTCGGTGCTTCTTATTTATCTTGCACAGGGTGGTAAACAATGAGCTTTTCGGAAATAACAAAAAAATACCGCGATTCGCTTACCGATAACGAATGTTCATCGCTTGACATAATTGGTAACGAATTGGTCAATACAAACGCGGTGATGAACCTTACCGCGCTTACCGACGAAAAGGGTGTCGGCTTGCTTCACTTTTGGGATTCGCTGACGCTTATCGACACGGGACTTTTTAAAAACAAGCGAGTTATCGACGTCGGCTGCGGCGGTGGTTTTCCGTCGCTTCCGCTTGCGCTTTGTGCAAGTGATTGCGTTATCGTTTCAAACGATGCGACCGCAAAAAAGCTGACTTACGTTGCGGAAACCGCGAAAAAAGCGGGTATTAACAACCTTCAAACGCTTTGCGGTAGAGCCGAGGAGCTGTCGGTTTTGCCCGAGCACCGCGAAAAATACGATATCGCCGTAGCGCGCGGTGTTGCAAGATTGAACGTGCTTTGCGAGTGGTGTATGCCTTTCGTTAAAAACGGCGGATATTTTGTTGCGATGAAGGGCGAAAAGGGACGTGAGGAAGCCGAGGAAGCGAAAAAGGCGATTTCGGTGCTTGGCGGCGAGTTGGTTGACATAATTGATGTTGTCATTCCCGAATTCGAATATCTTCACACGCTTGTTATTATTAAGAAAACAAAAAACACACCCAAGAATTATCCCCGAAGAAACAGTCAGATACAGAAAAAGCCTTTATAAAAAATAAGTGTGCGCGAAAGGAAAAAAAGCCATGAAAAAAACGCTGATGTCCACAGTATTACTTATCGCTTTGCTTCTGTCGACTTTTTTGGCTGTATATGCCGAAGATTATCCGTTGGGGGATGCAAATCTCAGCGGCACCGTTGATAAATACGATTATATTATCGTAAAGCGCGTTGTTATGAGCAGCTCCTTTACTCTTAACGAAGAGCAATTTGCAAATGCTGACGCAAATCAAAACGGCGAGGTTGAAAAATACGACTATATACTTATTAAACGACACGTTATGGGGACTTACGAGATACAACGTGTTGACCCTACGCTGAAATTGACTCAGAAAAAGACCGTAAAAACCGAAAACTTCACGAATATGTCGGTTTTTTCAAGCTTCCTTAAGGATTCCGAACGGTTTGCGATAGTTCCTGGGCTTTCCGAAAACGTTGTACCGCAGGGTATCGGCAGAAACCCCGAAACGGGTTATACCTATATCTCGTCTTATTTCGATGAATCGGGCAAGGCATCGGTGATTTCGGTGCTCGACGAAAAGGGCAGATTCGTTGCCGAATACCACGTTTACAACAAAAACGGCACACCCTTTACCGGACATATGGGCGGTATTTGCGTTACCGAGGATTACCTTTACTTTTCGGGCCCCAATGCAGGTAATTATTATTCGGTTGCGGAATTTGCGCTTAAGAACCTTCCCTTGACCGGCTCGCACGATATTGTTATCGATACGACGGTTACGCTTCCGATACATTCAAGCTATCTCTTCTATGATTCGGGAATACTTTGGGTTGGTACCTTCTATCTTGCAGGCTCTTACGATTTGGGTAAGCATTTTAACTTCAAGACCCAAAACGCAGACGGAACGCAGTACGGCGGTTATGCCGCGGCGTTTGTGCTTGACGGCGAGGAAAAGCGTCTCACCGTTAAATCGGGCGAAAATTATGCAGTTCCTTCGTTCGTTCTCGCAACACCCGATAAGGTGCAGGGCTTTGCATATAATGATGGCAAGGTTTGTTTAAGCAAATCCTATGGCAGAAACAACGATTCCACGCTTGAATATTTTGAAATCGATATGGCAAAGGCGGATAAAACGATCACGGTTGACGGAAAAACCTACCCCATGACCGTGCTTGACCGCTTAAACCGCACCAAAACCGTTACCGCAATGTGTATGACCGAGGGCATTACGCTTGATGCGAACGGAAGGATTATGGTTCTTTTCGAATCGGCGGCGAAGAAATATTACAACTCCAAAAACCCCACCGATTATATTTGGACAACCGAATTTTACGGAAAATAAAGGAAAAAACGGCGCGTTTGCGCCGTTTTTGTTATGAATCGCTTGATAAAAGCTCGTCGTAGGAAATCTCGAAGACCTTGCAAAAATAATTCAGTTCAATATCGGTGACAAAGCGTTTTCCCGCTTCGATACGCTGAATCGCATTTTTGTCAACGTCAAGTCCGAGTATTTGTAATTTGTCTGCCAGTATTCTTTGGGAAATGCCGAGTTTGTTGCGGTATTTTGCAACGTTTTTGCCGCACAGATTGTTTTTGCCGTCGTTTGTTTTGTTAATAAACATATTAACTCCTAAAATAATGACATTCAGTGATTGACACATATATTATTGTATGATATAATCACTCTATGAGTGACATTTACTGAATGTCAGTGCTTTAGGAGTTTTAAAATGAGAAAGACCTTTATTTACAATGAAGACGTTAAAAAATCGGCTTTTACGATTATGATGCTTCAAGCAATGGGCTTGAAGCTTGTCGATTCGACCGAGGTCGGGTTTGATAATTTTGAAAATTCCGACGGAGAAACGCAAAACGAATCCAAATACATACGTCTTGCATTTCAACGCGAAAATACCGAAAAAAGCTTCCTCTTTTGGTGACTAAAAAACAAAGCCGTACTGTTTGGTTGTTCTCTAAAAGATAGTGTTCGAAACCCAAAAATATGTTGCTTACCAACAGGAAAAGGACGAAGAATTGTTAAAATTCCTCGTCCTTTTTTCTTGACAAGCACTGCATTTGTGTGCGCAAATGCTATTTTTAGTTATGAGTTATAAGGCTCGCTTTTGCTCGCCGTTATGAGTTTGCTTCGCAAACGTTAGATATGATCGCCCGCTTGTTTTCAAGCTGTGCCAAAGGCACACCATAACTTGGCGTAGCCAATCATAACTCATTACTCATAACTTGCCGTAGGCAATCATAGTTGGCGCAGTTCCCTTAAGGGAACTCGCCTTTGGTACGGCTTTGCTTTCACTTTTGATTATTTGAATTGGTTGTTGTTCTTGTTACGCTTTTTGCGTTTTACGAGCTTGACTATTATGATAACGATTGCCGCGACAGCGCCGAGTAACAAAAGTGCAGGGAATACGGCAACGATGAATATCGCAAAATATTCGAAGAACGTGCCCATACCCTCCCAGCTGGCAACGAAGGTATCGGAAAGCTTATCGCCAAAGGTCTTTCCCTCGGTCGTCGTTTCGGTGTATTCCAAAACCTCGGTGATCGAAAGACCGACGGTGGAGTAGGTAACCTTGTTGTCATAAACGTTGAGCTTTGATTTAAGCGATTCGATTTCGGAAATTACTTGGAAAAGCTCGTTTTGATAGGCAACAATATCGTCAACTCTATTTGCGGATTCGAGAAGCGCTTCGAGAGAGCTCTTTTTAATTTCAAGAGTTTTGATACGCGATTGGATGTCGTAATAGTTAAGCGTTACGTCCTTTGTGTTTTCGGAATAGGAGGTAACGTTAAGCATAGATTTGAGCGATTCAACGTAGCTATCGAGCTTATCCGCAGGGACACGGAGAACGTATATCGCCTTTTTCGGGGTCTTGCTTCCGTTGTAAAGACTTTCACCGCCCGTTATTTCGGAGGTTTCAACGTAACCGCCTGCCGCTTTTAACTGACTTTTAACGGCTTCGTTTGCGTTGGTGAAATTTTTGGTTTCACCGTAGATTTTTATTGTGCGGAGTATTTTTGTATTTGTGTTTACGGTTGTATATTCAACCTCGTCAACTTTTTCGGGTTCGGTGTCAATATTTTCTCCGACGTTTTCATTCGGGGTATCCGTTCCCACAGAGTCGCCGCTCTCTGCGCCGCAGGCGGAAAGGAGCAACACACAACAAGTGAACAGTAACAATAAAAGAAGCTTAAAATCAAACGGTCTTTTCATTATTAAAATGCACCTCATCTTTCCTGCAAAGCGGAAAACTTGCTTTGCTTTGTGATTTTATTTTACCATATTAATGCGGTTGTGTCAATTTGGCTTTTGGGATATTTTGTAAACAAACATCGGATTATTCTTAAATTATGGTTGATTATCCGCGAAAAATGTATTATAATGTTAACACGGTATTAAAAATAATAACAGAGAAAGAAACGAGGTAAAAAGTATGAAATCCTTGCAAAAATATCTCAGCGGAATGGTTTTAAGTCTTTTTGAAATTTTTGTCGGCGTATTGTTGCTTATCGATCCGTTCGCATTCACCTCGGGTATAATTATGGTGCTCGGCGCAATATTGCTGTTTGTCGGTCTTATTTGCCTGTTCAAATATTTCCGCGAGGATGCGGCAAACGCGGCGTTGGAGCAAAATATGTTTAAAGGCCTTATCGCCCTCTCGCTCGGCGGATTTTGCGTGCTCGGCAACGGCTTTATCGTTGAAATTTCGGCGTTGCTTACGTTTGTATACGGCGCTGTTATACTTATCACCGGCTTTTCGAAGATTCAAAAAACCATCGACCTGCTTCGTCTTAAAAAGACAAAATGGGGCTTTACCGCAATAAGCGCGGCTGTAACCGTAATTTGCGCGGCGCTCATTCTTTTTAACCCCTTCGGCGCAACCGAATGGATTTGGAGATTTATCGGTATTTCGCTTATCGTTGAAGCGCTTATCGATGCATTGGCGGTTCTTTTGGGCGGTAAGGACAGACCTGTTGAAGCAGAAGCGACAGAGAAAGATTCGGAAGAAAAAGATTAAAGCATAATGAACGCAGAAGAAATTAAAAAACAGCTCGATAACGTATTCAGCGATGAGGTTATCGAGTGGGGTAAGCCGATAATGCAAAATTTCTCCAAGCTGATGGCTTATTACCGTTGCGCTCTTATGGAGATAGAAACGAAATTCAACGTGCTTAACGAGGAATTTTCGCTTCGTTATGACCGCAACCCCATTAACAGCATCAAAACGCGGCTCAAATCCTTTTCGAGTATGCGCGATAAGCTTCAAAGAAAGGGAATCGACCTTACCGTTAACAGTATTGAGGAAAATTTGAACGACGTTGCGGGTGTGCGCGTTATATGCTCGTTTACCGACGACGTATTTATGCTTGCCGAGGCGTTGCTTAAGCAGGATGATATTACGCTTGTCGAGGCAAAGGATTACATTAACAACCCCAAGCCCAACGGATACAGAAGTCTGCATCTTATCGTTACGGTGCCGATATTTCTTGCACACGAAAAGCGATTGATGAAGGTTGAAATTCAGCTTCGCACCATTGCGATGGACTCGTGGGCAAGCTTGGAGCATCAGCTTCGTTATAAAAAGGACTATTCCTTTGACGAGCGTATGGCAAACGAGCTTTTGCGCTGTGCCGAGCTTTCAAGCGAGCTGGATGCGAGAATGGACGCATTGCGAGAATTGGTACAAACAGACGAATAAAGCTAAAAGAGAAGCCGAAATCGGCTTCTCTTTTCTAATGTGCATACAGTCCTTCGTAATCGATAATGATTCCCGTAAGGCAGGTATCCTCGTATTTGCTTCCCTTATAAACGTCGGTAATTTCAAATCTGAAATGCGCGTCAAATCCGTTTCCGACCTTTATCTTAAGCGGCGAAAGGTCGATATATTGCGGCTTTATCGTATCCTCAAGCTCGATATCGCCCAAATATTCGCCCTCGTAATAAAGCTTCATGCTCTTCACACGGCTGTTTTCCTGCCATTTGGTTGCGCTTTTTGCATTGCCGTTGACGATGCACATACTGTAGAGCGTAAGCTCTGCATAACCCGTGCCTAAATACATCTGCTTTATTTCGATGCTTTCGCCGATACCATAGCCATCGACACCCTCCGACCAGACGTTTTCACGGTCGTCGATAGCAAGATGCGATGCATCGTAGCTTGTTTTGCCCTGCGGCGCCAAAACCGAGGATGCCTTGACCTCGCAAACGTAGCTATCACAACCGCACCACACCGAGCAGCCGAGCGCAAGTCGTTCATCGTAACCGAACACTTCGCCATCCTCCATATCGATCGCGCCCGGGCTGTCTTCATCATAACCCTTAAAGCTACCTATCTCGGTTTTAAAGGAATGATCCCAATCGTCAGGGAAGCTGTAGGAGGGCTCTACGGTCATATTTACCATATTGATATGAAAGCTGTAATTGTATTTTCCATCGGTGCATTCGATCGCTGAATAGTGTCGGTTTGCGCCCAAAACCTGTGTCGCAAGCTCGGAGATGACCGCCTTGGGGCAATTTACGTCGCTGTCGGTAAATTGCAATTCTTCCTTGTCGACGTTCAAAATCGCGCCGCCCAAATATTCGTCCGTATCTTCTCCGATCGGGCTTCTGAAGCAGCACAAATGCACCTCGTCACCGTTTTTAACCGTATCCTCCATAGGGTTTGGCGGTATTATCGAGGAAGTATCGTCTTGCGAAGTATCGTCTTGCGAAGTATCGTCTTGTGAAGTATCGTCGGGTACAGAATTGCTTTCGTGAATCACCGCTTCGGAAGATTCCTCGGAGCTTTCATTTATTTGTATATCTTCGGTCGTTTTTGACGCTTCTACAGAAATTTCGGTTTCTGCGCCGTTGTTGCAGGAGCAAAGCAAAAGCAAAACAACCAAAAGTGAAATAATGATTTTTTTCATATATATCATCTCCTTTCGCTTATATAGACGAAAAAAGCAACGGTTTGTCACATATTTTCTTCAAAAACAATTATACTTAATAATCTTGAATTTGTCAAATGGCGGTCGGGGGAGGTTTTGAACAGAATGATAACAAATTGTTGAAAAACGAAGAACTGTGTGATACAATGTAGTAAATATATAAATGCGGAGGTTTTTTATGCACAGACTCTTGGCTACCGGCATGATCTTTTTCATCCTTTTCGGTATATTGTTTCTCGGCGGTTTGGTTGCGACCATCGTTATGGTTGCGGTGCGTGCAGGCAATTTGAAAAACCGCGCAGGCGATGGCAAGCGTTCCTATTTTGACGGCGGCGCTTTTGCTTATATCGGCTTGTCGATACTCGTTGCGCTTATCGATGTGTTTTCGTTTGGCTTTGCCTATCCGTGGGCGCTTTGTCTTTTCCAAAAATGGGAAAAGAAGCACACTGTTATTAACGGACGAAGACTTTATTTCAAGGGTCAAGGCATTGAAATATTCGGTTGGAATATTCTTTGGAACTTCCTTTCTGTTATCACCTTCGGTATTTTTTCAATCTGGCGTGTTTATTACATTTACAAATGGACTGTGAAGAATACCGTTTATGACGACGGATTCGGAATTGCCGAAAGCCGTTTCACGGGCGGTGGCGGCGCTTGGTTCGTTCATATGCTTTTCGTTTACCTTATGACGGTATTTTCGTTTGGATTTGCAACTCCGTGGGCGATAAAGACCTATATCAAGTGGCAAACCGCCAATACCGAAATCGGCGGAAGTCCGCTTGTGTTCAAGGGTACGGGCGGTCAGCTTTTCGGCAGATATATGCTGTATATTCTGCTCAGCTTTTGCACGTTCGGATTTTTCGCGCTGTTTATTCCCGTGTTTTTAAAGGATTGGACGTGCTTCAACACCGATGCGCTTTATGCTACCGATGCTATTAAAAACGCAACCCTCTCGCACGAAAGATCGGCAATACGTGATTTTGCAAGCATCAAGATTGCCGCAAACCAATCGGCGCTTGAGCTTGAAAAAAGCGGTATAACCTCCGAAACTTCGGATTCGCAGATTGAAGAATTGGCATCACGCGGAAACGTTATTGCAAAATACCGTCTTGCGCTTATCAAAAAGGGTAATGACGAATCTTTTTCGGGCGAAGCACTTGATTTGTTAAAAACCGCATCGGATGCCGGTTATCATATCGCAATGTATGAATATGCGTCGTTGGCACAGACCGAGGATGAATTTTTGATGCTTCTTGACGGCAGTGCAAGACGCGGAAATATGCAGGCGGTTCGTAAGCTGAGAGAATTTTATACCGAGCGCGGATATGACGTGACGCTTGGTGTTTCCGAAAGAACGAAAAATCTTTCGCTTGCGCTTTATTGGTTCAAAATCTCGCTTGAGCTTGGCGATCAGGAAGCGCTTAAGATGCAACAAAGCTACAACGGAATGCTTGAAACGTTAAGCTTGTTGCTTTGCGGAGAGCCTAATAACAGACCTTCTGCAAAGGTGAGCGTTGCGACGGTGGTTTGGACGTCGATATTAAGCGTTATTGTTCTTCTTCCTCTTATCATACTTCTCGGCGTCGCGCTTATCGGCGGTATATTTTTGATGGAAAACGACGCACCGCAACCCGAGCGTTTGGAGAGCGATGATTATGCTTACGTTTATCACGGTGAGGTCGAGCTTAAGGTAAACCGCGACAATCTTTACAGAGATAAATCGCAAATTTGCACGAACGATGAATTTTCACCGAATTTCGATTTCGATTTCGAGCTTGACGATCACGATGCCGAATTTTCGGGCAGACTCGGCGATTATGCTTACGTCGATTATGACGAGGGCGTAACCTATATCGATTTCGGTATGGGCAATTGCGATTGGGACGGCGGTGATTATTGCTTCTATCTTGTCAGCGATGAATTCAATCGCGATGAAGACGGCACATACATTCCTCTTTGCGGAGTTGTCCGTCCGGGTGAAAGCATTTATAAGATAAATCACATTCTTCCCGAGGGAGAAATTACAATAAGCGTAATGATGTACAACGGACGCGTAGATAACCTTTTAGGCACTTCGTCGGCAGTTCAGGGCGGTACACATATCATTTTCAACGGTGACGAGATATTCCGTCCCTTCTGGGTTGCACAAATTTGCCGCAAAACGGTAACCGTTACGCGTTATACAGAGGGTGATTTGGACTTTGGAGAAAGCGATGAATCGTCCGAAAACAGCGCATCGCTCGAAAACGTTATTGTCGGACATTGGGAAAGCGCAGTAAGAACCGATAACATTATCTTTTCAACTACTTACACCTTTAATTCCGACGGCACCTTTGAAATGGGCAGCTGTGAATATATGCACACGTCGTATGCACCCGAGCTGTTTTACGGTATGCCCGAGGGATGGCAAACTGTGCCGATGGGTTATCCCTATACCGCGGGAACGTATACCGTCGAAGGCGATCAAATTATTATGACGGGCACAGTGATGGAGGCGGGTGACGAATTGGCGTTTAACCTGGTCCTGACGGTAAGCGACAGCAATTCCGAATTTTTAACCGTCGTTAACGAAAGCGACAGAGAACAAAAGTATTACAAATGCAACACCGATACGTCTATTGAAGCGGTTTGCGATGCCTTGGGCATTTCCACAGCACCGTAAAATCAAATAAACAAAAAAGAGCCGTAAATGGCTCTTTTTATGTTTGTTAATTAGCCAGATCGATCCACATTGCGGCTCTGCTTTTATCGGGATTTTCGGGAATTACAAGGTCGCCAGAATCTACCAGGTCGTAAATGGTGCTCATTCGGGTGTGAAGTATAAACATTGCCGCCGCGTAATCTGCATCCTTGGCATTGTATTTCGTTGTGTCCTTTTTCACAAGCTCCTTGATCTCTTCGAAAAGCTTGGCGGTAAGCGCCATATATTCGTTGTAAAGAGGGTGCTCGTTAAACCGTTTAAGCATCGCCTTGCGTGCTTCATCGCTGATAACGAGAATGTCGGGAATGACAGTTCCGTTTTCCTCGTGTGCGAATTTGCCGTCGATCCCCGCCCAAATAAGCTGTTCGCTGACCGAAAAGCTTTCGACCTTTCTTGGGTTTTTGATAATATCCGCCAAAAACAGCATTTCGGTCCTATCCATTTCGCCGACACGGTTCCACATACCGAAATTGCTTATTTTGTACGCCCAGAATTGTGTTTCGCTGTTGAGTCCGCAACCGTTTTGACCTGAAAACATTGGCCTCGGAAGCGTAACCGATTCATATCCCATAAAGCCCCAATCCTCGCCGTTTGCTCGGATTTTGGGTATGTACCCTAAAATGCTTTCCGGCTCTGCGCCGCAGGCGTAATTTGCCGCAAGGTCAGGGATAAACATTGCAGCCCACCACTTAACGTCGTTATCGCCCATGTTGTCGGGAACAATGCTGAGCGAGCGTATAAACGGCATCGACGAATCGATTATTTTGTTGATAATATCACTGCGCTTTTTGGATTCCTTTAAGATAGTATCGTTGATCTTCAGCTGACATTCTGCGCTCGAAATATAAAAATCGGTGATATATCTTTCGTCATCAAGCTTTTTAAGCAACGTCGCATCAACGAGAAGCTTTATTTCCTCCTCCATATAAGGCATCGCAATGCCCAATGCCACCGCAAGCTCTTCGGCGGTCGAGGGGTTGTTACTTGCTTCTATAAGTATGTTTTTTGGGATGCTTCTTTGTACTGCAGACCAAGGCAAACCACTCGGTTGGTTTCCGCTTGACGAAAAGTCGATATCTTCGGGGTTGTAGCTTTTTGCTCCAAATTGTCTTGCCATATTCATACCTTCCTTCAATATATTACGCGCACGGTAAAGTTTAGTCATAACCGTGCCTTTCGGGAGCTTTAATGAGTCGGCAATATCGTTTACCTTTCGGTCTTTGATATAAAACTCAACGATTATGTTCCTGTAATCCGCCGATATAAACGCCAATTCGCGTTTAAGAAGTGCTATTTCATCACTATGTATAACATCGTTTTCGATATTGCGTTTGTCGGCTATTTCAAAAGAGTCAAAATCATTCGTTAATACTGCTTCGTTATATCTGCGCCTTTTGTCTGCCCACCCGCTATAGCGGTTGCGCGCTATTTGCCACACCCAAGCAGGGAAGTTATCGGGAACGAATCCTTTTTTCAGTGTAGTGAGGATGTTGACCGAGATGTCGGAGGCAAGGTCCTCGGCATCAAATCGGTTTCCCGTCTTTTTAAGACAAAAGTAAAACAGCTTTTCGGAGTATTGATGAATAAATATTTCCGAAAATTCGTTTTGTCCGCTCATTTTTTCGCCTCCCTTCGTACATATAGTGTAGGAATTTTAAAATTGATTTCAAAAAATCATACTACCGAAATGAAAATTTATCGAATACGGTATATAAAACAAGGCAAAAGAGCACTTTGCGTGCTCTTTTGGTTTTGATTATTGTTTCTTTTTCTTAATGATTATGATTTCCGCAACCGTGAATGCGATAACGACGGCAAAGCCGATAATGACCCAAAGCAGAGCGCTGAGCTCGCCGCTTTCTTCGGTTGTCGGTTGCGAAGCCTCGGTATCGGTCGATTCTTGGGCTTCGGTGTTATCGTCTTTTGAAACGGGGGAGCTTATTTCGTCATCGTCGGACTTGCTCGATTCGTTGTTGCCTTTTGATTCTTCGGGGATGCTTGAGGATTCATTATCGACAGAAGCATCGTTGTCGTTCTTCGATTCATCGCCCTTCGATTCATCGCCCTTCGATTCATCGGGCTTGGATTCGTCGGGCTTGGATTCGTTGGGCTTGGATTCATCGGGCTTAGATTCGTCGGGCTCGGATTCATCGGGCTTGGATTCATCGGGCTTGGATTCATCGGGATTCGATTTATCGGGCTCGGATTCATCAACGACCGTTCCGTTTTTAACGCCGACAAGAAATTCCGAGCAGAATACAAATGCGCCGCCCATACCGCCGAATGACATTTTAACATATCTCGCGCTTACGGGGTTCGTTTCGTATTTGAAGCAGGAGTTATTTTCATCCAAAATAAGCTTAGGCTTTGTAAGCTCACGGAAGGTTTTGCCGTCGTTGGAAATGCTTAATACGATTCCTGTAGGAGAGCCGATGCCTGCGATCATACGGTTGTCGAAATGAGCGTAAAAATGAGTCAAGTCGGTTCGTATCTCTCCAAGGTCGACGGTTATGCTCATTTTACCGTTAGAGTCGGTTATGGAGTGGTGGAAGGCGTGCCAATCGGTGCTTAATGCCTTTTTGGCGAGTATTCCGTCGGTAAGCTCCTTGCCGTCTACCTTTTGGTAATCTGCGCCGTTGCCGTCAACATAGGATCTGCAACCCGAATATTTTTTGCCGACCGAAATCCAATCGACGTTTTTAGCCATAAGCGAGCTGAGACCGATATCGTCAACGTATTCATATTCGGTGGTTACTTGGGCAGGACGTACCTTGTCGATTTCCGCTTGGGTAAGCGTACCCTTTGCATACTTATAAGTCAGGTCGTAAACCATACGGAATTGCGGATTGCTTGAATAACACGCTTGGTAATAAACCGCGGTTTTGCCGTCTTGGTAGTACATTTTAACGGCATCCATCATCGAGGAGTTGATACCGCCTTCGAGATAACTAAGATATCTTGCGAAATATTCGTCGGTATAAACTCTGCCGTCGCATTCCATTTCCATACAAAGACCGTATTTTTCGGAAAGCTCGATGCTTTTCTTTACACGGTTGGGGTCGTTATAGCCGAGCCACATAAGGTTGGGCTGCATACAAGCGACGTCAAAGCCGTAGCTTTGCCATTTATTGTAGCCGTTTGCCTCGTACCAAGGAATCCATATAAATTTCAAGCCCTTGGAATGGAGATAATCCGAGGCGTACTTAATAAGCTCGCCGTCGCCGCTTGCGGCGGTGAATTCCTCAAGCCAATAAAAGCCGACAAGGTCAAGATGCTTATAACCCTTCTGTTCAAAGCGCTTTATCTGCTCGTCGATCATCCATTTAAGAGCGTATTTTCTGTCCTCAAGCTTCGAGAAATTAAGGCTTTTTCCGCCCAACGAGCCGAAATTGGTGGCTTCGGTGCTGGGGTAGAGAAGCGTGAAGAAAACACCCGCCTTGCTTTTGGTATCGTTAAGCGCGGCTTTGGTCTTGCCGAACGCAGATTCAAGCGCATCTACGTTTGCGTTCTTATAAAAGGTATCGTCAACGTAGGTCGTCCAGTCTATAGCCTTGGTGGGGTTGCCCTCCTGCAAATGCATTCTTGCACCCGACGGACCGTAGCCCATACAGGGCAAGAAAAGATAGCTGTCGAAGAAAAAGTCCTTTACCTTGCCGTTTTTGTCAAGGTAGCCGGTATAGGGCAAAAGATCCTGCTCGTAATGTCTTCCGTTGTCCGAGGAGGAATAGCGAAAGGTGTAGGTAAGACACAAATTTTCGTATCCGCCCATATCGTCGGCGGTCGGCACATTCGGTGCGGCAATAGTTTCAAAGCATAGTAAATTGGTTAGGAGTAATAAAATTGTAACGGTTGCAATTAAGATTCTTTTCATAAAGTCCTCACTTTTCAACAAATGGCATTTCGGTCATTCTGAGCTTTGCACAGCCATAGGGGTAGAGGTCGATGCTTTCGGGTTGGGAAACGGCAATCCTCGATTGCGGCACCTTGGCACAAACTGTATCGTATCCGTCCTCAAAGCCCCAATCAATTTTACAAACGGTTGCTTTTAAGGTAATCGGCGGATTTTGGGAGGAGAAGGGAATATCGGACATACCGCGGTATTCCTTCTTTAATTCGGCGCTCGCAAATCCGTAATTCCAATCGCTTTTCGGGATATATTCGTAATCGCAATAGGGGAATTTGCGTTCGATTCCGTCACGCTCGTATTCGAGCATATTTTTTTCGTATTTTACGGGAAGCGCAAAGAGAAGCGAGCCGCATTTCGCAACGTTGAGCCCCAAGGGACGTTTTTCAACGTAAGGCGTTGTTTCAAAGGAAATATTGATTTCCTTTTCGTGGCCCGATTTTATTTCGAAAATCAAATCGCCGTTATTGACTTGCTTTCCGTCGACGGTAAGATTTTTCGCAAAGGTCGGAATGCGAACCGTAAAATTGAAATCCTTGTCGGATTTTATTGTGTATTTAAAGGTGTTTTCAAAGGGGTAATCGGTTGTAAGCTCGATATTGATTCCGTCGTAATCAAGCGCGCTCGGAATCGGAATCGCGCTTATAATATCATTTCCGTTATGCATAAACGACGAAAGGATGAATTTGGGCCAGCCTTGGTTGAAATTCGCGGTACAGCATCCGTAATTCGGTTCGAGTCCGAAAAGGTGGGAATCGAAAAAGTTGGTTCTGAAAATCGGTTTGCCGAGGAAACGCTGACAAGCGATTTGGTTGCTCATTTGGTCGTACTGATGCGCCCACATATCGTCGGAGAGGGTTGCGGGGAATGCGTTGAATGCAAGTAACTCCAAGCGTTCGGCCCACTTTTTGTCGCCGGTGTAGGCAAACAGATGCTCGAATGCATACATCAATTCAACGACCGAGCAAAGCTCGGCGCCTTGTATGGGACTTATGCCCGAAAGCACCTCGTCGCCCGTGAACATACCTGCAGGCATTCCGTTGTATTCATAAAGGAAATTATAAAGATATTCGGCATCGTCGGTATATTCTTCGCCCAAAAGGTCGCAGGAAAGCGCCTCGTACTTTATCATCATAACAAGGTTTACGATATGGGTGTCGAATTTCCAAATATTAAGCGGACGCTTCCATAATTCCTTGACCGTGTGGTAATCCATACCCTGCGATTTAAGTATCCTTGCAAGGTCTTTAAGCCATTCCTCGTTTGTGCGCTTATAAAGAAATTCAATGGCAATAAAGCCCTCGTACCAACGGTATTTGCCCCAATCGAAAAGCTTTATTTCGCCATTCTTGAGCAAATCGTAATAGTTTTTAAGCGCTTTGTAAAGAACTACGGGTATGCGCTCGTCCTTTGAGCATTCGTAATAAACGCAAAGCACCTTCGAAAGCAAAAGCACCGCCCAAGTATCATAACGGGCGCGTCTTTCATCGGGGCAGGGGCATATCCAGCCGTCTTCCTTTTGGTAGGAGATTATAGCGTCGATATATTTCTTTGCGCGGGCTTTCATATCCTCGTCGTCAAGCAGGTATGCAAGAGGAATGAAGCCGTCGAGCCAATAGGGTACTCTTTCCCAGCCCTCGGCATCGCCGCCTATCCACGCGCTGTCACGCACGTCGCGCCAAACCTTATCAAGATTTCCGCTTAATCCGTTCGCTTGGATAAAAAGCTGTTTTTTAGTCCAGCCGCTCGGTTTTATTTCGTTTGAAGTGAAAAATTCCCATTTTTTCATAATTCTATCCTAATCAAATAATTTTTCGCGCAAATTGTAAACCGCTTCCTCGTCGGGCTCGTTTCTTTCGTCGTACCTAACCTCGTTATACATTTTGAAAAGCTCGTCCACGGCTTCGTTTTCGGTCGGTCTTTGGCTTATCTCCAAGGGCGTTTCGTGGGAGGTTATCACTTCGCCGTGCTTAATACGGTCGGAAATGACTCGGTAATACAAAAATCCCAATTTTTGCCTCGGGCTTTCCATATCCTTCCATCGGGGTTGCTTTTCGGCGGTCTTGCGCTTTCTTCGCGCGTCCTTGCGGAATGCCGAAAAATCGTAATGCACCGTCGTTCTGCCCGAAATGACGTTGCCGCGGTGGAAGAAGCTGAAGCGACCTGCGATTTTGATTAAAAATCTCGAAGCGCCGACAATCGCCTTGCGAAGTCCGATGATTATCGGCTTTCTGTATTTATCGCGCCAGCTCTTGCGTGATACCAAATAAAGAGGAATGACGAAAGCCATTAACACCAAGGCAAAGCAAAGCTGAACGTAATGGTTCGTCGGTTTGACGTTTGTCCAAACGGCAAGAGTTGCGGTCGCACCGCAAAACAGTAAAAGCGAAATCAATTCCAAGCGGTAGTATATAAGAAATCTTCTCATACCCTTGCACCTCCGCTTATGGATATCACGTTTACGTTTCTGCCTGCCGATTCGAGCAGATTAAGCGTTTCCGCGGTGTTTTCGTCAACGTAAGGGGTTATTAAATAAATGTCGGTTTCGGGACGTAAATCGGGCGCATAAAGGCGCAAAAGCGCCGCCATCGAATAATCGCGCTTTGCGAAATTATCGAGAAGCGCAAAGCGTTCGAGAATACGCTTAACGTGGATTTCACCGCTTTCGCAGGGGATGAAAAAGAACTTTTGGCTTCCGTCTGCCGAGTTTGACGAAAAACCGACTCTTCCGCCGTTTTTAAGCGTTTCACAGAAAAGGAAGCAGGCGTATTTAAGTCCGGCTTCAACCAAATCTCCGCTATGAAACTGAACCTCGGCATAGCTGTTGAGGTCCAAAAAAATCATAGTGTCGTAATTGCGCGAGCTGTCATAGCTGTTGCACATCATCTTGCGTACACCGCCGCTTACCATTCTGCTCGACGCCTTGAAGTTGATGCTCTTCATCGGGTCGCCGAATCGGTATTCGCGTATGCCGCTTAAAAAGAAGGGGTCCTCGATATATTTTTTGTCGGCAATGGCAGTGCCTGCCTGACAAAGAAACGCAGGCATATCCGCCGCGGTATTGAAATAATCGGGATAACCGTAAAATTCGATCGGAATATCGAAAACGAAATCGTTTTTGCGATAGCTGAATTTTGCGTTATCAAGCTTAAAAAGTCCGCGCTTTTGTACCGATACGGTATGCTTTTTCTGTACGGTGGAGAACGGCGGAATGTTGAAAATGCTCGTTAATTTGGTGTATTCCTTACATTCAAAGCCGTCGACGGTAATTCCTGCGGGAACGTAAAATTCCATTTTCACCGAGAAAAGCGGAAACCAACCGGGGTTGCATACCGTTTCGACAAGCTCGAGCGTTTCGCCGACAAAAACGCCGTCAGACGTAAATTCTCGGTCGTATTCAAGTGTTGAAAGCGCCGAAATCTTCGCCTTACGGTAGCCGACGACGGCAAATACACCCAAAACGCACGCCGCAAAGACCGAAATAAAAACGATAAAATATACCATAAAATTACCTGCGTGTGAAATCTATTCTTTCGCTGGGTACGGGTGTCGTTTCGAGTATCTTTAAAATAAGCTCTTCGCCAAGGTTTCCGCGGTGGAAGAAGCTGTTTTGGAAAACTATTCTGTGGGCAAGCACGGGGACTGCGGCGCGCTTGATATCGTCGGGAAGCAGATAATCGCGCTCGTTAATTGCGGCATAGCCTTGTGCAACACGCAAAAGCGCAATCATTGCGCGCGGACTTGCGCCCAAAATAACGGTTTTATCTCTGCGCGTTGCTTCGCAGATTTGCGTTGCATAGCCCATAAGGTCTTTATGAACGTAAACGCTTGCCAATTCCTCACGCGCTTTGGTGATAAGCGCACTGTCAACCGTTTCGCATTTGCCGATAGGCGCGTTATTAAGCTTGCGCGAAAGAATTTCAACGCTTTCCTCATAGGTGGGATAACCCATATCGGTCTTGACAAGAAAACGGTCAAGCTGTGCTTCGGGCAGCTCAAAGGTGCCCTTGGTTTCGACGGGGTTTTGCGTTGCGATGACCATAAAGGGCTCTAAAAGCTTATAGGTCTTGCCCTCAACGGTGACCTGATGCTCCTCCATACATTCAAGCAAGCCCGATTGTGTTTTGGGCATAGCGCGGTTGATTTCATCGGCAAGAAGAATATTTGTGAAAACGGGGCCCTTGATAAAGCGGAATTCGCTTTCCTTCATATCAAAAAAGTTAACGCCTACAACGTCGCTCGGAAGCATATCGGGAACGCACTGTATACGCTTGAAATCAAGCGAAAGAGATGCCGCGAAGGATTTTGCAAGCATAGTCTTGCCCGTGCCGGGTACGTCGTCGATAAGCATATGACCGCCGCAAAGCAGGGAAATAATCGCAAGCTCGGTAACACGTTCCTTTCCGACGATGATTTTTGAAACATTATTCATAACCGCGTTATGGACTTGGAGAATAGCGTTGAGCTTCATAATACGACCTCTTTTTTTACACTTAATAATTCATTTTACTACATAATAAAAAGTATGTCAATAAAAAAAGGATGTCTTCGAAGACATCCTTTCGGTATTTATTACTTGCGCTTTTTAACGATAACGAGCGCTATAACCGCGATTGCAATAATAACAACTGTGCTGCAAACGACGTAGATGATAAGGTCGGAATCGCCTTCGTTGTCAATTGCAGGCTCGCTGACAAGATCGGATACAGGCTCGGAAACAACCTCGCTCGATTCCTCCTCGGGCTTGTTAAGCTCCTCGTAGTAAGCGGGGATGGTTTCCATCCAATCGTTGATAACGGGAGCGATTATATCGAATCCGGAGGTGTTAGGGTGAATTTTGTCGGGAAGATTTGTGGTTTGGGTATATTTGAGCTTGTTGTTGTTGAAATCCTCGTCGCTGTAAAGGTCGACGTAAGGAATCTGCCATTTGTCGCAGATCTGCTTAGCCATATCGAAATATTCGCTCATATCTGCAAGCTTGCCGACGTCACTGCGGTTGATCTTGAAGTTGATGATATAGCCGAACTGTGCGTTCTTGAAGGTTTCCTTGGCATACTTGAAGGTGGTTTCAAGACCGCCTGCAAAGGTTGTCATATCAAGCTCTGCATCAAAGCCCTCGGTCATGGTGCCTACAGGCGCTACGTCCCAAGCATCGTTAACGCCGCCGTGGATGATAACGAAATCATAGCTGTTTTTGCTTTCGGTCTGGAGCTGTGCAAGGATGGTGTTGGTCTTACGGCAGTTGGAAATCGGCGCGCCGGAAACGCCCTTGTTAACGCCGGTCATTTCGTTACCCTCGATAATACGTCCGGGCCAACCTACGATATCCTTGCCCTTGTTCCATTCAACACGACCTTCGGTGATCGAGTCGCCTACAAAAAGCACGCTCTTTTTGTAAAGGCCGTTTTCGGGGTCGGGAGTGATGCCGGTATTGAATTCAAGATTTGCAGCCGACGCGAAAATCGTAAGCGTGCTTAAAAGCATCATTGCGGTAAGTAAAAAAACAAGTAACTTTTTCATTGTTTTGCCTTCTTTCTTTGTTTTGATGATTATTAAAGTGTTTTCATCCAGTTGTTAATAACGGGGGTGAGAATTTCATATCCGCCCGTGTTGGGGTGAATAAAATCGGGAAGAAATTCGCACGTTGCGGATTTAAGGATATCCTTGTTGAATTTTTCGTCGAAAAACAAATCGAGATAAGGGATTTCCCATTTATCGCAAATCTTCTTCGAAAGCTCGAAATATTCGCTCATATCCGACATTCTTCCAAATTGAGACGAGGGCATTTGGAAGGTTACGATAAATCCGAATTTTGCGCCCTTGAAGTTATCCTTTGCATATTTTATCGTGTTTTCAAAGCCGCCTGCAAAGGTATTGCGGTCAAACGGGCCTTCGAAGCCTTCGGTCATAACGCCGACAGGTGCGGAATCCCAAGCATCGTTTCCGCCGCCTTCAAGGATAACGTAATCGTAATCGTTTCCCGTCATTGCGATAAGCTGGTTGATAACCAAATTGCTTCCGCGGCAATCGGACATCGAAGCGCCGCCGCGGCTTTTGTTAAGACCGCCCATTTCGTTGTCCCTGATAATACGTCCTGCCCAGCCTGCGATAGGAGCATATTCCTCGGTTTTAAGCTCGCAAGCCGCTTCGCAAAGCGAATCGCCAACGAAAAGAACGCTCTTTTGATAAAGTGGATTACAGTTCATTATAAACCCTCCGTTATTAATTTTTTTCTTTTTTTCGCATCAACGGCAATATCAATGCGACAGCGACCGCCGCAATCAACGCGGCAAGGAAAATGCTTTCATTCGGTATGAACGATTCTGTTCCGTCGTTATTGATGACGGTTTCGGCATTCGATAAAACAGTTTTGCCGATAAAAGGACCGACAACACCGGGAACAAGCACTTGAGAAAAGATTCTTACGCCTTGGAACATTCCCGATCTGTTGGGCGGTGTAAGGTCGCGTATTTTTGCGCCGAATACAGCCATACCCGAAAGATAGCCGCACATCATCAAAAGTGAGCCGACGAAAACCATAGCCGTTGATTTGAAGAAAAACAGCAATATATATCCCAAGCAAAGCCAAATCAAACTGCAAGAGCTTGAGAGGGTAAACCCTTTTTTATCGTAAACCTTGCCCCAAAAAGCGGTAAGCACCGACGCAAGAATTATTGCAGGCGCCATTACGAAAACGTAATCGGTCATTTGAAGCGATACTTCATAGTAAAGTATCAAATAGGGCATAAAAATTTGGATCGAGATATTAAAAACGATAAAGGCGGCAAGGTAAAAATAAAGCGAGCTGTTCGATTTTATCGTCGAGGGCAAAAAGCCGTGGATTACGGTTTTGAAATAACCCTCTTGCGCCTTGTTCAAGCTCGGTTCCTTGATTATAAAGCAACCGATAATGCCGACGGCGATGACGGTCAGACCTATTATTGCGAAGATATAGGTCCAGCTTTGCTCGCTGTTGAGGTCAAACGCCATAAAGCCGCCGAATACGGCAAGGATTGCAACCAAAGGCATCATCGCGTTGATGCCCTCCGCGGCGCCGCGATTTGTCGAATCGGTGCTGTCGGTCAGCCAAGCGTTGAATGCCGCATCGTTTGCGCTCGAGCCAAAAAAGGTCATCAAGCAGTCAAGCACGATAACAAGCGTTACGCCGACCGATGCCGCAGACACGGTCAACGGGAATATCGAGGCGATGACATCCTCCTTAAGAAGGATAAAGCAGAGAATCGAAACGCCCCAAGCGATATATCCGCCGCACATAAAAATCTTTCGCTTTCCGATTTTGTCCGAAAGCGCGCCGATGAAAACCGTTGTAAGCGTTGCGGCGACTGCGCTTGCCGCGACCATTGCCGATATGTCGGAGGCAGACGCGTTAAACATCTTGTAAATGAAGACGTTTAGGTACATATTTTCAACAACCCACGCTATTTGTCCGATAAGACTGAAAAGAATTAGCGTGAGCTTGAATTTAGCCGAAAATTTCGTTTTCATAAAAACGCTCCTTTTCGATCGATGATTTATTCTATCACACGAAACCGAATATTTCAATAGATTTATCTCGAAAGCATTTTATTAAGCAGCTCGATAGCTTTGTTGTTGCGGCTTACAAACTCCTCGTCGCTAAGGTCGGGGAAAAGCGATTTTTCGCCTCTGTAAAGCTCAAATCCGAACTTTTCGTAAATTTTAACGGCAGGGTAGTTGCGTGTGCCCGTGGTTAGGTAGATAAAGCCGCAAAAGCCAAGCTCGTTATAAAGGTCGAAAAGCTTTGTAAGCATCGCCTTTGCAATGCCCTTTCCGCCGTGCTCGTCCTTGACTGCGACCCAATGTATCCTTTGCTGTGTTTTTCCGTATTCGGTACCGTCCCAAAGCGCGGCCGTGCCGATATATTCGCCCTTTTCGTCGATTACAAACAAAACTCTTTCTTTTGCGTTAAGTGTTTGACCGTTAACAAAGTCGCGAAGAAATACCTGCGTTCCGACCTCGACGGATGAAAACGAGCCGACCGCGGTTTGAATCTCCGACCAGTTAGCGGCATCGCCATCCTTGTAAAATACGAATTTATATCCTTCGGGCAGCTCGTACTTCGGGTAATTGCCCGCATCTGTCTTGTGCATCACAAGAGGGTAATAGGGGATTGACGTATCTATCATAATAGTGGTCCTTTTTTTGATAGGCGTGATGTTTGGATAATGCGGAATCTATGCTCGTCGTAACACCGCATTACCCAAATATTATATCATGCTTCGAAAAATAAATCAAGGCAAAGCCTTGAATATCACATCTGTTCCCAAGTTGAAAATCAACTGCGTTTTAACGCTCTAAAACGACGGTCGCAATTTTGTTTGCGTATTCCACGCAAATGATGTTTTGTCTTTTTTGTGAATGAATTCGAGTTATTGTATAAATCACGGCGAAGCCGTGTATATCATCAAAACGAAGTTTTGTATATCATCAACACGAAGTGTTGTATCTCATCAAGCCGCATAAAGGATGCACGCTGGCGCGTGATGATATACAAGGGCGGCACGCCGCCCTTGATGATATACCGCCTTGCGGCGGATGATATACCAAGCCTGCGGCTTGGATAAAAAAATCCGAGAACCAAGTTCTCGGATTTTTTGGCAGGGATGGCAGGGCTCGAACCTACGAAATGCCAGAGTCAAAGTCTGGTGCCTTACCACTTGGCTACATCCCTATATTTGTTTTTTGCGGAATTTTTTCCGCGCAGGAGAAATTATAACTCAAAAATATGGATTTGTCAACTGATTTATGATATAATTAGCAAGAAAATATTAATTTTTCTTAAAATTGGGTGATTTTATGAAGAAAAATGTGCTTTTGACCTCTCCTTTGTTCAAGGAAATGAGCGCTTTTGACGTTGAACGAGCGTTGAAAATACTCGATTCGGTCGAAAAGGAATATACGAAAAACGAAATTCTTGCGCAAACCGGTACGAAATTAACACGCTTCGGCATTGTTCTTGACGGTACGGTGCAGGTCAGCTTTACCGACATCGACGGAAATTTGGTGCTTATGGCGAGCGTTACGGCAGGCGATGCCTTTGCCGAATCGCTTTGTTGGCTGGAGGTTTCGGAAATACCCGTTACCATTACCGCGTTTACCGATGCGCGCGTGCTTTGGCTCGACCCTTCGGCGCTTTCGGCAAACTGCTCCGACGAGCTTGTAACGGAGCTTCGCAACCGATTCGTTTCGATCCTTGCTTCAAAAACGCTTTCGATGAACGATAGGGTGCAGGTGCTTTCAAAGCCCTCTTTGCGGCAAAAGATTATCACCTTCCTTTCGCAGTACAGCAACAAAAATTCGTCAAAGACCTTTTCGATTCCCTTTGACCGCGAAAGCCTTGCGCTTTATTTGGGCGTAAACCGTTCGGCACTCTCACGCGAGCTTTCAATGATGAAAAGCGAGGGGATTATCGATTTTTACAAAAATACCTTTAAAATCTCAAAATAGGGTAACAAAAGTCGAACCCGATGCGCCTCACGACGGTAAATTTCGGCTTATTTACCCCGTTCTTTATTGCAATACGAGTGTATATCGGGGAATTATGATGATGTTATGGCGAAAATAGGCATTTCAAAATCGCATTGTGTTCAACTTTTGTTACCCTACGTTGCATACGCAACGTAAATGATGCGAAATTTAGTATATAATGCCTACAACAGAAACAAATTAAAAATTTGTATTTTTAAAGTTTTGAAAAGAGGTGTTAATTATGTCTGTTAAATCATTACTTGCATTAATGTTATCATTACTTATAACGGCGCTTGGCTTTGCAGGCTGTGCAACCGAAACGGTTGAAAATTCCGAGAATATCGGTGACGTATCTTTGGTAATTTCGGATAACGGCGAAAGCAAGACTGATGAAAGCAAGACCGACGAAAAGGTAACCGTACGTCTTGCGGGAATGAAGGGCCCGACCTCGATCGGCTTGGTCGGTGTTCTTGAAAACGATGCCAACGGTATGGCTAAAAACGAATATGAATTCACTCTTGCAGGCGCGGCGGATGAAATTACTCCCTTGCTTATCCAAGGCAAGCTTGATATCGCGGCTGTACCCGCAAACCTTGCAAGCGTTCTTTACAACAAGACCAACGGCGGAATCAAGCTTCTTGCCGTGAACAATCTCGGCGTACTTTATATTGTTGCCAAGGGCGAAAGCGTTGATTCAATCGACGATTTAAAGGGCAAAACGATTTATGCGACCGGTAAGGGCACAACTCCCGAATTTACGCTTCGCAACATTCTTACAAAGAACGGCATCAATCCCGACAGTGACGTGACTATTGAATACAAGGCGGAAGCGACCGAGGTGGTTGCCGCTATATCGCAATCCGAAAACGCAATCGCAATGCTTCCTCAGCCCTACGTTACCGTTGCTTGCAACAAGGTTGAGGGACTCGAAATCGTGCTTGACCTTAACGAGGAATGGGGTAAGGTAAGCGAAGGCAGTATCGTTACGGGCGTTATCGTTGTCCGTGATGAGTTTGCAAAGGCAAATCCCGAAGCTATTAAGAAATTCCTTAATGAATACAAGGAATCGATAAACGCTGTCAACGCAGATGCAGCCGCTTCGGCAAAGCTCGTTGTAAAGCACGGCATTTTCGATAACGAGGGTGTTATTTCAAAGGCGATCCCTGCTTGTAACATCACCTATATCGCAGGTGCAGACCTTAAAAAGCCTGTCGGCGAATATCTTTCGGTTTTGTTTGCGCAAAATCCTCAATCTGTGGGCGGTAAGCTCCCCGGTGACGATTTCTATTACATAGCTGAATAATTACTGTTGCTTTATCCGAGGGGGAGATTCTTCTCGGATAAAGTTTATTTAAAAAGGAGGAAGGGCAATGCTTAATACAAGGAAAAAGAAAATAATCGCAAAAGCATCCGCCATCCTTTTGGCGCTTGTCGTTTGGCAGGCGGTAAGCATTTTCGTCGGCTCGGATATACTTTTGGTTTCGCCGATCGAGGTCGTAAAACGGCTTTTCACCTTGGTTGCCGAATCGGAGTTTTTAACCACCGTTTGCTTCACTCTTTCGCGCATTGCTCTCGGCTTTTTCGCAGGGCTTGTTGTCGGTACGCTTTTGGCGCTTCTTGCAGGTCGGTTCCAAATCGTCGAAATTTTGCTTTGGCCTTATATGATAACCGTCAAATCGGTGCCCGTTGCTTCGTTTGTCGTAATCGCGCTTATCTGGTTCGATGCAAGCGGACTTTCATCGCTTATTTCCTTCCTTATGGTTTTGCCAATTATCTACACCAATCTGCTTGACGGTATTAAATCGGTCGATAAAAAGATGCTCGAAATGGCGGATGTGTTCAAAATGCCTCATTTTCGGCGGTTGCGCTTTATTTGGCTTCCGTCGGTCAAGCCGTTTTTGCTTTCGGGCTGTAAAATATCGCTCGGACTTGCTTGGAAATCGGGCGTTGCGGCAGAGCTTATCGGTTATCCCGAGGGCTCGGTGGGCGAAGCGCTTTATTACTCGAAGCTCTTTCTTAATACCGCCGACCTTTTCGCTTGGACGGTCGTTATCGTGTTGCTTTCGGTCTGCTTTGAAAAGCTGTTTTTGTTTATTTTAAAGCGTATCTTAAAGGGGGTTGAAAGTATATGAAATTAAAAAATATCAGTAAATCCTTTGGCGATAAAAGAGTTTTAAATAACCTTTCGGCCGATTTTGCAAACGGCTCGAGGGTGTGTATTATGGGCGCATCGGGAAGCGGAAACACGACTCTGCTTAACGTTGTTTTGGGACTTATTAAGCCCGACAGCGGCGAAATTATCGATGCTCCCAATCAAATTTCGGCGGTCTTTCAGGAGGACCGTCTGTGCGAGCCCTATTCCGCCGTTGCTAACGTTTTGGCGGTTACCGGCAAGGAGATATCGGAGGAAAAAATCGTTTCGCTGTTAGGCGAATTGAAGCTTGAGGGAAGCGAATATCTTCCCGTAAGCACTCTGTCGGGCGGTATGCGCCGCCGTGTTGCGCTTGCGCGTGCGTTACTCGCAAAGGGCGATATGCTTATCCTTGACGAGCCGTTTAAAGGGCTTGACGAGGAAACGCGAAGGGTGGTTATCGACGTAATAAACCGATATACAAAAGGGAAGACGCTGATAGTTTCGACCCACGATATCCGCGATGCTTCAGACCTACACGCCGAAATATTTAATTTGTAAAACAAAACCCCGAAAACGTGTGTTTTCGGGGTTTTTGTATGGCAGGATCAGAAGGATTCGTCTACGAGTTCAATGTAGACAACACCGGAACCGTATGCCCAAGCGAGGAAGCGGTCGTGATAATCGTTAAAATTATCCTCCGAACAGCAGAACTGAACGAGCCAGAAGGAGTCCTCGCCCTCGTAAGCGGTGATGAGATAATGCATTCCGTATTCGCTGTTTTCATAAATGAAATAGGGGAGATCATCACCGTAAATTTCGCTTACGTTGCCTTGAACGTTATTGCGGATGATGGTGATATATTCTTCAAGTGTAAGCTCGACACCGATATCGTCGAATTTTTCTTCCAATACGAGAACCGCTACCTCTTCGCTGTCGAACACCGCGGTATAGCCTGCGGCAGATTTTTCTTCAAAGCCCTCGGGGAGACAAAGCACGAATCTATCGTCGATAATGTTAGAAACGAGTTCTTCATTACTGCCCTTGACCATTTGATAAAGGGTGGGGCATTTTTCCTTGAATGCATTTTCGATCTTCGATTCGTCGAATTCTTCGATTTCGATATAATCGGTGATAGCTTCAAGTGTAACGTCCTTGTATTCGAGAGTTTCGGTAAAGGTAAGCGCGATTTCGTTTGTGCTTTCCTTGAAGGAAACAGTGCCGTTAAGGCTTACTTTTGTATCGGTTAAGGTGTAATTTGCGGTAAGCTTAAGGTCAAGCTTTTCGGTTTCGCCCGAACCGTTCGATTCAAAGGGACCGATTTCGAAGCTGTAGTTATTGCCGTTTTCAACGTAAGCGTAGGGGAACGATACGTTATCGCGCTCGGTGCCGAGCGAAGCGGTGCCTTTATGCTCGCCGTTTTTGTTGGTGCCTTCGATTTTAATAATCTCAACTTTTTCGCCGTCTTCCATACCGCCGAACACGAATTTTTCGTTTTCGCCGTCAAGCGTGTAGGATATTGCGATATAGCCATGCTCGTCAAAATAATTACCTTCTGCGTCAACGGGGCCGACTTCGAGCTTGAAATTATCGCCTACGTAGCTTGTGTGAATTACAATGGTATCGAATTCGGGGCCTTCGTCCTCATCATCTTCGGATTCTTCGCCTACGATAATAGATGTTTCCACAATTTCGGTAGTCTTTTCGCCAAGCTTGATTTCAACGTCAAGTGCAACCGATTTTTCGTCAACAACGGTGTTGATGAGCTTTATCGATTCGGGAGCGCCGTCTTCTACAACCGTAAGACCGTCGGGAAGCATAGGCTTGATCGTTTCGTTTTTAAGAAGCGAATCGGTAAATTCCTTTGCGATTGCTATTGCAGCTTCCTTGGGAACGGTAAGGGTAATAACGGTTGCTCCGTTATAGCTGTTTCCGTCAACGGTTACGTCCTTGGTTTCGGAAGTGAACATATCGTCTTTGATATTGTTGCCGAAAGCGTTGACCGCGGAATCAAATATGTACTTTACAACCTCGGTATCGAAATTGTAAGCATCAATACCGGTTTCGGCGGAAATCGCAAGAAGCGGTTTTTCAAGCGAATCGAACAGGTCGGTTATAAAAATCTTCTTATTCGCATTATCGTATAAAATGCCGGCAGTCGGCTTTTCGCCCATAAACGAAAGCTCATAATCGATTTTCGAGAGTTGGGTGTCGGCATCGAAAGCTATATCCGCAGACACAGAAACGTCGCCGCCGAAAAGGTCAAGAGTAGCGCCTTCGATGTTGAGCTTGTCGATCTTAAACGAAATCTCTCCAACACTATCCTTGGGCTTGGTATTGCCCATTATCATATCAAAAATCTCGGCGCTTGTGTTTTCGCCGTTGATTTGGCTATCGGCAACCGTTTTAAAAAGCGAGGAGGTAAACAGCTCTTTCGGAGTAAGCTCCTTAACGCTTTCCTCTGCTGATGCTTCCGAGGAGGTGTCGGTGGCTGTTTCGTTATCGCAGGATGCAAAAGCAAAGACCGACAAAATCAAAACGAGCGCGGTAAATGCCGCAAAAAATCTTTTTTTCATAATATTTGTCTCCTTTCGGGTTGTAGCAATAGTGTTTATTGCATTAGTATTGTACACCTCGCTTGTTAAAAAGTCAAGACTTATTTGTTACATCAATATTGCGAAAATACGTTAATTGTGTAAATTATGCAATAAAGATTAGAAAACCGCGATCCTTCGGGGAAGTAAAAAATAATCGATTTTAGTGATCATAAAAATAAAAGAGTCGGAAAAACCGACTCTTCCATAATTTGAAAAAGTATTGTCGCATAAAGTATTTCACCGAATCTGCACCAAAATCACACTAACATTCAACGCCTTTCGGCTCGACAAATTGGAATTTGTTAGTTAATGACTTTCTGTTTCATAATACATTAGCCATTGCTTCTTTCATAATTTTCAAAATTGACTAATCTGCAAAAAGTTCCGGATGTGCGGATAACCTATCTGCATCTGTAATTTGACGAATCACACGACAAGGATTTCCAACTGCCAGACTATGTGGTGGAATATCTTTTGTCACGACACTCCCTGCACCAATCACACATCCTTCTCCTATTGTTACACCACCACAAATGGTAACACTTGCCGCAATCCAACAATTATCTTCAATAGTAATTGGCGCAGTATATTCTAAATTGGTAACC
>JAZTXY010000009.1:0-8748 GCA_045636665.1 Eubacteriales bacterium
CACACCAACTCCTTCGCTCACAGAACGACATGGCTACGATCCGACTTACCTCAACTACAGTGTAGCTGTAAACGCCTGCTTTGGTGTAATCAAGCTTATCGAAGGTGAAAAGGTTTTTAACGTTTTTAGCGGTGGAAATTACATTGCCGTCTGCATCGACGAGGTTAAATTCAAACTCGCCGTCCTTAAGGTCTCTGCCCGAAAGCACCTTTTCGCCCTTAAGGGTTACCGATACGGATGCCGCCTTGTATTCGTTTACAAATTCGATTTTGTCAACCGTCTTGCCGTTTGCGGTGATAACGCTGTTTGCGACAAGAGCTGCGCCGCCTGCATTGACATCGACGGTTACGTTGTATTTTGTTTTATCATAGCTTACGCCGCCGAGCGCCAAATCGTTTTCAACGATAACGTAATATTTGACTCCGACCGTGTCGTAGCTGAGAAGCGAGAAGGAGAACGAGCCGTCGTGCTGAGCCCAAACGGTTTCAAGCGGAGCGATGCCCTCGATGTTAAAGGAGGCATCGGTTTCGTAAATCGAGAACGAAAATTCGTTTTCGTTAAGAATTCTGCCGTTTAAAACCTTGTTGCCGCTGAGAATAAGCGATGCATCGGTGGGGTCATAGACGTTGGTGAAGGAAAATTCCGCGTTATCGGTCTTTTCGCCGTTGATGACCGTGCCGACCGTTCCGTCGAGATTGTCGACAAATTCGATAACGAGCTCATATTCCGAGGCGCTGTAGGTCATACCCGAAATAGGAGTCGCGTGGATATCCTCCTTAAGGATGTAGGTAACCGTTGTTCCGACCGCATTCACGGGGAACGAAAGGTCTATATATGCCTTACCGTTTACGTCGGTGAGGTTGGACGTAACGACCTTGCTTCCGTTTTCATCGTAAAGCGAAAAGCTAAAGCCGTTTTTGCCGATGACAGCACCCGAGGGTGCGGAAATTTCTTTGTTGATATTGATTTCGATTTCTGCGCCGACCGTGGGGGAATAGGAGTTGGTAAAGGTTGCGTTCACTTCCCAACCGTCGTTCGACCTGCTTACTGTTACGGGCGCGATAGAATCAACGTCGGTAAGCTCAAGTCTTCCGTCCATATCGGTATCCGAAACGGTAATGCCGAAGTGACGGAGCGTGGTATCGTAGCTCATACCGGGAATGCCGTTGCCGAGCTCCTTATCGTTGATCTCGCTGATAACGTAGCTGTAATAGCCCGCTTCGGTAATGCGTTCGTTCGAAAGGTCCATAACCGCAACGAGCTTGCCGTTTTGCAGGTCCTTCATCGCGGTAACGGTAACGCGGTCGACATCATCGTGGTGGTCGCCCTCATGACCGTTGTAGCGTTCAAGAAGGAATTCAAATTTATCGCCTTCCTTGAAATCTCTGCCCAAAAGCTGCTTGATGACCGAAACCTCTACGTTGGGGGTAATCGGCTCGGGAATATAATTGTTTACAAGCGATGCGGTTGCGTTTGTGTCGGAGGATACGATTCCGTTAAGGTTTTTACTCTTGTCGGAAATCGAAAATCCTGCAGGGAGTATATTCTCGGTAACGCTGTATTTCGTGCCCTCGGGGATGCCGTGGATAGAAACGCTTTCGCCGTGCGCGAGCTTGAAATTGATTCTGCCGTTTTCGTCTGCCGAAACGGTGGTCGCGCCCTTGGAGGTAACCGCTTCGTATGCCTGATTTGCAACGTTTACGTCAAGCGTAACCGAAATGTCAAATTCAAGCTCTGCGGGAACCTTGTAATCGCTTCCAAAGGGGTGGGTTACCGTCTTTTGAATGATAAGACTGCCCTTTACGATGGGGGTGTTTGTAAATTCAACGCTGTCGATAAAATAAGCGGTAACCTTGCCCTCTGCCAAGCCGTTTTCTGCCGCTTTTCCGTTTACCGAAACCGTTTTGACCTGATATGCGTTACTTGCAACCTCGGTAACCGAATATTCGGTGTTTTCGGGGATGCCGATGATATAAAGAGTTTTGCCTGCGGGAACGGTGACCTTGATTTCGCCGTTTACAACCTCGGCGGTGCCTTCGGTTCCCTCGTATTTGCCGACGTCGGCAAGAACGTAAGAATAGCTGTCCGCAAGAGTGATTCCGTCATCGGCATTAAGCTTGACGATAAAATCGAAATCGTTGCTCGCACCCGGCTCGACCGCTTCGAGCGTTTTTGTTATTGCGATGCCCTGCGCGGGTTTAAAATCAAGTCTGCCGTTGTTGCCGAGCAGGCTATGCTCCTCATAGGAAGAAATTGTTTGCTGAACGTAGGGATTGTTTGAATATCCGAGCGAATCGGTCTTGTTTTCGTCTTTGTTGACCACGTAATTGTCAACAAGGTGGCTGACGGTGCCCATCGGGATATACCAAGTGCCGTCGTCGCGCTGCTTCTTTTCCTCGAGAACCGCGTTGGTAAGCGCTTCGAATTCGATAATAAGCTCTGCGGCATTGCCGTCGTTTGCCTTTTCGGTAAGCGCAAACACCGCTCTGCGGCGGTAATATTCGGTTGCGGAATTAAATCCCGATGCGTTTCTGTAGGAAACCACCTCGTATCCGCCGTTGCCGTCGGAAACGTAGATATCGCAATCCTCGTTGAAATAATATCTTTCGTTTTCAACCGAAGGAGCAAAGGTAACCTTTGTGCCGATATCGTTAAGAACGTTGCCGTTGTCTTCCCAACGGTTGGTCCAGAAGCGATATCCGTTTGCGGTTTTGAACCTGCTGTCGGCAGCCGCCATAATATTATTGACGTTAAGCTCGTTGATATCCGAGCGAAGTCCCGTTTCGAAAACGAGTCGGATAGGCGACGCATCGAGAATGTCAAGCTTGATATTGCTTGCGGTTTCGATGCTGTTGCCATCGAGCGAAACGCTGTAGGTCACCATAGGAACGAGCGAAGCGGGGATTTTCCAAACAACCGCTTGGTGTCCGCTCTTGATGTTGGTGTGAACCTGCACCGACATATACATCATATCGCTGTCCTTAATATTGCCCTCTGCTCTGCCCAAGAAGCCATAAGAACGGTTGATATAAACCGCATCCGCAGGGTGGTTTGTCATTCCCTCGTGCCAGAAGGAGTGATAACTGCCGTCCGCCTTTGCGTACCAGCCGATATAGTTCGAGAAATCGTCGTCGGAATTATAATAAAGCTGTTTGTAGTGTACCGCAAGCGCCGCAAGGTCTTGCGCGTCCTTTGTGTCGGCTATGCCGATACGGGACTTGATTGCGCCGATAAATTCGTGACCGAGCTCGGTCGGATCATCAATCGTGCCCAAGCCGTCTGCGGAGGTGTTGATTTTGGAGGTGAGCATTGCGCCGTCGAAAAGAACGTCGCCGAGAAGGATACCCTTAATATCCTTTACCTCCATATATTCGCCGATATAGTCCTCGAAGGTGATATATCCCGAAAAGTCGGGTGTACCGCCCTGAAGGTGGGTGGGATAATAACGTGATTGGAAGATTATTTCATCAACAACCGCTTGGAATTTTTCGATAAGGCCATTGCTGTTCGATGCAAAGAATGCGCCGTCGGCATAATCGATCGATTCGGTATCAAGCGTAGAATTGCGCGAAACCGAAACGGTGGTCGTGGTGACGCGGTAATTCTTGCCGTATGCGGGGACCGATACGGCAAGTGTGCCGCGATTTGTAAGGAGAAAATAACCATTCCAAAGATCTTGAGTGTTGCCTATGGGATCAAGAACGCTTATTGCATCGTCAAGTTCGTCTTCTTCGATGCCTTCGGTAAGACCGAGAGAATAAAACAGAGCTTTTCTGCCGTATTTTTCCTCAACTACCTCGCGCGAGTAAGCCGCGGTAAGCTGAGTGAGAAATGCCATGCCTTCGTTGGTATGTGCGCCTGTGCCGGAACTGTATCCGGTCGGACTTGCATAATTGCTCGTGCCGTAGGTAGGCGCGCCGTCGGACATAAGCACGAATATCGGAATTCTGGTGGTGCCCGCTTGGAAGCCATCCTGAATGGTAACGTCGTCAACGCCGTTAAACTGCTGTAACGCGCCGTAAATACCGCCCTGAATAAAGGTGCCGCCGATTACCTGTCTTTTGCCGCTAACGCTTTCGCCCTTGCTGTTTTTTACGTGAGAAACGTTGCGCCTCGAGCCTCGGTCGTAATATTCGGCAATTCCGATATATTCCTCGTCGTCACTAAACGAATACGAAAGGAAATTGCCGTTTTCCTCGGTGGTGACGTATCTGTCAAGCGGCAATAGGGTGGTTGCGCTGTCGGAATAAAGAATAATGCCTATGCGGTTATAGTTGTTAAGCGCCATAAGCGATTTTATGGAAGCGTTGGTTGCATCGACCAACGCCTGAGTGCGGCCCTTCATTGAGCCCGAAACGTCAAGGATAAACATAGTGTCGCTCGGGAGATGGGTGTAGCCGACGATGGTTTTATTCGCCGCGATTGCCGAAAGCGCTACGAGAAAATTGTTTTCATCGTTAAGCCTTACGGTTCCTTCGGGGAATGCGCTCGCATCGGTAAATACCGATTTGTCGGTCCAAACACCGCCTGCGTGGTTGGTGTGAGTTACGTCGGAGCCGAACCATTGCTTCCAATCGTCCATTGTGGAATTATCGGCAATCTTGTTGCTGACCGATTCGGGAGTCATCGCCGAAACGATCGGTACAAGCATAATTACCATTATTACGGCGAGAATGCCGGAGATTGCGCGTTGGAACGCACCGTAGTTTTTTTCTTTCATCGATTTTTTCCTCCTAAAGTTGAAAAGCAATTTATGTCAATCGTTGTCAGAGTTTTCTTTTATCGCAAAGGCACAGTCCGATATCTTCTTTTGCGTTTGAGTAGTATTCGCAATCACCGCACCAGAAATCGCCTTTTGGGTTTTTCGGACGGTAATGCTCGCAGGAATCCTGTATTCTCGTTGCGTAAGGGCGTCCTTCGCTTGTAAAGGTCGGCACGCTTATGAAATCGGGCATAATCGGTACAGGCCAGCCCTTTTCCCTTTCGTCTTCGGAATAATATCCGTACTTTAAGGCGAAAACTTTGCCGTCGAGCTCGATGATTTTATAAACATCGCCCTCTTTATGTATTTTTCCGTCCATATAATCACCTCTTTTCAATATTATAAATAAAGCAACGCGCCATTTCACTACACCAAAATCGAAAATTTGGGATAGTTTTTCCTTGTTTGACTTCGTTAATGCGAAATTTTCTCAATAAAAAACTACACCCCTCCGAACGGAGAGGTGTAGTAAAATGCTTTATATGTATTGATATAATTCGTCGCGGCTATCACAGCCGGTCTTGTCCATTGCCATACGAAGCGCCTGCTTTACCGCGTTTACGGTAACGCCCATAATGTCTGCAATTTCTTTGTTTTGCAAGCCGTACGAGGCAAGACGCGACGCCTGCCATTCGCGCACGCTTAAATTGTTGACAACTCGTTTTCCGAGCATTTCGTTATGGATAGCTGTCCAGCCGTCGATTAAGGTTTTCGATACCGATTTTACGTTGGCTAACGCTTCGGTCGATTTTACCGAAAGACGGTCATCCATAAGAAATCCGAAGCGGCGGCGGTATTCGGCAAGCGGAGTAAATAGCTTATCGGGGAGCGCAAGGTCTATCGCGCGGTCGAGATGGGGTATTGCGACAGCATCGTTGCCCGTGAGATGATAGGCGAGCGCGCAAACGAGGCGAAGATATATTTCAACTATTACAGAACCGAACACGCAAACGTAGGAAATAAGCGGCTCGATGGTATAGGGCATCGCGCGTAAAAGCTCAAAGGTTTTATCCTTGTCCTTAAGTCTGCCGCAAGCGTGGTAAAGGTGCTTAACGTAGTTATAGGAAGCTATCGGATAATGGTTTGGCGGCAATCGGGTGAAATCACCGCGGCAAAACCAATCGGGAAAGGTTTCCTCCTCGGATGCCGAGATTATCACCGTAGCACACCAAAATTCAAGCGCGTGTTTTTCGTAATCGTTATTGCATTCGGTCGCTTTTAAGTAATCAAAGCCCTTGCGCCATACCTTGTAATCGCCGATAAAAAGCGAGGAAAGCGTTAATTGCATACCTACCGCAATCCTAACGTTAATATCGGTTTCATTATCATCAATATGCTTTAACGCAAGTGAAAGCGCGGTTTTGTGGTCGCCGCGGTAAAACGCAAGCTGAGATGCGAATATATCGTATTGCGTTTCATCGTGAGAAAGCGAAAGCAAAATATCCGCCGCACTGCCGGGCTTTTTGTAGGAATCAAGTATTCCGTTAAATATTTTTTTGCTTGCTTGAACGCTTTTTTCGGCTTTGACCTGCTTTTCCTCAACCGATGCGTTGCTTTTTTCTTTCTTTTCGATTGCAGTCGCAGGAATAAGCCATTCTCTGCCGTGACGGACAACGCCCGCGATTGCGCCTTGACGGCACATATCCTGAACGCGTCGCGGTGTTACTCCGAGCTTTTCCGCGAACTGCTTTGCTGTTAAAAATTCCAAACGTATCACACTCTTTTCGGCACGATTATACTCCTCTTTTTTATAAAAGTCAATGAATGCAACAAAAAACTCCCTTTCCGTTCAAAGAAAAGGAGTTTTGTTTACATTAAAGCGTAGCCGCCATAACAGCCTTTATGGTGTGCATTCTGTTTTCGGCTTCGTCAAAGACGATCGAGCGTTCGCTTTCGATAACCTCGTCGGTTACCTCCATACAGTCGATACCGAACTTTTCGTGGATATCTCTGCCGATAACGGTGCCGAGGTCGTGGAATGCGGGGAGGCAGTGCATAAATCTGCATTGTTCGCCTGCGTTGTTCATCAATTCCATCGTTACGCGATAGGGTGTAAGCTCGCGGATGCGGTCTGCCCAAACGTCTGCAGGCTCGCCCATCGAAACCCAAACGTCGGTATAAATAACGTCGGCGTCCTTTGTTGCTTTTATCGGGTCCTCGATAAATTCAAGAACAGCGCCCGTTTCGTTTGCTATGCTTTGACATTCGGCAATAAGAGAATCGCTCGGGAAATATTTTTTCGGCGCGCAGGCAACGAAATGCATACCCATTTTTGCACATCCGACCATAAGCGAATTGCCCATATTATATCTTGCATCGCCCATATAAACCAATTTTTTGCCCTTAAGCGAGCCGAAATGCTCGATTACAGTCATAAAATCGGCAAGAATTTGGGTGGGGTGAAATTCGTTTGTCAAGCCGTTCCAAACGGGAACGCCTGCGAATTTTGCGAGGTCTTCAACGATTTCCTGACCGTAGCCGCGGTATTCGATACCGTCAAACATTCTGCCAAGCACGCGCGCAGTATCGGCAATGCTTTCCTTTTTGCCCATTTGCGAGCCTGTCGGTCCCAAATAAACGGGATGCATTCCGAGGTCTGCCGCCGCTACCTCAAAGGCACAGCGTGTACGGGTACTATCCTTTTCAAAAAGCAAAACGATATTTTTGCCCTCGCAAAGCTTGTGAGGAATACCTGCTTTTTTCTTTGCCTTTAATTCAAGCGAAAGGTCGATAAGGCCCTGTATTTCTTCGGGTGTGAAATCAAGAAGCTTAAGAAAGCTTCTGCCCTTTAAGTTCAAAGACATAACGAATCTCCTTTATAAAACCTTAGCAAGGAAGTTTTGGAGGCGTTCGCACTTGGGAGAGCCGAAAAGCTCCTCGGGAGCGCCCTCCTCGGCAATTACGCCGTCGTCAAGGAAGATAACGCGGTTGGAAACCTCACGCGCAAAGCCCATTTCGTGGGTAACGACGACCATCGTCATACCCTCGCTTGCAAGCTCACGCATAACGTCCAAAACCTCGCCGACCATTTCGGGGTCGAGCGCGCTCGTCGGTTCGTCGAAAAGCATAACGTCGGGCTCCATACAAAGCGCGCGAACGATTGCAACACGTTGCTTTTGTCCGCCCGAAAGCTGATTGGGATAAGAGCTTGCGCGGTCGGCAAGGCCGACACGGGCAAGAAGCGACATTGCCTTTTCCTCTGCCTGCTCCTTGGATACCTTTTTAAGCATTATCGGAGCGCAGGTGAGGTTTTCGAGTATCGTCATATGGGGGAAAAGGTTGAACTGTTGGAAAACCATTCCCATTTTTTGGCGGTGAAGGTTGAGGTCGGTATTTTTATCGGTGAGGTCGTTATTTTCAAAGAAAATATTGCCGCCCGTAGGGGTTTCGAGCATATTGAGGCAACGCAAGAAGGTCGATTTGCCCGAGCCCGATGCGCCGATAACGCAAACGACGTCGCCCTTATAGATGTCGATGCTTACGCCCTTTAAGACCTCGTTCTTTTGGAAGGTCTTTTTTAAGTTTTTAACGCTTATTACGACGTTTTGTTTCATATTATCTGCCATCGCTCTTACGCAACCTCCTTTCGAAGATATTCAAAAGCTTTGTCATTACCACAACGAGTGCGAGGTAAACAAGCGCGAGAAGTATCAAAGGATTTACCGCGTCGTTCGTATTTGTACGGATAAGGTTTGCCGCACGGGTAAGGTCGACAACCGTAACGTAACCTGCAACCGAGGTTTCCTTTAAAAGCGCGATACATTCGTTACCGATTGCGGGAAGAATGTTCTTTATTGCTTGGGGGAAGATGATTTTCTTCATCGCCTGTCCCTTGGACATACCCAAGCTTCTTGCCGCTTCCATTTGTCCCTTATCGACAGCGTTAAGACCGCTTCTTATAAGCTCTGCCATATATGCACCCGAGTTGATACCGAATGCAATTATAGCAGTCATTATTCCCGTTGTGTCCGAAACGAAAATGATGA
>JAZTXY010000010.1:0-9175 GCA_045636665.1 Eubacteriales bacterium
GAGGATTCGGTTGCGGGGGTGGAGCTTGTTTCGGTTTCATCGCCGCATGCTACGAGAACGAGCGCGAACACGAGAACGAAAGCAAGCATAAGGGAAAGCTTTTTCATTGTCATAATTCTCCTTAATTTAAAATTCTCTTCATTATACAATCTCAACCGCCAAATGTCAAGAACAAAAAGAAAAAAACGAGCTTCCCGTAACCGAGAAGCTCAATTTTTATTGTTTATTTCTTATGCAGCGGGAGCGAAAACTTCAACTTCGTCCATCCAAACAAACGAGTTGCCGACGGGAAGAACGTTGATAACGAACTTGATGTAACGAGCACTTACGGTTTCAGCCGCGCCTGCGGTAAGAGAGAAGGTGCTCCAAGTGTCGCCTGCGACGCCGGTACCGGAAACGAGAACTATATCGCTAGCGGAAGCGGAAGCAACGAGAGTGAATTCGCCGTCTGCGGAATCGGAGGAGTAAACTTCAAGCGAGGTAGCGTCGAATTCGCTGGGAATGCCGATGCCCCAGTTACCGCCGGAAAGATATACGGCGTATGCTTTGGAATCCATAGCTTCACCGAGGTCAACAACGATTTCAACCTTGTTGCCCTGAGTCTTGTCGGGAGAATTCCAGCCTGAAGACTCTGTAGTGCCGGGGTTTTCAACATTCTTGTTGCCGTTGGTAAGACGAATACCGTCATCATCGAAATCATCGTTGCGGTTGGGAGCGGTTGTGGTGTAGGACTTGCCTGCGGAAATTACGTCGCCAAGCTCGCCGATTTCAACCTTGGAGGATTCTTCCTCGGGTTCGGAGGATTCTTCTGCTTCGGAGGATTCAGCAGCTTCAGAGGATTCTTCTGCTTCGGAAGATTCGGTAGCAGCAACAGAAGATTCGGTAGCAGCTTCGGAAGATTCGGTTGCGGGGGTGGAGCTTGTTTCGGTTTCTTCGCCGCATGCCACGAGAACACACGCAAACACGAGAACGAAAGCAAGCATAAGAGAAAGCTTTTTCATTGCGATTTAACTCCTTATTAATAATTAGTTTACAACATTATACTCTTTAATCTCAAATATGTCAAGAATTAAAGCCCTGTCAATATCCGTACTTTTTTCGGTATGCGAAAATGAGAACGGCGGTCATAATCGCCGCCAAAAATTCGGCAACGATTATCGAGCTCCAAATTCCGTCGACACCCCAAACCAAGGGGAGCAACAGCACCGCCGCGATTTGGAAGACAAGCGTTCGCAAAAACGAAATGGTCGCCGAAACGAGTCCGTTGTTAAGCGCGGTGAAAAACGACGAGCCGAAAATGGCGATTCCCGCAAACAAAAACGAAAAGCTGTAAATGCGGAATGCGTTTACCGTAAGGTCGAGCAGCTTTTTATCGTACCCGACGAACATTAACGAAAGCGGCTTTGCCAGCAAAAGCGACAGCATAAGCATCGCTCCCGAGCATACGCCGATGATTATCAGGCTCTTTTTAAGCACGCTTTTAAGCTCTTTTTGGTTTTTCGCGCCGTAATTATAAGAAATTATCGGGGCGCACCCGACCGAATATCCCACGTAAGCGCTCAAGAATATAAACGCAACGTACATAATAACACAATATGCCGCAACGCCGTCTTCGCCTGCCATATCGTAAAGTCGGTAGTTATAAAGGATGCAAACGACCGACGACGAAACGTTCGTCATCAATTCACTCGAGCCGTTCGTACAGATTTTCACAAACGAGCGCCAATCGAATTTCGGTCGCACTATTTTCAAAAGGCTCGAATTTGGGAACGCAAAATACACAAGCGGAATAACCGCGCCAATAAGCTGACTTATACCCGTTGCCCAAGCCGCGCCCGCAAGTCCAAACGGAAAAACCGCAACGAACAGCCAGTCTAAAAGCATATTCGCAACGCCTGCGGCAACAGTCGACCAAAGTCCGAGCTTTGGCTTTTCGGCAGTAACGCAAAGGCTTTGGAATACGAATTGAAGCATAAGCGCGGGCATAAACAGCAAAAACACTCTGCCGTATTCAATACATCCGTCGAGCATTTCACCCGTTGCGCCGAGAATATAGGAAATTTCTTCCAAAAACAATTCTCCGAACGCGGCAAAGGAGATGCCCAAAATGACGGTTGCGAAAATTATCATCGAAAAGGTTCGGTTCGCGGTTTTTCTGTCGCCCTCTCCAAGCGTTTTTGCAATAAGCGCACTGCCGCCCGTACCGAACATAAAGCCGAGCGAGCCGAGAATCATAAGAAACGGGTAAATATAATTGATTGCGGCAAAGGGAACCTTGCCGACGTAATTGGATACAAAAAAGCCGTCCACAATACCGTAAATCGAAATGAATATCATCATCGCAATCGACGGAAGCGTGAACCGAAACAGTTTTTTATAGGTAAAATGGTCGTAAAGGTGAATTTTCATATCTGCTCCAAGAAAGGTATCGCAATACTTTACCACAAGCCGTCGATTTTTTCAATAGTCAAAAAACTTTACATTGACCTCTCGATGTGGTATAATCGTAATTCGGAGGTGCAGAAAAAATGATTTTACCGTATACCACGATTTTAATAGATATGTACGGCGTTATACTCGAACAGAGCAAGGGCCGTTTGCTTAAATATTCTCTCGATACCTTCGGACAGGAAAAATATAACGAGATAGAAAAGAAAATTCACGAGGAACGTCTTTTTGACAAGGCAGGCTTGGGCGAATTCGATCAGAACGAATTTTTAACCATGCTCGGATTCGACGACCCTGTATTCCATATGAAAAACTATATCGAAAATTATCTTACGCTCGATAATGGCTTTATCGATTTTGCAGAGCGCATAAAGGGTAAATACGACCTTGTTTTGCTTTCAAACGACGTTTCGGAGTGGAGCGAATACACCGTTACGCATTTCGGAATCGAAAAATATTTCAAGCACCGCACCGTCAGCGCAGAGGTGAAGTGCCGTAAGCCCGATTTGAAAATCTACGACCTGACGCTTGAAGCGATCGGAAAAGCACCCTCGGAATGCATTTTTATCGACAACGACGTGAAAAATCTTCTCGCCGCCGAGGAGGTGGGCATTTCCACCGTTTTGTTCAACCGCGACCGAATGCATTTTGACGGCGCAACGGTTGAAACCTTTGACGAGCTTTGCGATTTAATAGGAGTATAATAATGAAAAGGCTTGTGCTGATTTTAATTGCCGTTGCGGTTTTAACCTCGGTATTTTGTCTTTCCGTTTGCGCGGATGAAAGCAGTGAGCTTGTAAGCGAAATAAGCGAAGCGGAAGAAACGATTGGCGGAATAAGCAAAACCGCTTGGACTGTTATTTCGGTGCTTTTTGTGTTGCTTGTCGCCTATGCCGCATACAGCGTGAAATTCAAAAAGAAATAGCAGGAAAAATTTCCCAAAACGCGTCACAACGGTATAAGCCGAGAAAATTCGGCAAAATATATCAACGGTGATCGTGTTTGACAAATATCAAAAAGAAGGTCATATTCTTTTCCTCGGGCGGCGCGGGATATGGCATAATCGAGCTTATATGGCGCGGAAGAACACATTGGACAATGCTCATCGCAGGCGGTATTTGCTTTGTTATTTTTTCGGTCATTTCCGAAAAATACAAAAAACGCACCTGCATCTGCAAGGCGTCCTTTTGCGCGCTCAGCGTAACGCTCGTTGAGTTTATATTCGGTATTGTGTTTAATCTTATACTTAAAATGAACGTTTGGGATTACAGCAAAATGCCGTTTAATCTGTTTGGTCAGGTTTGTTTGCTATACACCCTGCTTTGGGGTATTCTTGGAGCGGCTTGTTTGCCGCTTGCGGATTATTTGAATCGTAAACTGGAGGAGTGCAGATGAAAACCATTGCCATAATCGACGATGACGTTTATATCGGCGATATGCTGGAAACGCTTTTAACAAACGAGGGATACGGCGTTGTCCGCGCCTATTCCGGCACCGAGGCGCTGATGCTTTTATCGCAAAGCCAACCCGACCTTGTGCTGCTCGACTTAATGCTGCCAGGTCTTTCGGGTGAGGAGCTGCTTCCCAAAATCAAAAGCATTCCCGTTATCGTCGTGAGCGCAAAGCTCGATATCGAAAACAAGGTCGAGCTTCTGATGGGCGGCGCGTGCGATTACGTTACCAAGCCGTTCGATACGAAGGAGCTTCTTGCGCGCATTGCGGTGCAATTAAGAAAAAACGCATCCAATCTCTGCGGCAACGTCGAATGTGAGCTTGCGCTCGATTTTGCGGCGCGCGGTGTTTCGGTATGCGGAACACCGGTGCATCTTACCCGTACCGAATACGCTATTTTGAAAATTCTACTGCAAAATCCGAACCGAGTTGTTTCCAAATCGCTTATTCTCGACCGAATAAGCCAAGACACCCCCGACTGCACCGAAAATTCATTAAAGGTACATATAAGCAACCTGCACCGAAAGCTTCGTAACGCAGGCGGCCGTGAATATATCGAATCTGTTTGGGGAATCGGTTTTCGCCTTTTGTAAATCTTTACGAAATCTTAACGGTTTTCTTAACCCTTTTCTTTACCGTTGTGTTTTATAATTAAAACCAACGGAGGAAAGAGCTTATGAATGACGAACAAAAGCGGCTAACGAAGAAAATAATAACGCAACGCAGGTTTGATTACGACCGCGCGTTACGCACCGTTGATAATATCGGCATTCCGTCGATACTCGGCGAAAGTCCTGTCGAGCCGATTGAGGGCTTTATATTTGCCGACCGCGACGAATATGCCGTCTTTCTGTCGTACGTTTTCAAAAACCTTTCCGAAAAAGCACTGGTCGGCTTTGATATACGAATTGATTTTTATTATTATCAAAACATCCCTTACTGTTCTTTGTGCTTCTCCTATTGTGAAAAAGACCTTTCGTTCGGGATTATATCACTCGGGGACAAAAAGCTCACCTTCAAGCAGTCTTGTCTTCGCGGCAAAATCGAAAGCGGCGAATGCTTCGGTGAAAGCGTACTCATACCCATAACCGATATAAGATATACGAAAATAAAAACCGTTCTGGTGTCCGCCGAATTTGAAGACGGAACAAAGGTCCCGATCGACCTTGCCGTAAGCGGCAGAGCAAAGCGTATATCCGAGCTCGACCGTGCAAGCCGTTCGATTTTTGAGCGTGGCGATATTTCGCCCCACTTAAAAAGGCTGCACCCCGCAAAAAACATACCTCAATTCGGTGCGGCATCGTGGCTTTGCTGTTGCGGAAACAAGAATCCGATACGGCTTAACAAATGCGAAAAATGCCGCCGAGACAGAGAAAGCCAGGAAATGCTTTTAAGCGAAAGCGTTATTGAAGGACAAAAAAACGCCATCGTCGCAGACCCCACCGCTATTACATTTCATGATAAAAGCAAATTCCGTCAAAACAAGTATCTCGAAAACGAACGCGATATAAGAAAAAAGAATGATATGACCGAGCGCGCTCTTAAAAACGTTGCCGAACAAAACAGCACAAAAGAACGGTGCGGTATGGTTTTCAGAATTTTTTATTGGATAATGGGAATTTCGGTAATCAGCACGTTGCTCGCTATTGCTTACTCGTTGGTTATGATTTTAAGGGATTCTTACGGTGATACGGGCAATTTTGCAAAGTTTATACACAAGCTGCTCGACGGCGACTTCTTTATATGGATGGGTGATATATGACCTGGATAATCTGTGCTTTATTGGCGATGGCGGTCATCGCGCTTGCGTGCAGACTCGTTTCCGTACGCAAAAATATGAAAAAGCTCACACAGCTTATTGACGAATCGCTTTCGCTCGGCATAACGAAGGGCATCGTCCTAAAAACCTCCGATAAGCAGTTAAAGGAGCTTGTTTCGACGTTAAACAACGAGCTTTCGCGGCTTCGCGAGCTTCAAACCGACTTTTTTGCAGGCGACCGTGAATTGAAAGAGGCGGTAACGAATATCGCGCACGACCTCCGCACCCCGCTTACCGCAATATTCGGATATATCGACCTGCTGTCGAAAACCGACAATCCCGAAGAAATAAAAAAATACATCTCCGCAATAGAAAACCGCGTAACAGCTATAACACAGCTCACCGAGGAGCTTTTCGAATATTCGGTTATATCGTCGGTAAGCGTGCGCGCGGCTGTTCCTACCGACGTTTGCCGCGTGTTGGAGGATACGCTCATCGCAAGCTATCCCATATTCGAGCAAAAAGGCATAGTGCCGACTGTAGAAACACCTAACTGCGCAGTGTTTCGAGAAGTCGACCCGATTGCGCTTTCGCGCGTGTTCGGAAACATAATAGGCAATGCGGCAAAATACAGCGAAAAGGATTTTTCGGTAATTATGTCGCACCAAGGCGTGATTTCGTTCTCGAATCGCGCATCAATGCTAAGCGATATCGACGTTAGCAAGCTGTTCGACCGTTTCTTCACCGTCGACCCCTCAAGACGTTCAACCGGCTTGGGGCTTTCAATTGCAAAAACGCTCGTTGAACAAATGGGCGGAACGATATTCGCCGATTACGCAGATGAGATATTGACTATAGTTCTGCATTTTAATCAAACGGTTTAAAAGCCATTCATAAAAATACAAGCCCTTGCTTTACCGCAAGGGCTGTTATGTTTTATTTCACTTTTCAAACGAATCTTTGGGCATATCCGCACCGCTTGCATAAGTCTTCATGCGCACGACCGCATTTGAATCCGTTGACGATATTCACCGCGCGCTCGGAATTAAGCACGGATTCGATATCCTCGTTAAAAACGTTGCCGAGGTTAATAACGCCGTCGCTGTCAAGACAACAGGGCACGACCGTTCCGTCGGCAAGGATACCGAATTGATCCTTAAGACCGTAACAAAAAAACCTTTCGCCCTTTATTTCCGCATCAGCGTCGGGCCATTCAAAGCGGTCGCCGTATTCCAAATAAAGCTTTTCTCTTATTCTTATACCGCGTGTGTTCTCTGCCCACTCGCCGGAAATGTGTTCCTTAAGAAGCTCGATCGACGCTTCGTTTTTGCCGCCGTCAAAGCCCTTGTTCCAAAGCCGAAAAACGGTTATAACGCCACATTCCGCCGCTTTTTTCGCAAATTCCGCAAGGTCCTTAACATACCTCGCGTGATCATCGTCGCTTCCCTTTTCAAAGCTGTGAAGCGAGATGTTGACCTTATGCACACCTGCAGAAAGAAGCTTCTCTCCGTGTTTGCTCAAAAGAGTTCCGTTGGTGGTGATGATCGACTTAAATCCGCGCTCGCCCGCAGTTTTAATGAAATCGGGTAAATCGGGATGAGTCAGCGGTTCGCCCATTAAATGGTAATAGATGTATTCCGTCTGTCCGCTTATCTTGTCGAGAACAAGCGAAAATTCGTCGGCGGTCATCCGTCTCGGCTTCCTTTTATGCCCGTGACAAAAGGAGCAATTCATATTACATATATTGGTGATTTCAATATAAACCTTTTTATACATATTCGCCGCCCCTTTCGGTAAATTTCGCAAAAGCGCCAATCGGTATTATCAAAGCGGCTTCTACACCGTTTTGTTTCAGTTTTCGACAAAGAAAAACGATATCTTTGGCAAAAACTTTGGATTTATCTCTCAAAATGCTGTCAGCCTTAAAATCACCTTTTAAAACTTTTTAGTTATGAGTTTAGAGTTATAAATTTGGCTCCGCCAAATGTTATGATATGATTGCCCAATGAAAGACAACTTTGCCGCAAGGCAAATCATAACACGGCGGAGCCGTTTATAACTTATAACTTGCCCGAAGGGCAATCATAACTGATTTTGCGAAGCAAAATCATTCCCACTCGATTGTGTTATCCGTAAGCCTGACTAAAACTCAATAAAAACCAATCAATTCCAAACAATGTAGTTAAATAAAATCAACCATTTCTCTGTGTTCTACGGGAAGATTGCTGTCAAAATTGCTGTCAGGAATCGGAGGACTTTTCGTACCATTTCTTATATAATTTATTACAGCACAATATTTTGAAAAAAGCAATACTTCAGTGGATTTCCCATCCGACCGCCTTTTTTACATAATGCTTAAAAGGTCAATTTAGACTTCTTAAAAACTCCCAATAATTATCCGAAAATATATCCAACGCCCTTTACTCTTTCACCTACTATATGCATTACGAAAAGGAGCAGGTTGGGAGGACAGTATTATATATCACCCAAGGAACACCGGATCGCCGGTGATCCTTGGGTTTCTTTCTACCCACCCCTAACTCAGGGTGCTACATAAGTTGAAATATAAAAACGACCGTTTTAACGACCGTTATAGCAATCGTTATAACTACCGATTTATCTGCCGTTTGAGCAGTCGTAATAACAACCGATAAAATATCCGTCAAATCATCTGTTCAAACAAGAGAAGATAAGATACCAGAAGATACCCTACGATACCAGAACCAAACTAACGATACGAAACAATATGATAATATTTACTCCACAAAGGGGTTTGTTCTAATTCTACTATTTTATGGAATTATGACCCCTAACGAAGAGTGAATGATATCAGATGAGAGATAATCCTCGTGCGAGGTGAGCACTGTTTCTTTATCTTCTACACAATGGATAATGAGGAGAGGGTGGGATGAGAAAAACCACTGCCAAACAATATGAATGAGCTACACCCATGGACTTGAGTACCCTTTTATGCTATAATAGGAACTACAGTAAAGGTTACATATTTCACATACACGAGAGTTCTAATTCAATATTTAATAATAAGTGAGTACATATTTATCCCTTATGGCGGAGGGATAGGTATGTACTCCTTTTTCATCTGGCAAAGTTAGTGTGTGTAGTGTAAACCTTTCCTCCTTATTTTTATATTCCTCCTTCAGATGCAAGGCGCTGAGCCAGACAGCGCCGTTTTACATATTAAAGAAATGAGGTGTAATATGAAAATTCTAATTCTCAAGATGCAGCAGAGCAAGTCAGGTATTATGTTCCTGCCTTCCTTTGTTGGACCAGAGGAGGAAGTTGTGATCAACTTACCTCGCTGGGCAAACAAAATCGTTATAACCCAAAGTGAAGGTACAGGCGCAGAGGCAAAGGTATATGCCATCTACGCCACCGCAGGAAAGGAGTGATTAGGTTGGACGGAACACTGCGAAATCTTTTCTATGGAAACATCACTCCCGGTGACAGAAAACTGGGTAAGGATTATAGGACTGCTATGCTTGATGCAAACACCGC
>JAZTXY010000011.1:0-29908 GCA_045636665.1 Eubacteriales bacterium
CTTTTGGACTTCGATTTCGACATATTTTTCTCCGTTATCACCGACAGTTCCGTCTGCATCTGTCGTGCGCTGAGCAGAGCTGCGGTTGTTTGTTACTGCAAGAAAGCCGTCGGCTGTTGCAACAAGCTTGTAAACGATGACGCCGTCTTTTTCGGCGATATGCTTGTAATAATAACCCATTTCGTCATCTTCAAGAAGCGAAACCTTATATTCCTTTGCAATATCGGTTTCCACGGGGTTTGCATAAGTACCTACAGGATTTGCAAAGCAAAGCTCATAGGTTTGCTTCGACGTCGAGGTGTTGGTAATTTCAAAAACAATCGCTTCGCTTGCCATCGCAGAAATAACTCTGAATGCAACAACGCCATCCTTTGGAGTATACTTTTTGCCATCGCACTTAATATAAAGGTCTTCGCTGTTAACAGTTACGTCTAATCCGCCGATACGGTAAATTCCATAGAATTGCGTTTCGTTTGCGCCGATTTCATAGGTGGTAAGCTTCATATCTTCATTGGGGAAAACCAAATAAGGATTTTCCTTTGTACCGTCGCCGATGATTTCGGGCTCGATGATCGGCTCGGAAGATTCTTCGTCGGGAGTGGAGGATTCGTCACCCTCGGACGATTCGTCGGAAGGAACCGAGGATTCGTCATTTTCGGTCGATTCGGAAGAAGCTTCTTGGGATTCGTCGCTTATTTCGTCGGAGGATTCAACATTAACGCTTTCGCTACTTTCGTTTGCGGCAGACGATTCATTTACAGCGCTCGAGCTTTCGGCGCTTGAGTTTTCGGTGTTCGAGCTTTGCGTTTCGGTTGCTTCTTCGCCGCCGCATCCAACCAAAGCGGTTAATGAAAATACAGATACAAGCGCCAAAGCCAAAACGGTTTTAAAAAGCTTTGAGGTTTTTTGTTTAATAATCATTTTTCGCTGCCTTCCGAAAGCACGATTTTGTATTCGGCAATACCGCTTTCAAGATATATTTCGGATTCGCCCTCATAAGCATATCCTTCGGGGCAGGAGAGCACCGAAAGCTTATAGCCGTCGGTAATTTCCGCATTAAAGGTCGCAACGCCGTCTGTGCCGGTTTTTGCGGGGATGCAGGTGTCTTTGCAAAGCTGAACCATAACGTTAGCCACAGGGTTTTCTGATGCGTCAACGACGGTAACCTTGAAGGTTGCGGTTTGTTGCTCGGTGGAGGTTTCGCTTACGGAAGCGGATTCGTTTTCGGAAACCGCTTTGCTTTCTTCGGTAGATACTGCCGAAGAATCGGTGTTTTCTGCAGTTTCACTGCCGCAAGCGCAAAGGATCGAGGTAAAGCAAATCAAGAGAAGGATTGCAATTATTTTTTTCATTTTTTATATCCTTTCAATTAATGAATGTCGCTTAAATTACGGTAGGTTTTTTGAGTATATCCGTCCGACACGAAATTCGTAAAGATTCGATTAAAGACTTCCTTGTCGGTGATCATCCCCGTATGCGAAAAAGCAACCATTCCGTACTTGTCTATAACTATCGTGGTGGGGAAAGCGGAGATTTTAAACATATTCGCCCATTCGCTTTCGCAAGAAAACATGGGGAATGAAAGTTTCATTTGCTCTGAATATTCCTTAACGGATTCGTTGTTGCCGTCATAAGGATTTATTGCAAGGATTTCAATGTCATCCTTATATTCATCGTACGCTTGTTGCATATAAGGAAATTCCATTTTGCAGGGATCGCAGCCGATAAACCAGAAATTAAGAATTACCGCCTTTTTATTCTTTAAAAGCTCGGAAATCTTAAATACGTTACCGTTTACGTCGGTTACCGAAAAATCCTTAACAATGTCACCGAGCTTGTAGGTATCGCTTTCGTAATTAGGTTCAAGGAATACCGTTTCAAGCTTGATTTCGGTGTTTTGCGATACGGGATATTGGCTTTCGGATTTATATCCGTCGGGAATACCCGAAACCGTTGCGATATAATTTTTGGCTGAGTCGGCTTTGAAGAACATATTGCCGTTATCGTCGGTCGTACCTGCCCAAATAAGGTCTTCCCTATTATCTTCGTCATAAATATAAACCGTGACATTTGCAAAGCTCATACCGCCGACAGATTTTACGGAAAGAGTATAATCAACAGCATTTTCGGGAACGTCAAAGCTGGATTCTGCACTATCCTTAACCGCAGCCAAGCGCGCGCTCAGAATAGAGCAGGAGCTTAAAGAAAGCAACGATATTACAGCCGCGAGGAATAAAACGGTAAGTCTTTTAAAAACGTTGCTTTTCATTATTTTCCACCGTTTTCAATATAGCAGCACATAAGAAGCCATGCTATTTCGTTGTTAATATCGGTTAAGTTGTTACCGTCCATATCCTTGAAAAGATAGGTTGCGCTTTCGGAATCCCACCAGCCTGCATAATCACCGCGTTGCTGAATGATGTACTTAAGGTCTTCGGTGAGAGGATATACGCCTTCGTTTTCATCGACACATTCGATGTATTCAAGCAAGCATTCGGAATAGTTTTCTCTTTTTACGAATTCGCCGTTTTCATCGTAGAAATATTTCGAAACACCCGAACGGTCAAGAATGGTTTGGAAGCACGCGATATATTCGCAATCCTCCGCAAGACGGACAAGAACAAGCGGGCCGTTTGCCGAGTCGAGATGATAAAAGCCGTCTTCCTCATTGAACACAAGATTATAGGTGTCGGTCGATGCGGTCAAATCGAATTCGCCGAGAGCTGCACCCTCGGGAAGGCTGTATGCATTAAGCTCTACGGTAGTTTTATAAATAGTCCAGGGCTCATCCTCAATCGTCTTTATCGGGTCGCCGACGCGCTTAATAGTTAAAACGCAGTCTTCCCCGCCGTTTTCAAGCAGATCGATACCAAGAACGAAGGTGGAGGTTCCGCCGTCGCCGCTACCTATCATTCCTGCGGCTACAGAAATCCGGAATTTATTATCGGTTACCTCGGCAACGTTATTTGCCTGAACAAAGTGCGGCGCACCGTAATAACCGATAGCGGTTTTGTCGTTACCGTAAATTGCAAATTCATAAACGCCTGCCGACTTAGGTACAAAAAGGAAATAATTACGCACGTCCTTTTTAAGCTTTACATAGGTGCATCCGTCTTCTACAAAATATGCATCAAAGGATTCTTCGCCAAGTGAAAGCACGTTCGGCTCGGTGGTGATGTTTTTGGAAATGACTGCCTCTGCTTCGGTGCGTTCTGCGGTAAGCGAAAGGTCGCCATCGATATGATAAGAAGCTTTTTCGTCGGTAAACTTAATATCAACGGTATAATTATCCGCCTTTAAGGTTTTTACCGCTTCGCCTTGGTCGTTAATAGGCTGCATCGCAACCATTTGACCGTCTTTAACAAAGTGTACTATAACGCCCGATTTTACGGGATCGCCAAATGCATCCTTTACTGTTACCTTATAAGAAAGGTCTTTTTGTTCCGCAGGCGCGGACGATTCGGACTCATTGCCCGAACCGCACGCACCGAAGAGCATACAGGATAAAATTGACATTATGATTAATGCAACTGTTATTTTTTTGCTCATTTTAATTACCTGCTTCCCTATTATTTAGCCGACTTGGCAGGACCGAGGTAATCGTAATAGTAGCAAACCTTCAACCACGAATTTTCAACGTTTTCGAAGGTATACTTATCCATAAGCATACTAAGAATTTCAGCAAGTCTTTCGTCAACCTCAACACAGCCGTCGCGCTCGTCCTTGGTTTTGAGGATCTTCTTTGCGTACTCACGCATTTCATTTGTAAGATCCTCGCCATTGCCGTGATAACGGCCTGCAAAAACGTCGTCTATTTGATAAATTTCCGCGTTTGCATCGTATTCTTCGCCCCAAAGTCGTTTGAGGTATTCAATAGTCTTATCAACGTCGTTATCGTTTTGCTTGAAGTATGCCAAAATTTCGCCGTCGGTTTCGGATTTCGAGAAATCGAAGCCGTTCATTTCGATCATTTCGATAATCGACTGACTGAAAACGGTGGTTATTCCGGTGAAGTCGGCGTAAATCATAGAACCGTCTTCGGAATCGTAGTACTTACCGTTTTTCAATTCGGGAGTAATACCGCCCGAGATTACGTCATACATTACGTCGCCGGTTTCATTACCGTCATAGGTGAAATAACCGGGAGCCGCGCAACGGAAAAGCTCGAAGGTGCTTCCCAAATATTCAACGTCGTAATAGATATAACCGGTCGCATAAATATCCCAGAACGCCATATTGACGTAATAGGGCTTACCTGCTTCCATATAGTATACTATCGAGCAGTTAATGCTGTCGGTATACATTCTTTCGTCGTGCTCGTAGGTGTAGATTATGTTGCCGTTTTCATCGAACAGCCAAGCATCGATACCGTCCTTATAGTCACTCTTGGAGGTGAAACGGTATACACCGGATTTAGAGGGAACAAATTCAGAAAACAGTCCGCGCGGATGGATTGCTCTGTCATAATAGAAATAGTTGGTTTCAACGTTCTTACCAAGCTTGGTTACAAACGCGCTGGACGGAGAAAGTCCCTTAATCGGGTCTTGAAGCTGATTGCTTGTGGGGCCGAATACCTCATAATATACACATATTTTGAGCCATTCGTTCTCATCGCCGTCAAAGCCCGCAACCTCGGATACCTGCTTGAGCATTTCTGCCAATTCCTTATTTACGGTACAAATACCGCCGAGCGACGAGTTGGATGCATAAGAGAAATATCTTACCATTCCCTTGCCGCCGTTTTCTTTATCGTAAAGACTTACGCCGTCTTTATCTGCATCGCCGTTGTAAACGATTTCGTAAACCGAGGATTCTTCGTTAAACTGCGAGTAGTTCATAAGGTTAGCGAGAAGGAGAGGTCCGTTTTCGTTACCAACGTGGTAATAACCGTCTTTTTCGTTGAAAACAATGCTTACGTATTCATAGCTGCCGTCTTCCTTGGAAACTGCCGCTTCACGGGGAAGGAAGGTTTCGACGTCGATATCCTTAACGTCAACAACACGCATATTATCGATATAAACGGTGTCGTCGCCCTCGCTGCTATCGCTGTCCTTGGTAAAGCAAAGCGCGATTTCGTAAGTGCCGTCTTCTTCGGCAACGCAGGGATAACAGGATTTCCACTCATCATTTTCGGAAACGCCCGATATTTGGAATACGTCATCGCCGTTTACGATTACGTAAAGCACGTCGCAAAGGCGTTCGCTCGATGAGAAATAATCAAATCCGAATGCCTGACCTGCTTTAAGAGTAACATCGGCATAGATGATGGCATAGGAATCGTCGATACCGATGTTGGATGCGCAGATTACCGATTCGCCAAGCTTTTCGGTGATAACGAAGGGCCAGATGTATTCTGCATTTTCATCTTCTGTTTCTGCGCGGTAATTGATTTCGAGCTCATCCTTATTAATAGCTTCTGCGATAGCGCTCGATTCGGGCATAGTTTTGTTGGGCTTGATGCGGTCAACAAGCTCGCCGATGCCGTTATAGCAGATTTTTTGGGTATAATCATCGGCAATAAAGTGCTCAAACGCGCTTACAAAGGGTCGTTTGCTTGTAATTGCGCCTGCTTCGATAACACAAATAGTGCCGTAGCGGTCGATAAATACCGATGTGGGGTAGCCCGTAACAGAGAAGGTGTTTGCCCAAGAGGAAGGACAGGATGCCATCGGGAAATCAAGACCGTGCTGAGCTTGGAACGCTTTTACGGCGTTGTTATCGTCAAGCGGGTCGATTGCGATGATTTCGATATCATCCTTATATTGAGCATAAACCTCGTTCATTATGGGGAATTCCTCCAAGCACCACGAGCAAGTGGTGTACCAAAAATTAAGCATAACCGCTTTTTTGGTTTTGAGGACTTCGGAAAGCTTGATTTCCTCGCCGTCGGGAGTGGTTACCGAGAAATCATACATAACGTCGCCGGTCTTAAGACTTGCGGATGCAAGATCGCCGTCGGTGATAAGTCCAGATTCCAAAACGATGGTAGCGCTTTCGCCGGTAAAGGAATAGAACTTTTCAACCTTATATCCCTTGGGGGGTGTGGAAATTACTATTGCGTATTCGCTGCTTTTGTTCAAGCTAAAGCTTGCTTCGCCGGCTTCGTTGGTTTTAGCGTAACCTGCAAGGTCGGTCAATTGGTTATTGGTATAAACGTGAATATCCAATCCCGAAAGAGCGATTCCGCTTGCCGACTTAACACGAACCGAATAGGTGGTGTTGATACCAAGCGCGCTTTCTTCGGTGCTTTGGTTATCGGTTATTTCTTCCCCACCGCAAGCGACGAGTGCCGAAATACACATAATTGCGACTAAAAGGCAAGCCAAAAGACGAATCGATTTCTTTGCTTCAACCGTCTTATTTTGTTTGCCAGATTTTTTTGTGTTTAACATAAAATATGCGTCCTTTACATTATTATTAAATTTTTAAGAGTTAACGCATTGACAAGAAGATGAGTGCAACGATTCCGTAAGCCACCAAAAGAAAGCCGATAACAACAAGCATTGGCTTGAACATCATTCTGACGGCACTCCAATAGGTGCGCCAAATATCCCTTGCGCTCGAAACGGTTCCGCGTTTTTTCCACGCTTTACCGCCGCTCACACCGGACATATCGGCAATCGTGCTTCCGTCATCGATATAAATGATTTTTTCTTTCTTTTCCTTTTTTGACTTCTTATTAAACATGTGCATTCATCCGTTTGAATTTACTTTTCCAACAAATGGCAAGCCACAAAATGGCCGTTGCCGTAATCCTTGTATTGGGGTACTTCTTCCTTGCACTTATCGGTTGCATAGGGGCAACGGGTGTGGAATCGGCATCCTTTGGGAGGATTTGCAGGCGAGGGAATATCGCCCTTTAATATAATACGGTTCATTTTAAGATCGGGATCGGGTTGGGGGATAGCCGAGAAAAGCGCTTGAGTATAAGGATGCAAGGGATTTGCAAAAATATCCTCTTTAGTGCCGAATTCGACCATCGAGCCGAGATACATTACGCCGATCTTGTCGGAAATGAACTTAACGACCGAAAGGTCATGAGATATAAACACGTAAGTAAGGTTCATATCCTTTTGTAATTGCTTTAACAGATTGATTATCTGTGCTTGTATCGACACGTCGAGCGCAGAAACGGGCTCGTCGCAGATAACCAATTTCGGTTTGACCGAAAGCGCGCGGGCAATACAGATTCTTTGACGCTGTCCGCCCGAAAATTCGTGAGGATAGCGTTCGTAATAGTAATCGCGAAGACCGCATTTTTCCATAAGGTCGAGCACGTAATCCTTTACCTCGCCCTTGGGTACGATATTATGTACCGTGACGGGCTCGGAAAGTATTCCGCCGACAGTGCTTCTCGGAGGAAGCGAGGAATAGGGGTCTTGGAAGATTATTTGCATCTGCTTGCGAATTTCGCGCATTTGCTTGGGCTTTAAATCTGTAATGTCAACACCGTCGAAGATAATTCTTCCGCCCGATGCGCTGTGGAGCTTTAAAATAGTTCTGCCGAGTGTGGTTTTTCCGCATCCCGACTCCCCTACTATACCGAGCGTTTCGCCTGCTTTAAGAGTAAACGAAACGTCATCGACCGCAACAAGCTCTTGGGTTACCTTGCCCGTTACCGTTTTCTTTAAAGGGAAGCATTTACGGAGGTTTCTGACTTCAAGTATATTTTCGTTTGTTTTGTTTTCGTTATTTAATACTTCAGCCATTTTTAATCCTCCTCTCCGTAAAGATGGCATGCAACGAAATGGTTAGGCGATACCTCGACCATTTGAGGGTAAGCGCCCGAGCATTTACCGATACATTTACCGCATCTTTCCTTGAAATAGCAGTGATTGGGCATATTTACGGGGTTAGGCACGTTGCCGGGGATATTAAACAGCGTATCGCTGTCGGAATTAAGCGTGGGCTTTGATTTTTGAAGACCTATTGTATAAGGATGCAAGGGATTATGGAAAATTTCCGAAACGGGACCCTTTTCGATAACTCTGCCCGCATACATTACAATAACGTAATCAGCCATTTCGGCGATTATGCCAAGGTCGTGAGTGATAAGCATTATCGAGCCGTCGATTCGCGTTTTAAGGTCGCGAAGAAGGTCGAGAATCTGAGCTTGGATGGTAACGTCGAGCGCGGTGGTAGGCTCGTCGGCGATGATAAGACGGGGGTCGCTTGCAAGTGCCATCGAAATCATTACTCTTTGACGCATACCGCCCGAAAGCTCGTGGGGATATGAGTTGTAAACACGTTCGGGCATTGCGATACCGACAAGATCAAGCATTTGAAGCGACTTTTCCTTTGCTTCTTCCTTTGTCGCTTCGGGGCGGTTGATAAAGGTTACCTCATCAAGCTGTTGACCGATGGTGAAAACGGGGTTTAACGAAGTCATCGGTTCTTGGAAAATCATTGCGATTTGATTACCGCGGATTTTATGGATATCATCCATCGGCATTTTCGCAATATCGTAAATTTTGGTTTCTCCGTTGTCAAGCTTTGCATTAAAACGGATACTGCCCGAATAGATTTGACCGGTAGGTCCTTGAACAAGACGCATAACCGACATACTGGTAACCGATTTGCCGCATCCCGACTCCCCTACTACGCCTACCGTTGTATTTTTGGGAATATCAAACGACACGCCGTTTACAGCCTTTACAACACCTTGCTCGGTGAAGAAATAGGTGTGCAGATTGTCGATTTCCAATATATTGTTCGGATTTGACATATGACCGAGATATTCGGTTTCATCTGCTTTGCGGTTTTTGTATGCTTCGAGCTTTTTGATAATCTTTTTGTTTTGCTTTGCGATAGCGCGTACTTCTTTACCCGTGAGGCGGTTTGCATTTTTAGTTTTACTCATAACCTATCTCCTCGCTTTCGGGTCAAGTGCGTCGCGCAAGCCGTCGCCGATAAAGTTGAAGCCCAACACGGCGATGACTATACAGATACCTGCGGGTACCCAGACGTTTAAATGGTTTTGAAGGATATCCTGATCCTGCGAAATGATGTTGATCATTGTACCCCAAGCGGCGTAAGGTGCTTTAACGCCGAGGTTGAGGTAGGAAAGCGTTGCTTCGTAGAGAATCATACTACCAAGACTCAAGCTCATTTGAACGATCAGCTGGGGCATTACGTTAGGAACAAGGTGCTTAAATATTTTACGGGGTACCGAATAGCCCATCGCTTCTGCCGCTACCATATATTCCTGCTCGCGGAGAGAAAGAATCTGACCTCTTACAAGACGTGCGGTGCCGGGCCAAGAAATGAACGTTAAGTAAATCATAAGGAGATAAATGCGGTATTTTGCGTCGATATCCGATGCGTCGAGTATCGTGCTGATAATAAGCAATATCGGAATACCGGGCAAGCAGATAAGAATATCGCAAAGACGCATTATGACATTATCGATAACGCCGCCGAAATAACCTGCGATACCGCCCATAATAACGCCTAATACGGTGATAAGGAATACCGCAAGGAAGCTTACGATAAGCGAGATTCTGCCGCCGTACATAAGGCGAACGAAAATATCGTAGCCCTGATTGTCGGTGCCGAGCAGATGCTCACTCGAGGGAGGAGCAAGCATATTGTCCTCAATCTTTGTTTCGGTCGTTTGACGGAGAGTGTAGGTTATTCCGTTTACGGTATAAGTCGTTTCCGAAACGGCGTATTCGGTCATACCTCTTTTGTCAAGCTCGATTTCGCCCCATTTACCGTCGTTTTCGTGATAGACGTAGGTGATTATAGGATCACCGTTTTCATCAAGTATGGGGTTGCCGTTTGCATCGGTTTGAACTACTTCATCGGGCAAATCCGCAACGAAATAGGGACCTGCGAAGCTGAAAAGGAACAAGCTTACGACCATTACCAGACCGATTATACTCAAACGCGAACGGAAAAAGCGACGTACAACCATTCGCGTCGGAGACATAAGACGGACGTTTTTATCAAGAGGCGCTTCGGTATCATTGGTTTGGGTTGTTTCAACCTTGGTTTGTTCTTCCATATCGAATGCCTCCTTACTCTAATTTAACTCTCGGGTCGACAAGACCGTACATAAGGTCGGCAAGTAATACGCCGATAACGCTTAACAGCGCAAGGAACATATTATAGCCCATTATAAACGGAATGTCGCCGCGATTCATTGCGTCAAGCGCAATATTACCGATACCGGGAAGGTCGAACACCTGCTCGGTGATGATAGCACCCGAAAAGAGCGAGGGCAACAAGCCTGCAAGAGAGGTTACCATGGGAATAAGCGTGTTACGGAAAGCGTGCTTGTTGATAACCACCTTTTCCTTTAAGCCCTTTGCGCGTGCGGTACGAATATAATCGGAATTCATTACTTCCAACATATTTGTTCTTGTCATTCTCATTCTTGCGCCGATGCTGAGGATTACTATGGTAAGAATGGGAATGAAGCAGTGCATTGCATAGTCGCCGAGCAACGCAAGTCCCGAGTTGGATGCCGTTGCATCGATAAGTCCCGATGCAGGGAACCAACCGAGCTTCAATGCAAGAAAATCCTTAAGCATCTGTCCGAAGAAGAACGACGGAAGCGAGATACCGACCATTACCAAAACGGTAACGATATAATCGCGCAAGCTGTATTGATGCTTTGCGGCTGTAATACCGAGCGGTATTGCAATTAAAAATTCAAATACGGTAGCAATCAAAGCGATTGCAAAGGAAATTCCCATATGCTCGAAAATTACGTCTGCAACGGGTATACCGTAAACAAAGCTGGTACCCAAATCAAAGGTTGCCAACGCACCGAGCCAACTGAAATATCCCTTTAATATACCAAGAAAGCTGTTATCGCCGAGTCCGTACATTTCGTACATGGCGTTTACCGTTTCCTCGCTTACCGTTGCGCCGCCTTGATTTATTGCATTGATTTTGTCCTGAATAAAATCAACCGGCATTAAACGGATGAGGAAATAGATTATCAACGAAACGCCAAGCAATATCAAAACGGACATCGCTAATCGTTTAATAATATATTTCAGCATTTTTAGCTCCGATTCTTACTGCGCGAATTCTACTTCCCAAATACGGTCAAGGGGCGATGAGAAGGGATTCATCTCGGAATTTTGAGGCATACTTTCGGAAGAAATAACGTTGGAATTATAAGCGTACAGAACGCTTCTTTGATATACGGGAAGCTCGATTGCGAGGTCGAGGATGTAGCTCATCGCATCCTTGTAAAGCTCGGAACGAACTGCCTTATCGTTGGTTTCGCGCGCTTGGTCAATAAGCTCGCTTAAGTTTTCAAGGATTTCGGTTTCTTCTGCAGTGCCGCTTGTCTTTAAGTAGTTATAGCCCCAAGCAAGGGTGCTGGTTGCGGTGGAATCCTTGTGGTAAACCTGATACAAATCGGGGTCGAGTGCCGAAGACCATGCAGCTGCCCAAACCTCGAGCGAGCCGGTGTTGATTTTGGTAAGTGCCTGAGTATCGCAAACAACCTCTACGTCCCAGCCGAGACCGTTAAGAAGCGCTGCCGCATCACGGAATACCTTATAGGTCGGGTGGTCCTGAAGGCTCGAGCCTGCGATGGTGAATTTAACCTTAAGCGCAGAGTCGCCTGCGCTTACGCCTGCCGCTTGCATATATTTTTCAATGTTCTTAACCGCAATGTCTTCGCTCCAAGCGCCGAGAGGAGGATAATCCTTGCCGTTGTCGGTGGTGTCAGCTCCCTTGGGGTGAGCCCAGCTTACCTTGGACATAGGCCAGAAGATTTGTTCCGCAGTACCTGCACGGTAGTAGTCGAGTGCGAGCGAGGTGTTCATCGCGCACATAATCGCTTTACGGAGATTGATGTCGTTAATCTTTGCGGAGTTAACGCCGATATAACCGTAACCGAGCTGATTGGTAGAAAGAGTTACCATACCCTTGGAAGAAAGGTTTTCGAGCTTTTCGTAGTTTGCGGTGGTAAGTGCGGGAGAGATATAGTGTACGTTGCCCTCTTCAAGCGCGGCAATTGCGTTGGAGGAGCTTACTACCTGATAGCGGATCTTTTCGATCTTTGCGTTCTGAAGACCTGCGCCAACGGTGTTGAACTGTTCGTTCGCCTTGAAGTAAACAACGTTGTTTGTATAGAATTCGGTTTCAGCGGGAGTGTCGCTGTTTTGAGCGTTGGTTGCTTTATAAGAGCCTGCGCCCATAGGAAGCTTGATGTTTCTGGTGGATTGAACGATATCGGTCATAAAGTCGAAGCTTGCAAATTCAACGCCGAATTTGTTGTTCGCGATATCAACGCCGACCTTACTGCCCTCGCCGTAATAGTGCTGAGGAGCAACGGTGATTGCGAAGTTCCAAATTGCTTTGGGGTCGATACCGTCGATGGTGATACGCAAGATATCATATTCATCGGCATTAACAACGGTACCGTCTGCATTGTGGGAGGATGCAACCTTATATTCGGTGCCGTTAACGGTTACCGAGGTACCTGCCGCATCGGTGTGACCGAGAGAAACGATACCCTTGATGCTTTCAACTGCGAGAGTGCCGTCATCGGAAACGTTTTCGTGAAGGATAACTTCTTTAGCTTTTGCGGTAAATTCGGTGGTAAGGGTTGCCGCAGTTGCCCAATACTGAAGAATTACGTTAAGCTCTCTTGCAATCTTATCATTATATATATAATCGATTGCCGCTTCCTTGGTGGTTATCGAGGAAGGATATGCGGGAGTGAGCTTTTCAATCTTGGTACGGTCGATTTTGCCGTCTGCGCCTTCTGCGTATTTAACCTCAACGTAGCCTTCGGTATACATAAAGCAGAAGATTTCGTTAGAAAATTCGCTGAAGGATTTATAGGGTTCATCGATATAGGATTCCTGCGCGCCGAGATAGTCGGTTTCAAGTTCTTCCTTGAAAAGCTTGAGCGCATATTCATAGTCCGCCATAAGGTTTGCGTTGGTAACCGAGTTAACGTCGTTCGAAATAGCGGTTTTATAGCCGTTGCTTAAGTTGTGGGAATTAATTGCCGCCTTCATTTCGTCATAGCTTACTTCCTTGGTGGAGGATGCTTGAAGCTTGGAATTGAAGAGGTTTACAAGCTCGTTAAGACGCGCCGCTGCACGGGAAGATGCTTGCGAGGAAATCAAATCGTCGCTATTGTCGGAGGAAGAACCGACGGTTTGGGTTCTGTATTCCGAAAGACCGATGATATCGGTGGAATAAAGGGTGTTCGAGCCGGTATAAACGGGGTCGAGATATACGTAGTAGTTGAAGAGCACGTCTTCCATTGTAAGAGGATGTCCGTCGGAGAATTTGATACCGTTTTTAAGTACAAAGGTATAAACGGTGTTTTCGCCGTTTTCTACAACGTCGTAATCCTTAACGACAACCGCTTCGTTATCGCCGTATGCTACTTGAATATCGCCGTTGTCATATTTCGAGCCGAGCATACCGATTTGAGTCATCGAAACGATGGTACCGTCGGGAGCGGAGGTATAGAAGAAGGGGTTAAACAAGCCGTCGAGCTGTTCGGTCATAATTACAAACGCATCTGCGCCCGATGAGCTGTCCGAACAGGATGCAAGCGCGCTTACACACATAAACACGCATAGGATAAGTGATAAGATTTTTCTTTTCATATTAGCACCTTTTTATATTTATTTGATTGTTAACTACTCGTTAAATTCAAGAGTGATCTTGTTACCGTCAACGGTTACGGTGATTCTGTCGGGGTTATCGCCGATTACGCTGCAGGTAATTTCGGGGCTTTCGATACATTTATCGTTGCCGCTTCCGCATACCAAACCGATTGAATAATCGTCAACGCCGAAATAGCAGGAGGAATCGATTTGGATAGAACCGCCGACGATTTTTACGTTTTCGACGGTAGCGTTAGCCGAAACTGTACCCGCGAACAATCCGTAATTTGCGGGAACACGGGTTCCCGTTTTAATTGTGAAGCAGGTGTTTTCAAAAGTGAGGTCTTTTATTATTGCTTTTTCGGTAAGCTGACCGAAAAGGCCTGCGTTTGTTTTGGAGTTTTGAGTTTGAGTTACCTCAATATTCTTGAAAACGTGACCGTTGCCGTTGATAGTACCTGCGAAATTGCCGTACATCGACGAGGTGGGCCAAATTTTGCCCTCAAAATCAAGGTCGTCAAGAATTTCATAGCAACCGGAAGCGTTGAAGTTTTTGATAAACTGTTCTGCGGTAGTGATTCTGTACCATTCGCCGTCGGTCCAATCGATATAGAGCTTTAACGTAGGGTCGACAGCCGTTCCTGTTGCAAGATCGACTTTACCGGGGTGTTCGACGGTTTCACCGACAAGCTCTTTTTGCTTAGCAGAATCGTAATAAGCGGTTTTGTAGGTATATCCCGATTTTTCGGGGAAATCGAACATATCGATCGCGCCGCTTTTTTCGCTCCATTTAGGAACCTTAATACCTTCCGACGAGGTAGGGTCGTAGGTAAAGGTTTCAAGAAGTTGGTTGGTGGTTAAATCGTAAAATTCGATATTAAACAAAGGAACCCAAGCGGCATAAAGAGTCAATAAGGAATTGTTGGAATTATAGTTCTTGTTGGGGTCTATTTCCAAGGTATTCTTTTCGAAATCCCATTTGCCGGAATAGGTATAGGTAACGTTGCCGCTTTCATCGGTATTTTCTATACGGTCGGTATACCATCCTGCAAGGAAATAGCCGTTTTTTATCGCCTTAAAGGCATCGTTTCCGCGTTGACTTGCATCGGGCGGCAAAAGTGCGATATCGACGTTTCCGTTGATATTTTTCGGTATATCGTTGACGTTATAGGAATCGACGATAACCGAGGTATTCGTTGTGAATAATCCCCCGTTAGCGTCATATTTGACGCTAACGGTATAATTATCTTCGTTGTTTTTTTCATAAGGAGTCACCGAATTTCCGCAAGCCGTAAAGAATACGGAAATTAACGCAACAGATAAAATCAACAACGATGATTTTATTGCCTTTTTCATTTTATTATCGGTTTTCCTCCTTAATCTTCATTTTTCTTTTCATTGCGGTTTCTGAAAACTATAAAGCCCACAAACGCAACGATGAATATTCCCAAAATCCACCAAACGGCAGTGCCGCTTTCGGATTCAAAGGGTGCTTGCTCTTCTTCGGTAGGTTCAAGCGCGGCGATACGCTGTTCTGCGGTAACGAGAACGTTATAGTTTGAAACCAACGCCATTTGTTCAAGCGTTGCGATCTTGTCATACGCCGCACGCGCCGCTTCTACGATAGCCTTATCGGCAAGAGTTACTCTTTCGGGGATGAGCTTGATTGCATTGATAGCCGCAACGGTAATCTTGTCGGGCGCCGCAGGGCCTTCGATTCTGTATCCGAAATACTGATCGCAGATATAGGAATCATATCCCACACCGTTGATGGGGCTGACCATTATCGGCTTGGATTCAACGTAGCCGACGTAGTCGATAAAGTTAGCGCCGTAGAATACGTTCGAATACATACCGCCGGTCACGTTCCACATAAAGAACGGAACGGTTCCGTTACCGATAATTGCAACCTCTTCTCCGTTGGGATCGATATAGCTGCCGTAATCGCCCGAGCCGGGAATGTGCTCCAAGGTATCGTAATAGGTAGGATCGAATTCTTCTTCGAATATCGGCATATTGTAGCTGCCGAAGATTACGATTTCGAGATCGTTACACAAATAGAACGCCTTGTGTCCTATCGCGGTGGTGGTATAGGGCATTTTTACTCTTGTTACGTCACTGCCTGCAAATGCCATTGCGGTTATACGGACAGTATCGTCTGCTACGGTAACGTTATCCTTATCGATACCTGCATAGGTGATAAGCTCCAAGCCGTTTACGGTTTCGCAGTAAAGCGAGCCGTCGATAACGTGTACGGTGTTGCTTATATCAAAGGTATAAGTATCGATTTCAAGCTCGTGACCGTTAATGGTTGTTTTGGTAATGCTCTTGAAGGGCTCTACCTTACACATTGCGAAGGGGTTATCGCCGAGCTTGACAAGCTTTTCACCGAGCTTAACGGTTACGGCGGTGTATTCTTCCTTCATAAATGCGTTAATGCCAACCTTTACCGCGCCGGTAAGGTCGATTTCGGTAATTGCAACGTATGCGAAAGCATAGTCGCCGATATTTTCGGAAGCAGAAAGATTTTCAACCGTTTTAAGCGGATCGCAATATGCGAAAGCGCCTTCGCCGATATCACTTCCCTCTCCGTTAAGCTTTACGGATTCAAGCAATCTGTTGGAAACGAAAGCATATTCATCAACAAGCTTTGCGCCCGAAATATCGATATTTTCAAGACCGCATTCCATAAATGCATATTTGCCGATGGTTTCGATTGCGGTAAGATTGATAGTCTTTAAGGAATCACAGCCTGCGAATGCATAAGCGGGGATTTCTTTTATTGCTTCTCCGATTTTGATTTCGTTAAGCTGACGGCAATACGAGAAGCTGTATTCGCCAATGCTTTCCGCAGAAGAAATGTCAAGCTTTTCGACCTTGGGGCCGTGATAGGTATAGATATACATTCCTTCGGGGCTTGTTGCGGCAACCGTCATATTTTCATCAAGGCAAGCATAATAAACGTCGCCCGAGATTGCATAGTCGCCAAAGGATTTAACCTTGGAAAGGTCAATTTCCTTAAGCGAGGAGTTGTTATAGAACGCCATTTTGCCGATAATTGCGCCTTCACCCAAGGTTATCGATTCAAGCTTTGCCGCATTCGAGAATGCGTTTTCGCCGATGTTTGCGTTTTTGCCGATTGTGAGCGAGGTAATAGGCGAGGTGAATTCATACTTGAATACCTTTTTGCCGTATTCCTCGGCTTCTACGATTTTAAACGCAAGGTCTTTATTAAGCGAGAATGCATATCTGCCGATTTCAACGTCATCGCCTATAACGATAGTTGCGAGATTTTGACATTCGCTATATGTACCTTCGGCAACGGTTGCGCCGTTGGGAATATTAACCGAGGTGAGGAAGGTATGCGAGAATGCATATTTGCCAACGTAGGTTTCGGCGGTTATTTCGGGCATTTCGGAAATACCGCATTCGAAGAAGCCGTATTCACCGATATGAGTAAGCTTGCCGAGCTTTACCGAGGTAAGATAGGTGTTGGACGCAAGTCCGTAATCACCCACTGCGGTAACGTTGGGAAGATTTACCGAGGTAAGCTTGCGGTTGTGAGAGAACGCGCCCTTACCGATTGTAGTAATTTTCGCATTGCCGACATTCGCTTCGGTAAATTCGCCGCCCGTTAAAGGCGAAACTGCAACGAGTTTTGTTCCGTCGGCGGAAAGTATATAATCGTAAGCGCCGTTTTTATAAGCCTTGTTGCCGCTTTGGATAGTAAACTCTTTTATCTTTGTATCGCGGAATGCGAAAGAGCCGATATCGTTTACATCCTTACCGACGGTTACCTTTTCAAGCTGCTTACATTCGTGGAACATACCTTCGGGAAGAACTGCGGAATTAACGGTGAATTCCTTAAGCGATTCACATCCAGTGAACGCATAAGCGCCGTATTTTACCTTACTTGCTTTAACGTCTACGCTTGCAAGCTTTTTACATCCTGCAAAAGCATACTGACCGACAGAAAGTACGGATTCGGGGAGAATAACCTTTTCAAGCTTTTGGTTGCCTGCGAATGCATAGTCGGAGATTACGCAGATAGAGCTCAAATCGAGCGTGCCGCGGAGGTCGCAGTTTTCGAAAGCGTTTTGGCTGACGATAACAAGATTGTTTTCTCCGCTGAACGTAATCTTTTTAAGAGAAGTACATCCGTAGAACGCGCCGTATTCGATCGACTCCATTGTGGAGGGAAGAACGATTTCTTCAAGCGCGGTAAGATTTGCGAAAGCATAGCAATTGATTTTCTTTACGCCCTCGGGAATTACAACCTTGGTAATGGTGTTATCACCGATGAACCATGCTTTCGAGGTTTCGGCATCGTCAAATTCAAGTTCTTCGGGAGTTTTGAGGATATATTCAAAATTCGAGAACGCAAACTGACCGATTTCGGTAAGTGAAAGACGCTTGGGAATATCGACCTGACCGCCGAGACCGTAATAGTGTGTAAGGCTGGGACCTGTGGTAATGAAGGGGTCCTTTACCTCGACCGAAACAGTTTCGGAATAATAGGTGCTTTGACCGTCAAGAAGTACCTTTACGGTAACCGACGCAAAGCCTTCGGCAACAGCGGTTACGTTTCCGAGCGCGTCAATCTTAACGATGTTTTCGTTACTTGTTTCAAATTCGAGCGTCGTATCCTTGGGATAGAACGCATCGAGCGAGTAATTAAGACGTACACATTCAGAGGGATACATCGAAAGGTTATATTTTCCTTCGAAGAAGTTTACGTTGCCGTTTTCACCGATATCTCTTTCGGCATTGTCGATAACGTAATACGCTTTGATGGTTTCGTATCCGTCAAGCGTGAATACGTCGACAACCGGCTTATCGTATTTTACATAGCCCTCGTCGTTTTCGTCGAGTACGGTAACCTTAAAGGTAACGCTCTTGCTGTTTGTGGGGTCTTGCGCTTTGATTATCGCGGTACCGCTCGAAACGGCAACGATTTTGTTGTTAACGATACGCGCAACGCTCGGCTTTTGCGAGGTATAGTCGAGCAATTCAGCCCATTCGGTATAAGGAAGAACGGTGGGAGAAAGTGTGTAAACCTCGTTGGGGCTCAAAACGATTCCGTCTTCGAGGTTTTCAAAATAGAAATCGGTGAAATCATCGGGAAGTCCGATTTCATAAGTCGCATAGTTAAGCGCATAGTCGTAAACGGTTACGACGAAGGAGTTGGGTGTAGACGAATTGTTTTTAATATCGTAAAGATAATCGGTCAATTCATAAGTAACCTTGGTCGTGCTGTTGCGATCGGAATATATGGGGGTCATATACTGCTCGAAAGCAATAAGCTCGGAGGAGGGGTTGCCGTCTGCATCGGTGCCCATTGTTACGTAACCGATCTGAGAGCTCATGGAATAGTGGTTATCGTAAACCATCACGTCGGCATAAAGACGGTTTTTGTTAAGCGCTTTATCGTACTTGTAATAGTATTCAACGCCTGTAACAGTGGGTGCTTGGAAGTCGATGGACATCGGGAATTCAAACACGTTGTTTTCGTTGGTGGTAAGACCGCCGTCGCCGTAATCGACATAGCCTACAAGCTTAACGATATACTCGCTGTTATTTGCAAGATTGCGGTCGGTTGTATCAAATTCTATTTCGACGTTTGCGGGATAAATCGTAGCGCCGCCGTCACTGTAGGATTTTCTTACGTCGGTTTCGGTACGCTCGAAGATCACTTCGCCCGTTGTAGCATTTGTAATCGTAATATCGATCTTCGCCGCATTACGCAACATACCTGCCCAAACGAAGCGCAAGGAATGGACAGAGCCGACTTGGTTGGAAAGCGCGATATAGTTTTCGTTTGCCGAAATTACCATATCCTCGGGGTCTTGAATGAAGTAGTAAGAGCCGAGATAGCTTACGTAGTCATCGCTTACGCCGCCTACGGGACGGGTGGGATAAGCATCTGCTTTGATTTTATCCTCTTCATCGATACCGTTGTCGAGCTCGTCGGCATTGGTATCGAAATAGGTAAGGTCAAACAAGGGAGCAACGGTCCAGTCGCCGTAATATGCGAGATAGGGTACGTTAAGGTCGATTTCGGTGCCTTGGGTTGCGGTAAGAGTGATAAAGCCCTCGACGTACATACCGTTTGCAAACGATTTGTTAAGGTATTCCTTGTCGGAATCGCTGAGTGTTATTGTAACAGTAACGTCAACCGAGCTGTTTGCGGGAACGGTTACGTTCATATTTTTGAGAGTACCGTTGTTTACGGAAGCGGTAACGGTTGCGCCGTCAAGGATATAAGCTTCCTCGGTAACGGTGGTTTTACCTGCGTTAGTCTTGGTTTCGCTTACGCCCTCGGTCATTACGTATGCGCCGAGGTCATAGCTTAATACGGTGTCGCCGAAGTTGTTAACGGTAAACTTCATTTCGTAAACACCTTTTTTATCTTTATCGTCACCAAGCTCAAGCTTTGATTTATCCATCACCGCGCCGTTTTTGTCATAGGTGGTGATGTATGCGGTGGTATTTATGGAGTTAAGGAGATTTGCAAGACCCGCGCCCTGCTTTCTTACCGCATAGGGCAAGCCGTTTTTGTTGAGCGCGATATTTGCGGTGGACATAAGAAGCGAGTTGACCATCGCGTTTACTTTTTTGTTATCGTTTGCGATGGAGGGGAATTTTTCGACAACGTACTGTCTTAACAGCACTACAACACCTGCGAGGTTGGGGCATGCCATCGAGGTACCCGAAAGACGGTCATATCCGCCGCCCGTTACTGCAGAAAGAATGCTTCCGCCGTGCGCGGTGATTTCGGGCTTGATACGAAGGTCGGGTGTGGGACCCCAAGAGGAGAAGTCGGAAATAAAGGGACCGGAGGTTTGGTTGCGTGCAATTTTAAGAGTACCGTTGGTTGCGGCGAGCATTTCGCCGTCGTCCTGTGAAATAGAGCAAACCGCAAGAGTAGCGTCGCCGACGTTCATTTTGATGTCGCCCGACACGTTGTTGTAAATAATAATACCTGCCGCGCCTTGCTGCTGAGCAATAAGCGCTTTTTCTTCAAAGGTATTCGAGCCGCGGCGTACAAGCGCGATCTTGCCCTTTACGTCAAGGCCGGTATAGTCGGCGGTACGGCCGACACCGGGGATTACAACGTATTCAATTTCAACCGAATCCTTATCGCCGAGCAGCGTTTCGCAAAAATCGTTTTCTTCGCTTGCGCCGTCAGAGGATTCGACGAAGTAAATAATCGTATTACCGAAAAGGAGATAAGGAGTTTCGACACCCGCGATAGATGCAACCGACATAACGCCGTCATAGGTAGAGGGCGAGCCGACCGTACCCGTATCGGGGTTGGAGGTAAGACCGAGGTTACCGTTTGCTTCCGAGCCGTATGCCGAGCTGTAGCTGTTGGAAGCCGCAACGATCATGCTTATGCCTGCGTTACGGATTCTGTCGTAAATGCCGTTGAGCTTTTCTTCATCAGACTCGCGAGAGAAGCCGCAAGCGGTACCGAGCGACATATTGATAACGTCGACACCGAGAACAACGCAATCTTCAAGCGCCGAAAGAATCCAAGCCGATCTTGCGGTGTCCATTACGTCGGAGAATATCTTCATCGAAACGAGCTGAGCGTTGGGAGCAACGCCGCGGATAACGTCATCGTTACCGACGATAACACCCGATACGTGAGTACCGTGGTTGTTATGGGTAGAATAAACGTCGCTGTCGTTATCGGCATAGTCGAAGCCGAAGGGAACCTTGTCGTTAATATATACGTCGTCGACGGTAAGGCCGCCGTGCTGCTTATTTGCGGCGGTATTGCCGACAAGAGAAGCAACCTGATCGTAAGTAAGACCAAGCTTTTGCGAGGTGAAGTTATCGGGAGAAAACGCAGTGTGATTGGAGTCCAAGCCGGTGTCAAGAACCGCAACAACGATTCCCGAACCGTCAAAGCCCGCATTCGAGCTATCGAAAATACCGGTATCGAAAACGTTAACCTCGTTTTCAACAAGCTCGGTCTGTGCGGTTTTAAAGGATTCGCCAACGATAACGTCCATACCGTTGTAGAGGGACATACAAACGTCCTTGAAATCCTTTGCCTTGATAAGCAATTCAAATCCGCTTAATACGGTGTAATATTCTTCGCCCTCTTTAAAAGAAACGTTTTTCGAGCGAAGCTCTTTCAACACCTTTGCCTTTTCGCGCGAAACGTCGGATTTGATTTCGGATACAAGCTCTTTATCCGATGCAAGGTCGGAAATACTTTGTGTCTTGTCACCCTTTTCATAAATATCCATAACGTTTGCCGCATCGACCGTAACGATAACCGAAATTTCCTCGTTATCGGAGATATGGTCGGGAAGCTTGAACATAACGGAATTATTAAGATAATCCGTATAATCAAACTTCAATTCGTTGTTTTTGTTGATATAGCCGTTGCCCGATGCCTTTGCGTCGGTATTACCGACAAACATTGCAGGGACGATAACGCTGCCAACCAACAAAACGCAAGCAAGAACCGCAGAAAGCACGGTTTTGCAGCTCTTAAAAAGCTCGGTTTTCTTCATAGTTGCAACTCTCCTTACTTGTCCTAATGAACAAACAATAAAAATTCATTATATTTTACATTATTTTGTTGTAAATTGCAAGATATTTTTAATATGTAGGATTTATTTTTTAAAATTTTTCTTTTTCTTTACTTTTCGACACAGATATGTTATAATGTCAGAGTATTTTCACCTAAAATCCATACGGAGATAATTGAAATGACTGAAAAAGGGTTGACGATGACACACCGATTGATCGGAATTGCAATCACAATTTCGATTATTATTGCGGGAATATGCCTTGCAGCCGGTTGCTGTTATATTTATTTTTCCGAAGATATGACCTATTCCCGAATCGCCGTTGCAGACGTTTTCGAGGTAATTTGCTTACCCGTTTACATTTGCCTTTTCCTTGTTGTTTTGGGCTTTTTGGCAGAATTGCTGTTGCCCAATGCAATCAAAGCGAAAAGCAAAGCGCCGATTTCGAGCGAAAACACGGTTAACGTTATTTTGAAAAAGCGAGATATTTTGACGTTTGACGACGGTATTCTTGCCGTTCATTACCGCGAAAAGGGCAAGCGCACCGTCAACTCGATAATTATGCTTATCCTGACCGTCATCGCCTGCACCGTGTTTTTCATTTATGCGCTTAACGGAAGCAATTTTGACAACGTTGATATAAACGGCTCGGTCATTTCGGCCTTTTACGTGCTTATTCCCTGCTTGGCTGTTCCGTTTTTGTTTTATTTGTATTTGCTCATTGACAAGGAACGCGGATACAGACGCGAATTATCGATTATAAAAAGTGCTTCCGAAAAAGGCAATGCAAAATGCGAATACAAGCCGAAATTTGAAAATTTCGATATTTTCGCACATACCGTCGGCAGATTTTTTGAAACCGCTTTTTCGGGCAAGCCGCTTATTGCCGTAAGAATCGTCATTATTGCAGTTGCGTTGCTTTGTCTTGCTTTCGGTCTGATTTTCGGCGGCACCGCGGATGTGTTTACAAAGGCATCCAACATCTGCACCGAATGTATCGGTTTGGGGTGATTGATATGAAAAAAATATTCAAAAGACTCGCTTTACTTATTCCGAGCAAGCGCAAATTAATGCAGCTTTATTTCGCATTGCTTTTCAATGCAAATTTAAAGGGCTACATAAGCGGTACGATATTCAAGGGCGCGGCAAAATCGGCCTGCATTCCCGGACTTAACTGTTATTCCTGTCCCGGCGCGGTCGGCGCTTGTCCGCTCGGCTCGCTTCAAGGCGCCTTCAGTGCCGATAAAAGCACCTTCTTTTACGTTGGCGGCATACTTTTGCTATACTGCATTATTTTCGGACGTTTTATTTGCGGTTGGCTTTGTCCCTTCGGATTTATCCAAGAGCTTGTTTACAAAATAAAAACGCCTAAAATAAAAAAAGGACCCGTTACAAAAGTCCTTTCGCTTTTCAAGTACGTTGTGCTCGTCTTCTTTGTGGTTATCGTTCCGTTGACCTATGCATTCCGCGACACTCCCCTGCCCGCTTTTTGCAAGTATATTTGCCCTGCAGGTACTATTGAGGGCGGTTTGGGATTGCTGTCCAACGAGCTTAACGACAGTTATTTTTCGATGCTCGGCCCGCTTTTCACCTGGAAATTCGCGCTAATGATAAGCGTTGTTGTCGCTTCGGTGTTTATTTTCAGAATGTTTTGCCGTTTTATTTGTCCGTTAGGCGCGCTTTACGGATTGTTTAACCGCTTTTGCCTTGTCGGTGTTAAGGTCAATACAAGCCGTTGCACAAATTGCGATTTGTGCGTAAGACATTGCAAAATGGATATCAAACGCGTCGGCGACCGCGAATGTATCGCGTGCGGCGATTGTATCGACGTTTGTCCCGTTAATGCGATTGAATGGAAGGGCGCGAAGATTTTAAAGCCCTACGAGGATGCGGTTTCCAAGGCAAAGAATCCCAAAAAAGCCCGTACCGTCGTCAGAGCAACAGTGTGCGTTTTGATGATTGCGGCGCTTATCGGTGTCGGAGCCTATACTTGGTTTGACGAAAGCAACAATCTTCCAGATCAAGGCAACACCATCGGTATGCTTTGCTACGGTGACGAGCTTAACGTAATTACGAAAGACGGAATCGGCGAGGATGTGATCAATCCTGCGGAAACGGGAAAGATTACGGTTATTAACTTCTGGGGCACTTGGTGCACACCCTGCGTTAAGGAGCTGCCTTATTTTGATCAAATCGCAAGCGATTTTGCCGATGACGTGAACGTAATCGCAATTCATACAAATATGATTTCCGAAACCGCGCCCGAATATATCGGCAAGTATTACCCCGAAAGCAGAATTGTTTTTGCGCAGGATACCGCCGATGAGGGTTATTATGCCAAGCTTGGCGGCAGAGGTACATATCCCTATACCGTTATTCTTGATGAAAACGGAGTAATCGCCGAAATCTTCGTTTCGGCATTGGAATATGACGACCTTAAAACCGCTATCGAAAAAATAAGATAACGATAAAGGGGCGCCAAATCGGCGCCCCAACGTATTTAGTTTACCAAATTTAAATTCAAAAGTCAATAGTTTTATGACACAAAATGGCATTCGTTACAATTTTCTCTTATATGAATAAATTTTTATAATGCATTTTGTACAATTCGTGTATTGAAAAATGATATTTTCTGTGCTAATATAAAGACACAGAAAGGGTGAGTCCAATGTACAGGTAAGCACAAGCAAAACGTTTTATAGCATTGACTGTTAAATCTCTTGACAAATAAATTAATAATTAAAATATAATTCCTTTCAAAATAGTCGTATAAGAGATAACGTTTTAGCTTGAATTCGGTACGTAAGGTTCGGAATATTAACGAGCCGCCGACACACAACTTCGAATAATCTTTGGATCTGTTGCAAATGCCGTCCCGCATACGGGATAAAAGATTTGATTAACAGCAAGAGGGTGCAAGGCATTTCGAGGTAATTTGATAGCCCGTAGAAAGAGAGGTTAAATTGATGCTGGATATCAAGAATTCAATATAGCCCTTGGTTGTAATTATAGATTATGCAACCAAGGGCTATTATTTTGCGCCGAAAGGCGTTTTTTGTTTTTTCGGCATCTTTTAAACCTTGCCGAGAGCGGTTAAAAATTCGTCAACTTCCGCTTTCGTATTATACCTTGAAAGCGATATTCTCGCTCCGCCGATATCGTAGGTTCCAAGAGTATGATGCGCGTTCGGCGCGCAATGAAATCCGCCGCGCAATGCAAAGCCCAAATCGCAAAGTCGTTCGCAAACCGTTTCGCAGTCATATCCCTTTTTGTTAAAAAGCATAACGGGAACGTAATCCTTAAAGGTTTGTTCGGTCGGCTCGCCATAGGTTATTATGTCAACCTTGTCTTTGATGTTATCAACAAGATGCTTAAACACCTCGCGTTCGGAAGAATAGGTTGAATATTCATCCAATGCTGCCGACCAACCGGCAATTCCGCAGATATTAAGCGTGCCCGATTCGAGCCGTTCGGGCAATAATTCGGGCATTTCAAGTGATTTTGAGTTTACTCCCGTTCCGCCCTCGATAAGCGGTTCGATTATAATATCGCTGTACGGATTGATTATCATTGCTCCCACGCCCATAGGTCCAAGCAGTCCCTTGTGAGCGGGTATGCAAATTATGTCAACCCCAAGGTCGACGATATCGATTCCGATATGACCTGCGGTTTGCGACGCATCGAGGATAAAAACAGCATCCTCGGGCGCAAGCCTTTTTAGTGTTTTTATCGGCAGAATTCTTCCGCAAACATTCGATGCGTGAGTTAAAACGACGTTTGTTGCCGCACGGCAAACCGAAGAAAAATTATCGCAGGTAACGATATCGTTTCGAATATCGACAAGGAATTGACGCATTACGGTTTCGCCGTTTTTCCTTAATTTATTAATCGGTCGCATAACGGCGTTATGCTCTAACGACGAAACTACCGTCACCCCTTGTAAGCGATTTGTTCCTTTAATTGCGATATTAAGCGCTTCGGTTGCCGATGCTGTAAAAACGACACATTCTTCACGCGTGTTAAATATTTTCGCAAGCTTTTTTCGACAGTTAAATACCGTTTCTGCGGCTTTTTGAGCAAAACGGTGTCCGCTTCTGCCTGCGTTTCCGCATTCGGAAAGCGCCGTGCACATTGCCGCTTTTACACTGTCGGGCTTCGGCATCGAGGTTGCGGCATTATCAAAATAGATCATTTTTCGTCAATACTCCCTATAATCGGTATGCCGCTTTGCTCAAGCAATTGCATTGCCTTTTCATATAAGGTTTTATCAAAGCTTATTCCGTAACCGCATCCGCGCACACTTTTTACCGCTTTTGAGCGCGATATATTTGAATATATGCCGTTTGTTTTTAACAATTCCTGTGCCTTTAACGCATAGGTTACAGACGTTAGCACAATGGTTTTTTTCATAATTTCACTCCCTGCTACAGAATATGAAATAAAGCCTTAACTGTTGAATGGGATTGAAATCTATATAATTAATTTGTATAATATTTGCAACCTTTTCGAATTTTTTCCGACATAATTAATGTACGGGTGCCCGAACACTAACGAAAGGAGGCGTTTTTGATGGATGACCGCGCGATAATCGATGCTTTTTTCAAAAGAAACGAGGAAGCAATCACATACACGCAAAGAAAATACGGTAAAATGCTTTTTTCGGTTGCTTACAACCTTTTAAAAAGCAAAGAGGATGCAAATGAGTGCGTAAACGACGCTTTGCTCTCGGCTTGGAATTCGATTCCCCCAAACGATCCGAAGCACTTTTCCGCATATCTCGCTACGCTTGTAAGGCGCAGAGCTTTTGACCGACTTGACCGATGCACAGCGGCAAAACGCGTTGCAGATATCGACGTCAGCGAAGAATTTTTGGAAATGATACCTTCAAAGTTCGATACCGAAAGCGAATTTGAATACAGACGTATAAATAATATTATCAACGATTTTCTTCGCAAACAAAAGGAATCCGACAGAAGATTGTTTATTCTTCGGTATTTCTGCTCGGAATCATTAAAGGACGCTTCGGTCAAGGTCGGTTTGAGTGAATCCGCCGCGAAAAGCAAATTGATGCGGATGCGAAATACTTTGAAGGAAATTTTGGAAAAGGAGGATGTTTTTATATGAAGGACAACAGATGGCTCGAGATAGACGGTGATATGCTTGAGGATGCGTTGAATATGCAGAAAACAAACGGTTTTCGCATCCGCAGGATCTTGATTGCATCGGTTGCGGCGGTTTTAACCGTTTGCACGTTGATGGCGGTAATTATTCCGAATTTGGCAGATGCACCGTTTGACGAAAGCTCTGTGAACGAATCAACCGCGGTATCGACACCGATCAACATCGGCGATATAGTAAGCAAATACAAAGGCCCTGTTGCCGAATGGAACGGTGGAACAGGCTTGAAATTGATCGCTTTGAGCGGCGAAAAAAATTATTCGGTCGGCGGCGCGATGACAAACGGCAATGCAGACGCTAACAAAAGCATCAATATAACTCTCTCGGCATTGCCTAACGTTAAGCTTGAACGCTATACTACGGGCAAATATATCGATATGACCGGCAACGGAATCGGCAGATATGATTGGTATCAAGAGTCAACAGGTATCTATCGAGATATTATCACAGGTGAATTTTTCAGTCTATCCGATGAGGTGCGTTTTGCGCTTATCGACGACGGATATGATGATCTCTGCAATGAATATCTGCTTGAGATGGCTTGTTTGTTCGGTCTTTGCAAGTTTTATGAGGATGACAGCAAGCACGAAGAGGTCTACTTCGAAATGGTGCGCGGCGCAATCACTTATGAGGAAGCTATAACACATTTTGAAAGCATTCCGAAGAACTTCGGATTTACCGACGAGCAGGCAGAATATCTTTTACGCTACTTTAAAGGTGAGGAGCTCAATGTCGGAAAAAAGCTATTCCCGAACAGTATTGACGAACAAAACGCTTTTAACGGCTACGCATTGCAGGTCTATCACGCTATTCTCAGCCGCCGTTGCGGCAACGTGAAGATCGTTGAATTCGGCTCTCACGGATCAAAATGTCTATTCACAAGAGAACACCACCGACCCGACGGTTCAGGTGCTTTCGAATGCGATCTCGGAATATACGACCGCGAAGCAAAGGAAGCAACGTTGATTTCGATTGAGGGATCCAATAACGAGGTTTTGGCTTCGGTCGATTGGTTCGGTATGCAGTATACTGTTAGCGACGATTATACTATGCTTGCCTATATCGACGCTCGCGACGGTTCGCTTCGCTTGATCGATTTAACAACCGGAAAGCACGCGGCGGCTTACTTTAAAAACGAGGATACTAATAGCTTCGAGAGCTTGGAAAGCAACCCCGAAGCGGTATTCGACGATGCCGAGGACCTAACTCTTACCCTTGAGGAAGAGGTCGATAACGGAGATTATTTTCCGAGCATCACAGAAACGACTGTCGGCGCTATCGGAAGGATCAATTTTTCTCCCAACGGCAAATATGCTTACTGCAAGCTTCGGAGCAAAGACGATGCTTGGATATTCATTGATACAAGCAGCTTTGAAAGCGGATCGATAAACGGCAAATTCGTTAAATTTGTCGCAGGCGGCGATGCCGTTATTATGCAGACCGAAAACGGTTTTCGCATTTACGACGTGGCGACAAGAACCGATATTACCGACCACCACGGAGCTTTATTTACACTCGCAGTTCATGAAACACACGCGTTTTTTGAAATTGATGGCAGAATCGTACGCAAGAACCTGTTAAACGGAGATGAAACGGTTATTGCAAGCGAATACGACGCTTTTATCACCGATAAAAATTCGGGTTGCATTTACGTCTTTACAAAGTCGGACAGAACGGTGCGCGGATATTCCGCAACCGACGGAGAATGCAAATACTCGGCAACCGTTGGTGAAGCATTTGTAAACGATGCGCCCGAAAACGCAATATTCAACCTTTTGCTCGATCAGATAGAAACAACGCTTTTGATCTCCTATTACACTCCCCTCTCGCTTGAATTTGACGAAAGCAAATTCATTTCAATGAAGGGCAATAATTGGGACGTCGGCGGCGATATTTCAAGCATTCCCGATTATGCTTATATCTATCTCCGCAGCACCAAATACAACGGTAAATATTTAGATTGCTATGACGCCGACGACGTCAACGGCGAGGTAAACAACGCTAACATTCTCGGTAAATATCTGATGCTTGAGGATATATTGAGATTGACAGAGAATGATATGATACTGGATCTTAACGAATTGATCGAGATCGGACATTTGTATGCCGAAAGGATCGAGCCGTATATCGAAATAGATTCGATGAACCGCGTTAAGGTCATCCCCGAATCGCTTACCGAAATTTTCGGCTACGAGCTTAACACGGGAGAGCATTTCATTTCGAACGTTTACCGCCCCGCTACGATCGAATATTCGGTCGAAAACGGCAAGGAATATATGCGAAAAATGGTCGAAACAAACGTAAAAACGCTGTCCGGCAATGCAGACAGCGCGGAAATAAACGCTTTTATCGAGGAAATTACCAAAACGCTTGAAGTCGATTATAAATCCTATCTTATCGAGGGATATTACCGTATCAAATACGAAATTAAGCTTGAAATACGCGACCGCATTATTTTAGAATACAACAAACGGTTTTAAAAAACAAACGGACGAAAAACGCAACCGAAAAACAAAAAGCTACGCTTTTTAAAAGAGCGTAGCTTTTTATTTATGTTTTACCTGTTCTCTACTCTGCTGCCGCCCC
>JAZTXY010000012.1:0-16206 GCA_045636665.1 Eubacteriales bacterium
TCTTTTGCTTGTGCAACACAGATATCATCCGACGAAACAAATCACGTTTTAACCCCTCTGCTGCCCGCGATAGCGGCATCTATTTGCAGTTCACCAACTTCTTTTCCGTCAATTAGATGAGATACAAAGGTTGATGATGAATAAACGTGAGAGAGCGTTGCTTTGGGCGTATCATAAGCGTGATATCCGATAAACAAAACACCGTCAAAGCTATTGTCGATTCCGGGAAAACGTAAACGACTTCCCGCCCCGATAATAAATTTACACCTTTTATCAAAAGCGGTATAATCAAAATTGACACCCGTACCGTGACAATCCCAAATAACCACCTCTTCCGCACCGTTGTCAAACAATGCTTTTGCAGCGGCATTCGCCTCGCGCATACCTTGTTGTACGGCAAATTGATAGTTTTTGGTTCCTTCGGCAAGGCCTTGTCCATAAGAGCCGACAACACACGCCAAACCTTCTAAATCTACACTTATACAATATTTAGTTCCCATAGTGTACTCCGCCTATTGAAAAATTAATTTTTTTCAGTATAATAAAAATATAAAAGAACAGAAAGGTTTTAATTATGGAAAAAAGTGAACTTAAAAAGATAAAACTATTCGTTTTAGATATGGATGGTACGATTTATTTGGGAGAAAAAATTCTTCCCGGTGCAATCGAATTCGTTAAAACCGCACGCGAAAGCGGAAGAAAGGTTGCGTTTTTCACCAATAACGCTTCTAAAAATCCGATGAATTACGTTGACAAGCTAAACCGTATGGGTTTTGGCGCGACAAGAAACGACATTGTAACGGCAGGAGACGTGACCATCGAATACTTAAAGCGTAACCACCCGAATGAAGCAGTATATCTTGTCGGCACACCTGCACTCGAGCAATCATTTATAGAATCGGGCATCACTCTTTCCGAAGAGGCAAATATTGTCGTAAGTTCATTTGACACGACCCTTACCTATGAAAAGCTCGTTATAGCATGTGATTTAATCAGAAACGGCGCAAAATTTTATTGCACGCACCCCGACTTTAATTGCCCCACAGAAAACGGATTTATTCCCGACAGCGGCGCAATCGCCGCATTAATCACCGCTTCGACAAACGTTGAGCCCAAATATTTCGGCAAGCCTTTTAAAGAAACCGCAGATATGATTTCCGAGCTTTACGGTGTTCCTTTTGAAGAAACCGCGATTGTTGGTGACCGACTTTATACCGACATTGCGCTTGGCAAGAACAACGGTTTAATGTCTATCTTGGTGCTTTCGGGCGAAACCAAAATCGAAGACGTTAACGAAACAAACGCACCCGATATTATTCTTGATGGCATCGGCGAAATCATTAAATATTTTTAAAGCAACCTAATCTTAAACCGTTAACCGATTCACCTCTTCCCACGCTTACAATCACTCCAAAGCAATTCATAGGAAGTTCAGACATATATTCAAAGGTTAACGAGTCACTGCACAATCTGGTAATAATACGCTTGGTGTTCTCTCCTATGGGGAGAACATCTTTTATTATACCCAAGCGCTTCTTTTCGTTCAAGTAATAAGCCAACTGACCAAAATGCGCTTTATCAGGCATACCGTTTATATCGTTATTAACTCTTAAAAGGTATAGATAATCGCCATCGCCAACGTTCGGACGACCAACCGCCACGGTAGCATTATCTTCGGAAGTGAAAACAAATCTTATCGGCGCATTTTTAAGATATGTGAGCGCGCTGTAATAACCGAGTGCGCGAGCGCAAACGTTTTCAAAGCTACCCCCTAAACCAAATCGAAGGATGTTGTTGGAGGAAATAGAATTACAAAGCACGAGCGAAAATACCGCATTGTAGCCCGATAAGAAAGCTTCAAAATGTTCGCCGTTAAGATTCAGCGATGTCTTTTCGGAGTTGTTTATAATTGCTCTGTCGGCGGAAGAAACAACCTCGTTGCCCGAAGTTATCAAAATCTTTTCTGTGCTGATAACCTCGCCAACCTTTTCAATATTAACCGAATTTTTCTTAGCTTGTTCGAAAAGCTTCTGCGCCTTTTTGGGCTGTGCAACCAAGAATCGTTTTGTTTCCGCAGCGGCAAAGTTGTTTCCAAATGCACTGATATCAACGGTTACACCGTTGTGCAAGGAAAACAACGAATATATACCGCAATACGAGTTTTTGAAAAGCTTTTTCATCAAGCGCCTATTCGAATTTGCTCGATGATCATATGCAAAGATAATATTACCCGCATTTTCATTAGGTTCCTTATCTTTGATTACCGCTTCGGCGCAATTGATAATATCCATTACGGTAAAAGAATCGGAGCATTCAACGTATTTAATAAAACGCGAAAACACGTTACTGATTCGCACCTCATTAATGTTTACGGCTCCAACCTTTTTATATAATACAGAATGCAAACCGTATGAAAGATCATTGTCTATATTGATATTTTCAAAATTTGTATTCATTTTATTCCTCCGGTCATAATTTCACACCGCACAACATATCGCCATCGTGTGAAATCAATTTGATTTTAACTATATCGCCAACACGGCAAGCATCAGCATCAAAATACGCTTCTAAGAAATGCTCGGTGTGTCCGAATGCCTTTCCATCGACAATCTTTTCGATTAGAACGGAAGCGTTTTGATTGATAAAAGTATCAAGAATGTTACGTTTTGTGTCCGAACAAGATGCAATCAGACGAGCGTTACGTTCAGCACGTTCGTTTTTCGGCACTTGTTCTGTCATTTCTGCCGCTATCGTACCGGGACGTTCGGAATACGGGAAAGAATGGACGTGAAAAATCTTCAATTCTTTTAAGGTTTCCAACGTCTCCAAAAAATCGCTTTCGCTTTCACCGGGAAAACCAACGATAATATCGGCAGATAACATACAGTTCGGAATAAATTTTCTGATAAGCGCAACCTTTTCACAGATATCCTTTTTGCGGTATGCGCGTTTCATATTAGTAAGTACCGAATCACAGCAGGACTGTATCGACAGATGAAGATGCGGCATAAAGTTTTCAATCTTTGATAGCCGTGTTAAAAATCTTTCGGTAATTATATTCGGAGAAAGCGAACCGAGTCTTAACCTTTGTACACCCTCGACCAATGAAACTTTTTCGATCAATTCATCCAACGGAATCTTATTATATGCTCCTACTTCAATGCCTGTAAGAATAATTTCGGAATATCCGTTAAGTACCAACCGTTTTGCTTCGGAAACAACATTTTCAGGGCATCTCGAACGAACCGAGCCGCGGCATTTCGGTATAATGCAATAGGTGCATTTTCCGTTACAACCGTCTTGAATCTTTATAAACGCTCTGCATTCGGAGAATAAATCATCTTTACCGCAAATATAAAGCTCTTCATACGGGGCATTGTCCATCGGTCTGACAAAATCACCTTTGGTGTTATCGTTACTAAGGATAATATCGACAACTTTGCCTTTGTCGTTGTTTCCGCCAACGTAGATAACGTTATCCAAATCGATAAAGCTATTTTTTAGTTGAGCGGCACAACCGATAACGAGAACCTTGCCAACGGACGCCAACCGTCTTATGATTTGTCGGCTTTTTCGTTCACTTTCACTTGTTACGGCGCAGGTATTGACTACATAATAATCGCATACGCCCTTTTTTGAAACGGTACAACCGTTTTCCCGCAGTCTTTCTGCTATAGCGCAGGATTCATACATATTAACGCGACACCCAAGCGTATAAATCCCAACGGTAATATTATTCTTCATTATTTATCCTCGTTACGGCAGATACATATTCTTCTTCGGTACACAATAAATTTATCGCTTCAAGCAATGCTTTTGCGGTTAGCGTTTTTGGGAAATTTAAAATTCCCGCCAACTTTTGACGCCTTAAAGAGGAGTTATTGTTCCCCGAAAAGCCATCCTCATAAAATCGTGTTTTTGTAATTTGGCTTTGGTTTCTTAATTTGTCACCGACAAACGGTAATAACAATTCACGCAAAACCGAAGAATCGATACCCTCGACACCCAAAATACCATCAGCAGATTCTTTTGCTTTTCTTCGCTCTTTCCCTGCAATGGCAGGTGTATATACATTGTATATGTTCCCTTTTACGATTCCTTTTAGCTTAGCGCGAAGAAAATTCCCCGCTCTATCGCTATCTGCCAACAAAATTATTCCTTTTTCGTTTGATAACCGTTTTATCAGACCTTTTTTATCTTCGTTTTTAAATATCGAAAAACCGTCAAGAGTGATTATCGGTGAAGATATTACAAGACTAAGCTTTGCTTTATCATATTTTCCTTCAACGATTACGGGAAATTTCAAATTCAGCTTATCTTCCATAAGTACATATCCTATAAAAAGCGAGTTCGAGTATTCTTAACGGATTGCCTCGGTAGCTCTTAATTTTTTTGTCGGCCAAATTAAGCTCATTAATAGCAAAATTAAGGACGCCGACATCGGTTTTTCCAACCGCCGCCGCTTTTTTCTTGCATATCCAATCTTTTATCTTGGTTTCCTTTGAAATTACATCCAAATTTTTTCCGGAATCAATGCCCAATTTAATCATTAGCATTTCGGCATATTCTTTTGCGAGGAATCCAACAGCCATAGAAATGGAATCGCGGTCTAAATTCAAGCTGTACAAAATCTTATTTGCCAAAACTATATCGCGTTTGTTTAACGCGGTTACTATATCAAAATACTTATACGCACTGTTAGAACAGCAATACTTTCTTACATCATAAACGCTTATGGGTGCGCCGTTGTAAATTTCGGCAAGCTTCAATATCTCGCCTTGAAGTATATACATATCGCTTCCGCATACGTTAATCAGTTCTCTCGGGACCGAAAAATCAAATTTAACGTTTTTTGCATTAAGGTGGCGTGTAATCCATGTTGTAAGCTTATCCGCCTTTTCGTTTTCGAACTCAACCACCAAACCGTTTTCGCGTACAACCTTTATGAAAGCATTTAACAGCTTCTTTTGTCCCTTTTCCTTATCGCCCTTATCATCGTCATTTTCATTATGACGCAAAACAATAAGCATTGTTATATAATCGGGGATATCCGAAAAAATTCTTGAGTACTCCTCAATATCACTCTCAGTGAATTTGGCGGATTCTAAATCGGTAATTTCAATCAATTTTATATCCCACATATAGGGCAAGGAGTATATTGCATCCTCCAAATCGCTTATATTGTCGTTCGCTATATTGAAATACAAGTGATTAAATTCGGGCAAGGGTGATGAATCAACCTTGCTTCTGATTAAAGATGCATAATGGTCTTTTGTATATTCCTCGGCACCGCAAAACAGAAAAACTCCCGAAATATTATTCTCTTTTAATTTGGTTTTTAATATATCAAGGCTCATAAATTTTTCTTCCGCTTTCGCCGTCTTTCAAAACAATTCTTATCCTATCGGAAAAGGTGTCGACATATCCGTCATATGAAGAATTAGCAACCGATTCTCCCTTAAAATACACGTCATTATAGGAAGCGTTAAGTAAATACTCATCGGAAAAACCATTAAAAATCGCAACATCGCAATGACCTGCTACAGGAAATCCGTCCAAGAAGATATTAACCGAATCATTCGCATCCATAATCGAAAGCAACGACCCGCCAAGCATATCATCTATTATAAAAGTCATCTCGACATCGTTTACCTTATATTCAAACGCTTCATCAAATTCAATTATATCATAATTCCTTTCATTTGCCAACAAAATTATTTCATTATATATATCAATTTCGTAAATTTTTTTGGGTTTTGGCAAAATCACTTGCGAAATTGAAGTTCTACCGCTGAAAAAACAGAAATTTTTATATGAATAATCATTATAGTTTGTCAAAACATACTTTTCAACCGAGGTGTAACCGTTTTCATAAATTACCGTAGGCTCCGACGTATATCCGCCTATATCAAAATACACACTCGTTTCTTCGTTTCTAAAGAAGACATATTCACCGCCAAGCTCACCGTATTCAATTAGCGTAAGCCCAAACTGTGAAATATTATTCAGCACTCCGCAAACTGCAATCGAAACGCAGAATGCAATTGATGAAATTGTAAATACCTTTAAGCGATTTTTATGTAAAAACAAAAGTGAAATAATCATCGCAACAGAAAATATGCAAGGGATAATAATCCAATCAACGTGCGAAGAAATCTTTCCGATATCGGATTTATAAATCCACTCGCTTATATCTGTTATGAAATCAAAAGCATATCCTGCCGGAGCCGCCACAACCTCCGCAATAGGCATTGCGAAGGAAGCCAATAAAAAAGCAATGAATGCAAAAGCCAAAGCGTATGAAAATATCGGAACGACGATTATATTAACAAGCGGAGAGATATAAGAAACCGAATCAAACGTCGTTAAAATAACAATGAAAGAAAACACGGTCGTTGATAAAGACATTAGCGCAGGGGCGATAACCGCGTTTAAAGCGGAATATAAGAAATTTACAAGATTATTTTCGGATAATTCACCTTTAATTTTAAAGAACTCATAAATGCGATCTAAAATCGGTTCTGTTACCAAAATTGCCAAGCTTGCAAGAAAAGAAAGCTCCAAGCTTACCGAAAATAATGAATAGGGATTAATCAATAATAACGCTCCAAGCGCAATAAAAAGCACAGTTATACTGTCCGCTCGTTTTAAAAAGACCTTTGATGCCATTATTGCAAGAATCATTATCGACGCTCGAGTAACGCTCGGCGTAAAGCCGACAAACGCCGCATACATCAACACGATTACACCCGAAATAACACTCGATGTCCTTTTGCTAAATGACAGCAAAAGCAAAAGTCTGTGCAGACACATTGCGATTAACGTAACGTGCAAACCGCTTATCGCCAAAATATGCGAAACACCGCCCGAATTGTATACAGAATATAAATACGAATCTATATCGCTTTTATCGCCTGCCACAACCGCCTTAGAAATAGAATCGGCATATTCAAAATCTTCATAAAGCTTTTCTGCAGACTCCGAAACAAATCGTCTTATATTACAAAACAATCCGTCACCGTGTTTTACTTTTATTACTTTTCCGCTTGCCGTCAACGCAATGCCGTTTGAAAAATATTTTTCGCCATCTTGCGCTTTATACGTTACATCGGCGACTATTTCATCGCCTGCTACAAGCGTTTCAAACTCATAATCGGTATACAAAAGCAGATTTTCGCCATTGTTTACACCGATATCAGACGAAATAGCCTTTAATTCAAGTGAATTTTCCTTGATTTCGATAATTTCAAACGTCGCGGTATCATCTTTATAGTCGTATTGTTCGTACGATGAAGCGGCATAATTATAAATACTAACACGCAAAACACCAAAAGAGAAAGCGGCAACCGCAAAGGTAGCCGCTAAAATCTTTTTTACGTTAAATTCTTTTCTTGCACGAGAAAAATATACAAATGCGCACAAAGAAAGCAGAGCAATTACAGAAAATATCGCGCACAAAGAGAAGGTGTCGACATTGAACACTTTAACGCCAAAAACAACACCAATTGCAAAAATCGATACAGCAATTGCAATATAACGCTTTCCGAACACGTTGACAATTCCTTATTTATGCAAGTTTAACAGGGAGCTTTTCGCCGCCCAAAATGTGGAAATGAAGATGCTTTACACTTTGACCGCCGTCTTCACCAACATTGGTAATAACTCTATAACCGTTTGTAAGTCCGCATTCTTTTGCTACAACGGGAATCGCCTCGATAACCTTTGCGATAGCGCAGACGTTTGACGAATCGGCACAGTCGATAGAATCGATATGTGTTTTGGGAACAACAAGAACGTGAACCGCCGCATTGGGATTTATGTCCTTGAATGCATAAACGTATTCATTTTCATAAACCTTTGCCGAAGGAATATCGCCATTAATAATTTTACAAAACAAGCAATCCATAAAAATGCTCCTTACTTAATTTGCGACGCAAGAATATTTTCTGCTTCAGCAAGTGCATCGGGAATTTTGGTTGCATCCTTACCGCCGGAAGAAGCGCTGTTAGGTCTGCCACCGCCGCCACCGCCTACGATAGGAGAAATTGCTTTGAGGAGGTTACCTGCATGTGCGCCGTTTTTAACAGCGGCAACACCGCAAGCCGAAACCAAGAGAACCTTGCCTTCGTTTACGGTAGAAAATACGCAAACGGCATTTTCATCTTTTGCAACGATCTTATCGGCAGAATCGCGCAATGCATCAACAGTCGCACCATCAAAGCTTGCTCTTACAAGCTTTGCGCCCTTAACGTCAACAGCATCCGCATACGCCTTATCAACCGCTTCGGAAGCCGCCTTGAGATTCATAGCGTCAAGCTCTTTCTTAAGGCGCTTTGTTTCTTCAAGAAGCTGTTCGGATTTATGAATAATATCGTCCTTGCTAACAGCCTTCACTGTCTTTTTAACTTCTTCGAGAAGCTTTTCTTCGTTACGCATAGCGGAAAGGGTGTTGATACCGGTTGTAAGCTCAATTCTTCTTACACCTGCAGCAACGGACGCTTCGGAAACTATACGCATAAGGCCAAGACAACCCGTTGCGGAAACGTGAGTACCGCCGCAAAGCTCAACCGAATAATCGCCCATCGACACTACACGAACCAACGAACCGTATTTTTCACCGAACAAAGCCATCGCGCCCTTTGCACGCGCTTCATCGGGAGTCATAATATCGGTATTAACATTTACGTTTTCAAGGATTTGAGCGTTAACCGCATCTTCAACCGCAAGAAGCTCTTCGGAGGTAAGAGCAGAACCGTGAGTAAAGTCGAATCTGCCGCGTTCTTCTGTTACGTAAGAGCCTGCCTGTTCAACGTGAGTACCCAAAACCTTACGAAGTGCCGCTTGGAGAAGGTGGAGTGCAGAGTGGTTACGGCGAATAGCATTTCTTCTGCATACGTCGATCTTTGCAACAGCTTTTCCCTTTTCGAGAGTGCCTTCTTCAACGAAACCGATATGCAAATACTGACCTTCGGGAGTTTTTTGAGTATCGGTAACTACAAATCGGCATTTATCGGTAACGATAACACCGGTGTCGCCAACCTGTCCGCCGCCTTCGGCATAGAAGGGAGTTTTATCGGTAATTACGGTTGCATTTCCACCAGCGAGGAATCCAACGTCTTCACCATCGGAAATGATGTATTCGATATTACATTCGCATTCGTTATCGGTATAACCGACAAATTCGGTAGGCTTAGATTTATCGATCATCGCGAGAGCATCGCCTGCCCAACCTGCATCGATATTCGCTCTTGCTTCTCTTGCGCGATTCTTCTGTTCCTGCATCAAAGCGCGGAATGCTTCCTCATCAACGAAAATGCCCTTTTCTTCGGTAATTTCCTTGGTAAGGTCAATCGGGAATCCATAGGTATCATAAAGCTTAAAAACATTTTCGCCGGAAAGAACCTTTTCGCCGCTTGCTTCGGTTTCGGCAATCATTTTCGAAAGGATCGAAAGACCCGCATCGAGTGTTTGTGCAAAACGATCCTCTTCTGCTTTAATAGTCTTTTTAATATACTCCTTGCGTTCGGAAAGTTCGGGATATGCGCCGCAATTGTTTGCGATTACAACGTCGCAAACGTCACCGAGGAACGTACCCTTAATGCCGAGAAGTCTACCGTGACGAGCCGCACGGCGAAGAACACGGCGAAGAATATATCCTCTGCCTTCATTGGAAGGAATAACGCCGTCGCCGATAAGGAAGGTAGCGGTTTTGATATGGTCGGTAATAACTCTGATAGAAACATCATTATCAGACGAGCTGCCCTGATATTCCTTACCGCAAAGCTCACAAACCTTATTAAGAATGCTTCTGTTGGTATCAACCTCGAAAAGGTTACCTACGTCTTGCATAACACACGCAAGTCTTTCAAGACCCATACCCGTGTCGATATTGGGATGAGCAAGTCTTGTGTATGTACCGTTTCCGTCGCTATCAAATTGGGTGAATACTATGTTCCAAACCTCGATAAATCTGTCGCAATCGCAACCAACCTTACAATCGGGCTTGCCGCAACCGTATTTTTCGCCGCGGTCAAAATAGATTTCGGAACAAGGACCGCAGGGACCCGAACCGATTTCCCAGAAGTTATCCTCCTTGCCGAAACGAACTATACGTTCTGCAGGGATGCCGTTTTTAACCCAAATATCAGACGCTTCATCATCTTCAAGATAGATGCTGGGGTAAAGTCTGTCTTCGGGAATACCCATCACCTTTGTGAGGAACTCCCAAGCCCACGGAATTGCTTCTTCCTTGAAATAGTCGCCGAACGAGAAGTTACCGAGCATTTCAAAGAAAGTGCCGTGACGCGCGGTTTTACCTACGTTATCGATATCAAGTGTACGAACGCACTTTTGGCATGTGGTTACACGCTTGCGGGGCGGTACACGTTCACCGGTAAAATACTTTTTAAGAGGTGCCATGCCCGCATTGATGAGAAGCAAAGAATCGTCATCCTGCGGAACAAGGGGAAAAGAATTCATGCAAAGGTGGCCCTTGCTTTCAAAAAATTCAAGATATTTTTTACGGATTTCATTAAGTGAAATGGGTTGCATTTTATTTGTGATCCTTTCAGATTTTTAAACGTTTTTGAAAATTATTCGGAAATTTCGGACTCTGCCGAGGATTCATCGGGTGTGATAACAATCGCGGGAACGTCTTTGGAGGTACTCCAACGAATACCCTTATCAGCGCAATACTGCTTTGCGTTAGATTCTTCAGCAGAAAGAACCACAACCTTTTCACAGCCGTCTAAAACGTATTCGCCCATAGTTATTTCAGGATTGTTTATCGAAACGAATTCAAGATTTGCGCATCCGTCAAAGGCGCGTTCCTGAAGCTCAGACACGTTAGACGGCACAGTAAATTCGACAATCGAATTACAATAAGAAAACGCACGAACGCCTATTTTAGTAATTTTGGACGGAATAATAACCGTTTCAAGCGATTCACAATGGTTGAAGCAGAAGGACGATATTTCGGTCACTCCGCTTCCGAATGAAATCGATTTCAGCGAATTACACCAAGCGAAAGCACGTGAACCGATCGTAGTAACCGAATCGGGGATACGAATCGATTCCAATTTATCGGCATAATAGAAAGCACTTTCTTCAATAGTGGTGACAGAGCTCGGTATTTTAACGGAAGTTACAGCAACTTCGGTTTCGTGAAAGCAAAGCGAGCCGATAACCTTAACCGGTTTTCCGTCGATAACCGAAGGGATTACTACTTCCCCGTTTCCTTCTTTGGCTATATACTTCGTGACTTTTATATATTCTTTATAAACGTCGTAAGAAAAATCTTCATTTTCGGTTGACGTTAAATAGTCATCAGGCATTTTTGATTCTTCAACACCGGTGACCGCTGTTTTTGCTTTTTTCAACAAAGTGTCACACGAGCAAAGCGAAATACACATCATTGCAACAAGCAACAAAAGCAAGAATCTTTTCATTAAATATATTCCTTTCGGGTACTTCTTATTGATTATAACACCAAGTATTCCTTTTGTCAATTTACATTGACAGAAAAAACACAGATTTTTATTGACAATATAAGAAATAAAGTTTAAAATATAATCGACAAATTTTACAAGGAAGGTTTAACTCTATGGATAAGGCAACTTTCGCATCCTATCGCAAATTTTATAACGATCAACTTTTGAAGGACTGTATCCCTTTTTGGATGAACAGCGATCTTCTCGACAAAGAAAACGGCGGTTATATCACCAGTGTTGACAGAGAAGGTAAAGCATACAACACCGATAAGTCGGGTTGGTTCCAGGGCAGATGTCTTTGGACTTTCTCGCGTCTTTGCAACATTTACGGCATCAAGCCCGAATGGGAAGAAGCTGCAAAGCTCGGTAAAGACTTTATCGACAAGCACATCGCGGATACCGACGGAAGAATGTATTTCACTCTCACCAAGGAAGGTCTTCCTTTGAGAAAGCGTCGTTACTTCTTCACCGAAAGCTTTTACGTTCTCTCGATGGCTGAATATTCGGTAATGAGCGGCGACAAGGAAGCTCTCCGCAAGGCTGAAGAATGCTTTGAAATGATGCTTGCTATCTTCCGCGACGGCAACGCAGATCCTTATAAGATCACCCCCAAAGGAATCGCTTCCACCCGTGAAGACCGTGCTGTTTCTTACCCCATGGTACTTATCAGCAGCGCACAAACCTTGCGTCGCGCCGATCCCGAAAAGGCAGAATATTACACCAAGGTTGCTCAGGAAATGGCGGATATCATCATCAACATCCACTACAAGCCCGAGCTCGGCTGTGTTCTTGAAACCGTTGGTCCTAACGGCGAATTCATCGACAATCCCGCAGGCAGAACCATCAACCCCGGTCACTCTATGGAAAACAGCTGGTTCCTTATGAACCAAGCTATCTATACCGGCGACAAGGAGCTTCTTGCAAACGCTCTTAAGATTTTGGACGTTTCGCTCGAATGGGGCTGGGACAAGGAATACGGCGGATTCATTTACTTCACCGACGTAAGCGGTCGCCCCTGCGAACAGCTTGAACACGATATGAAGCTTTGGTGGGTTCACAACGAAGCATGTATCGCTACCCTTCTCGCTTACAGCATCACAGGCGATGAAAAGTATTGGAAATGGTTTGAAAAAGCTCACTTCTATGCGTTCGGTCACTTCGCTGATAAAGAATACGGCGAATGGTACGGCTACCTCCATAAGGACGGCACTGTTTCTCACACTCAAAAGGGTTCTATGTGGAAGGGTCCTTTCCACCATCCCAGATTCCTTATGTGCTGCGAACACATCTTTGCATGTCTTGAAGAAGGCGTTCCCGTTAAATCACTCCTTTAATATTGTTTCTTAAGGTGATTTATGAAAAAAATATCATTCATTCTCTGCATCGCCTTACTGCTTTCAGTTTTTGCCACATCGGCGCTTGCAGAAAACTACGGTAGCGAAACAAAAAAGCTTTTAGTCACCCACATCAACGTAAACTATGCGGAATATGAGGGCGCAGGTGTCGTTTACACCTCTTCAACCGACGGCACTATCGGCCCCTACGGCGCTTTCAGCTGGTGGAACGTTATTACATTTAAATGGAGCATCGCAGATAAATGCTACGTTGTTGAAAACGTTAACACCGCTATGAACGTTGCAAAGGATACTACAAAAATCCCCGAAAACGGTTTTGTTTACTGCTGTAATACCGGCAACGACTATCCCGCGTTGGGCGACAACAGCAAGCCTAACTATACCACAAAGGCAATGAACGATACCTGCGCGTACGTTTCAAACGTAAAGGTTGGCGATAAAGTTTATCTTTACGGTGTTGATCTCCTAAACGGCACAGTTGATACTAACGGCGAATTGTGGTATTCCGCGAATTATGAAAGCAATGCTTTTATTAAAGTAGGTTCGGAAGAAAGCGGACTCAAGGCATACAATCCCGAAACCGCGACCGAAAAGAAGCCTACCGTCAAGCTCGGTATTAATGCAATTAACGGCGGAATCGGGGAAGGTCAAGCAATGCTTCTTACCCCTTCTTATGGCAAGACCATCTCCGAAAAAAATAACAACTACAGCTGGTGTACCGTCGCGGTCTTTGATTGGAGCGCAAAGGACAATGCTTACGTGTTGATTTCAATCGATAAATCGGTTGGCAACGGTATGCAAAAGAACGCCATCATCCCCCCCAACGGCTTTGCAGTATCGGTAAATAAAGGTAACAATTATCCTGCTTTGGGCGACACATCCAAACCGAATTATGTTAACCAAACCACTTCTAATTTTTACGATAAAATAGCGACTATCGAAATCGGCTCGAAGGTATATCTTGAAGGTATTGATCTTGCCAAGGGCACCTTTAAGTACGAAGGCGATATCAAGTATTATTACGATGCTTCCAAATTCAAAACCAAAGCTTTTTTGGTGTTTGGAGATGAGAAGCCCGAAAACAGCTATACACCCAACACAAGCAGTATTCTCCCTACCCCCGAAATTATTAACAACGAAGAGTTTTATGCTCATTCCGATTTGGAAATCAAATGGAACAAGGTTGACGGAGCTTCGAAGTATTACGTTTCCGTGCTTAACAGCACCATCAATACTAACGGTGCAAAGGTAATTTCAAACGAAACAACCGATACCTTTATTAAGATTCCCAAGTCCTCTCTCAACATCGGATCCAAATATACCGTAAATCTTTACGCTACAAGCAATTCAGGCGCTTCTTGCGTTGCGGCCTATGATTTTGTTGTATGCAGCGAAAGAGTATTTAACAGTCCCTTCAAGAACAAAACCGTCGTTGCATTCGGCGACAGTATTACCGCTTGGAAGGGTTGGGTCGATATGATGTACGGCGAAATCGGCACTAACGTTATAAACTCGGGTGTTGGCGGAGATACAACCGTTCACGCACTTAACAGAATCCAAAAAGACGTTATCGATAAGAATCCCGACTTAGTAATCGTCAACTTCGGTATGAACGACCAAGCGGTTAATCCCTCGACCGGTAAGAACCTTACCCCGATTGAAAAATACGAAGAAAATTACAGAACAATTATCGATAAGATTCTTGCAACAGGCTCCGATATTATTCTCGTTGCAGTGCACGACGTATGCGAGTCTAAATACGGCGGCGGTCAACCCACATATAACGCAAAGGATTCTCAAGGAGTTGGTTATGTCGACCGTTTCAACGAAGTTGTTAAGAAGCTTGCGGATGAATACAAGCTCGGATTCTTAGACATCAACTCCCTTGCAGAAAAACAGCTTGATTCGATGATCCTTGACGGCATCCACCTCAATGATAAGGGTCAAGAAAATTACTGCAAGTGGATTTCCGATTATTGCTTCGAATTCGCAAAGAACAACGATATCGGCAACGAACCCAATGACGGCACAGAAAACTCCGATGACGTTTCCGATGACGTTTCCGATGATGTTTCGGGTGAAGTTTCGGGTGAAGCTTCCGAAAATCCGTCTGATGTTTCAAACGCAACTTCCGATAGCGAACAAACATCCGACGATTCTTCGGACTCGACCGTTACAACCGATAGCGGTATGAGCTCTACTGAAATTGCAATAACAACAGTAATTATGTTTATTGGCATTTCTGTTATCGGCGTTATGTTTATTAAAGTTATCAAAAAGAATAAAAAGTAATTCGTAAGGAGGTCGAGCAATCGGCCTCCTGCATTTTTATTTTTTCGACGAAATACGTCTTTCAAGTGCACGTTTGTGATAAATTAATAAAACAAACATCATAAAAACGCTTAATTTAAGCAACTTTTTGAGCATAAACTATTGATTTTTCTTGATTTTCGTGTTATAATTCATAGGATTTTGCGAAAGGCAAAAATACACACACCGTATATGCCCTGCCCGGGTGCACCTTTAGGTGTTATTAGGCGGGTAAATTCAAAATGCGGTGGCGGGTAAGAAACCCGAAGGAGAAAGACATGGGAGTAGTATCCATGAAACAGCTTCTCGAAGCTGGTGTACATTTCGGTCACCAAACGAGAAGATGGAACCCGAAGATGGCTGAATACATCTTCACCGAGAGAAACGGCATTTACATCATCGACCTTCAGAAAACCGTTAAGAAGATCGAAGAAGCTTATCTCTTCATCCGCGACATCGCTGCAGAAGGCGGCAACATCCTTTTTGTCGGCACCAAGAAGCAGGCACAGGATGCAATCAAAGAAGAAGCTCTCCGTAGCGAAATGTACTATGTAAATGTACGTTGGCTCGGCGGTATGCTCACCAACTTCAAGACCATCAAAAAGTCGATTCAGAAGCTTCACAACCTCAACAAGATGGCAGAAGACGGCACTTTCGATCTTCTTCCCAAGAAGGAAGTTGCTTCCCTCCAGAAGGAAATGGCTGACCTCGAAAAGAACCTTGGCGGTATCAAAGACATGAAGGGTATCCCCTCTGCAATCTTTATCGTTGACCCCAAGAAGGAAAAGAACGCTGTTGATGAAGCAAGAAAGCTCGGCATTCCCGTTGTTGCAATCGTTGACACCAACTGTGATCCCGATGAAGTTGATTACGTTATCCCCGGTAACGATGACGCTATCCGCGCTATCAAGCTCATCGCTTCTACCCTCGCTGATGCAATCATCGAAGGTAAGCAGGGCGAACAGCTTACCGATTCCTCCGAAAACGCTGAGGAAGCTTCCGCAGAATAATTTAAACTTAAAAATTTCATTTATTAGGAGGAAACTAAAATG
>JAZTXY010000013.1:0-26938 GCA_045636665.1 Eubacteriales bacterium
AGACCTTGGCGGCAGAGAAATCAACGTACTTTGTTGGGACTTTGGCGCAGGCAATAAGTCCATCAAGGGCTATACCGGCGAAATCATGTTCGACGAAAACAGCTCCAACTCCGTTGACTTGGCGAAAAAGGAAGTTGCAACTCGTGTTGAAGAACTTTACAACTGTAAACTCGTCGGCACCCTCACTTCCGACCAGAACGAAAAAATCCCCGCAATAGTCAAAGAACAGGTTACTGCGCAGAATCATGAATTCGATATTTTCTTTGATAACCTCGCGCAGGCTTCGACCATCGCGCTCGAAGGATACCTTCTCGACCTCAATACCGTTCCCGGTATCGACCTTAGCGCTTCTTGGTGGGACCAGAACGCTGTTAACGATCTTTCGATCGGCGGCAAGATCTATTTCGTAAACGGCGATATAAACACCTACGACGATCAGGGTACTTGGGTCATAATGTTCAACAAGGCATTGAAGACCAAGCTTAACATCGAAGAAGATTTTTATCAGCTCGTACGCGACAATAAGTGGACTTACGATAAGTTCGCCGAAATCTGCAAGCGCGAGATAACTTCCGACAGTACCGGCGACGGCACTCTTGACGATTTGGATACTTGGGCGTTCGGCACCGAATGCTACAACATTTATATTCAGCTCGCAGGTGCAGGCTTGAAGATTGCGGAAAAGGACGAAAACGACCTTCCTTATCTTACTGTTGCCGAAATTCCCGACCAGACCTACTCTATCCTTGCAGACGTTCTTGATTTGTACAACCGCAACGATACCGTTATGGTTGCCGAAAATTACAGATACAAGAATTATCCCAACGTTTACGAAGGAACTGTTCACAAGGCGTTCCTCGAAGGCAGAGAATTGTTCTATATGTGCGGTCTTATGAACGGACCGAGCTTCCGTATGATGGAGGACGAATTTGGTATTCTTCCTATTCCCAAGTACTACGAAAGCCAGGACAGATACTATCACACTATCTCCTCCTACAACTCCACCGTTCTTATGATCCCCGAAGGAACTCCCGACCTTGAAGATCTTGGCCTTGTTATTACTGCTATCGCAGAACGGTCAAGACATTACGTAACCCCTGCATATTACGACATTCAGCTTAAATACCGCGATTCTCGTGATGATGAATCGGGCGAAATGCTTGATATTATATTTGCATCGCGTACCTTCGACCTCGGTTGTTACTACAACTGGGCAGATATCCGTGGTCAGTATATGTCTCTCAGCAACGCCGATATCGCTTCCCGTTTCGATGCAATTCTTTCTGTTGCACAAATGGAAATGGAAACGTTCATCCAGACTATTCAGACTAACCAATAAGCGTATGTACACGGTGCAACGCGAGAGCGTTGTAACGTTGCATAATACGAAAGGCATTACTATGAAAAAAACGATCGCATCCTTATTGTTGGTTGCTATGCTTGTTTTCTGCTTTGCGGCATGTGAAGACGCATCGACCGACGTAAACTCCGACGCTACTTCTACCGACATCAGCCAAGGTGAAACGAGCGGTAGCTTTAACGATATTGAACTTGAAGTAAAAGACCTCGGCGGCAGAGAAATCAACATTCTTTGCTATAACTTCGGCGCAGGCTCCGCTTCGATTCTCGGTTATACCGGTGAGGTTATGTATGCTGAAGAAAACCCCAGTGCTGTTGATGAAGCAAAAAAACTCGTTGTAGAAAAGGTTGAATCCGAGTACAACTGTAAAATTAACGGTGAATTGACCCAAATGGACCAATACACCAACAGCATCATCAAAAATCAGGTAACCTCGGGACTCCATTATTACGATATTGTTTTCGACTCCCTTAACTCTGCGGCGGCGATGGCTGCGGAAGATCTTCAAATCGACCTTACCACTGTTTCGACTATCGACCTTTCTCACCCTTGGTGGGACCAAAACGCAGTTAAGGACCTTTCTATCGGCAACAAGCTTTATTTTGTTTGCGGCGATATAAACACCTATGACGATCAGGGTACCTTCTGCGTGCTCTTCAACAAAACTTTGAAGAAGAAGCTTGGTATCGAAGAAGATTTTTATCAGCTCGTTCGCGATAACGAGTGGACTATGGATAAGTTCGAGGAAATCTGCAAGGACAGAGTAACCTTTGATTCCTCCGGTGACGGCGTTCTTGATGAAAACGACACTTGGGCGCTCGGTACCGAAAGATACAACATTTTCATTCAGTTCATCGGCGCAGGTCAGCGTATTTCGAGCAAGGATAGCAACGATATGCCTTCTCTCGTGCTTTCCGAAAGCACCGAATCTACCTTTAAGATTCTTCAAGAGCTTCTTGAATTCTATAACGATGAACAAACCGTTATGGTCGCAAATACCCCGAAGTATGAAAACAAGGGCTTCTCTAACGTTTGGGAAGCAACCGTTCACAAGGCATTTATCGAAGGCAGAGAATTGTTCTATATGTGCGGACTTTTCAACGCCGCATCCTTCCGTGTAATGGAGGATGAATTCGGTATTCTTCCTATTCCCAAATACGACAAAACTCAAGACAGATATTACCACACCGTACAGTCCGGACATAACACCGTTATGCACATCCCCACAACCACTCCCAACGTGGATGACCTCGGTCTTGTAATTTCTGCACTTGCAAAAGAATCCAAGCGTCTTGTTACTCCCGCTTATTACGACATACAGCTTAAGTACCGCGATTCCCGTGATGACGAATCGGGCGAAATGCTTGACCTTATTTTTGCATCCCGCACCTTTGACGTTGCCGATGCTTACAACTGGGGCGGTATCCGCGAACAGTACGTATCTATGAGTCAGAGCGACATCGCATCTCGTTTCGACGCTATGCTTTCTGCGGCAGAACTTGCAATGGAGAGCTTTGTCGAAAAGATGACCGACGAAAAATAACCATTTAGCTCTAAACCTTACCCTCGGGAACGTGATATATTAACCACGTTCCCGATTTTTTGAGAAATCCCGGTAGCTGCGCATATTCCTGTAAATAATTCTTGAAAGGAATAAATATATGAAAAGATTTTCAAAACTGTTGACCCTTATTCTTGCGGTTGCAATGCTTGTCACAGCGCTTTCGATACCTGTATCGGCTAAGCATACGACAATCAAAGCCGACGGTATCGATGCGATCCGTAACGGCGGCAATCTTATAATCTACACCCCGAACATGGGCGATACGACCGGCACCAACGAATGGGGCTATGAGGTCATTATCGAAGATAACGTTGCAGTTAAATACAACAAAGGCAACAGTGCCATTCCCAAAAACGGCTTTGTTCTTTCGGGACACGACGAGTCGAACGAGGGTACGCAAAAGAACATGGGCACTTGGATCAAGGAAAACGTTGCAATCGGCGATTACGTTTACTATACGTCCGACGGCGTGGTAACCGTTTCCGACCAGCCGATATCCGAAACCGTTTTTTATGATCTTACCCAAAAGATTCACGGCGTTAATACGGTTCGCGGCACTAATCAAATTGTAATCTACAACAAGCTCGGCACAAAAACCGGTACCAACACTTGGGGCTACGAGATCGTTTGTACGGGTGGTGTCGTAACCGCTATGGGCGGCAACGATAACCAAGTTCCCAAAGAGAAGGGAAGCTTTGTTGTTTCGGGACACGGCGATGCGGTAAACTGGCTTCAATATAACGTTAAGCTCGGTATGTCGGTAAGCTATGACGAAAGCAAAAAAACCGTAAGCTTCGCGTATGATGAAAACGCTGTTATGAGAGGTATGGAGATGCTTGTTCCCGAGCTCGAGGAAAAGTTCGAGGCGGCAAAGGCAAGATATGACCAAATCGATTACAGCGCGGTCGAAAAAGCGATAAAAGAGCTTGATTCGTACGTTTCTTCGGCAGTCAAGTCCTATAAAAACGATAAGGACGACGTAAAGATTTCGAATGCGCGTCTTGAAGCGGAAGCAAAGGCGACCGATATCGAGTTTCTTATTTCCGAAAGCAGAACGGTTCAGTACCGCGGCGCTTGGATAAGACCTACCGAAACCTCTGTCGCAAAGGTTGAAGAAACCGTTCAAAAGCTTTACGATAACGGCATTAATATGATCTGCATCGAAACGCTTTACGATTGCACGATGATAATGCCGATGCCTGAGGGCAGTCTTTTTGAAACCAACCCCAAATTCCGCAGCTTTGACCTTTTGAAGGCATATATCGATGCGTGCCATAAGCGTGAAATGGAGCTTCACCTTTGGATGCCCATTTACTATGTGGGCGATTCGGGCTCGCAAAACCTTCGTTACTCGCTCGGTAAGAAAAAGCCCGAATGGCTTTCGGTTTCCAATACAGGCAAATATTCCTATCAGTTAAGACCCGAAATAGATGGATTGATGATGCTCGATCCTTCCAACGAGGAAGCAAGCAATTATTTGCTTAACACCTATAAATACATACTCGAAACCTATGATGTCGACGGCTTCCAGCTCGACTATATCCGTTATTACGACCGCGGTGTCGATTACGATATGGGCTACACCAAAGAAGCTCTCGATGCTTTCGAGGAAAAATACGGTGTTCGTCCCAAGTATGACCAAAATGCAAGTTATTGGAATAATTGGGTACAGTTCCGTTGCAATTATATAAACACCTTTGTTTCGCGCGTGAGAAAGCTTATCGACGAAACCCGCCCCGGCGTGCTTTTGGGCGCAGACGTTGTTGCCGATCCGGGCGATAGCGTCAGCCATAACTATCAGAACTATTACAACTGGCTCGAAAACGGTTGGCTCGACGTTCTTTTCCCGATGGCATACGGCTACGGATACGAGGATGATATTGTTGAGCAAAACGACCGTTGCGGCGATAAAGCATTTCTTGCGGTAGGTCTCGGTTCGTTTATGCCCGAGCTCGGACCTGTCGATATGCAGGTTCAGGCGTCGTATGATAATCAGGTCAACACAGACGGCTCGGTATTCTTCGAGGCATCTGCTTACCTCAAGGAGCTCACCGGCGAGTCTCTTTTGAAGGGCGTTTATCGCAATAAGGCAATAACCCCCACCTTTGACATCGAAAAGGGTGCAAAGGCGCAAATCGAATATGCAAAGAGCAGAATTAACGAAATAATTCTTCCTTTGGGCGGAGTTTCCGCCGACGAAGGAGCTAAAATCATTGCGGCGCTTGACGAATTGGCGGCAACCTGCACGGCAGATGAGTTCAGCACCGAAAAATATAACGCTGTCAAGACCGCTATCGAGGGCTCGAAGGCGAAGGATGCGGCTAAAACAAGAATGCTTACCGACCTTAAATATTCGGTAAAGAGCTACACCGTTCTTAATAAAGAGCTTGACCTTTCCGACGTTCCGGAGCTTCCCGATGAGCCCGACTACAGCGTTGATGAAAGCACACCCGACGAAAGCACACCCAACGAAAACGACGCGGCAAGCGCGGATGATTCGAAGGCTGATGAATCGACCGATACCGTTGAAAGCGATGTCGACACCACCGAAACCGAAGACGGCGATACCGTAATCATTATCGTTTCTGTCATTATTGTAATCGCAATCGCAGTTGTGGTAATAGTCTTGCTTAAAAAGAAGGGTAACCGATAATATGTTAAAGAAAACACTTTGCCTGTTGCTTTGTATAGCAATGACCTTGTGTTTCCCGACTTTCACAGTATCTGCAGACACATCCTACACACAGGATGTGTCTTCGGTTAACGGGACAAGGTATACCGATTACTTGGTAGTTTACACCTCGGCATACGGAAGCAATACAAAAACGAATATCTACGGTTACGAGGTCACTGTCGAAAACGGAGTGGTTACTTCGGTCGGCGGCAACAGCAGTAACATTCCCGTCGGAAATAACAGCTTTGTCGTTTCGGGTCACGGAACGATGAGAGATTGGCTTGTCGAAACGGTTATTCCCGGCATGAAGGTCACCTTTAATAAAACTGCAAAAACAATAACCTTTACAAAGGATTCCTCGACAATGCTTTACGCATTGAACGTTGCGGCGGAAAAGGCGAGATCTGCAAAGCAATATGCAATCGACGCTTGTCTTGTGTATGATTCATTGGCAGATGAAAAATTGAACCTCGCCGAGGCAAAATTGAAAACTGCCGAAAATTTAAGCGAAACCGAAAAGAATAAGCTTGTTGAAGAATTTACAAATATCGCATATCTTTTCCGAGAACGCGAGGTTGCCGAATACCGCGGTGTTTGGCTTCGTCCCACCCAAAAAAATATGTCGCAGGTACGAAGCTACGTTAAGCAATGCTACGACGCGGGTATAAATATGATTTCTATCGAAACGATGTACAACGGTACCGTGATTTATAATGTACCGAAGGGCAGTCTTTTCGAGCAGAATCCGATTTTTAACGGCTTTGACGTTTTGGCGGCATTTACCGAGGTTTGCGGCGAATACGGAATCGAGCTTCATTGCTGGATGCCCGTTTTTTACGGCTGTAACAACTCTTCCGAAAACTATTTCCGTTCTCCCGTATATAAAAAGCCCGAATGGCGTCTTATGACGAACAACGGCTCGCCGATTTACACCTATGAAAGCTCGGGCGCCGTATTCCTTAACCCCGCAAACGATGAGGTTCAGGATTTCCTTGCCGAAAGCTTCACTTATATTCTCGAAACCTATGACATCGACGGCTTCCAGCTCGACTATATTCGCTATCGCGACCGATATGACGTTGACGATTACGGATATGACAGCGTAACCATCGAAAAGTTCAAAAAGGAATATCCCAAATACGCTAACAGCAAAATAACCTTCGACATGCAGGCAAATTATTGGAACGATTGGGTCAATTTCCGTGTTTCTCAGGTAACCAAATTCGTTCATCGTATGCGCGATATCGTCGATACGGTCGCGCCCGACGTTGCACTTACGGCAGACGTTGGCGTTGCTATCGAGCAATCCTATACAACGATTTATCAAGACAGTATTTCTTGGCTTGAAGACGGCTTGCTTGATATGATACACCCCATGGCTTACGGCTCGGGATATTCGTATTTTGCAGAGCGTTATATCGAAGCCGCAGGTGAAAAATGCGCCGTTGTCCCCGGACTTGGCATTTATATGGACGAATTTGACGGTGACGATATGGTTTTCCAAGCCGACGAAATGGCGTTGGTCGGCTGTAACGGCGTCGTATATTTCCAAACCGCGCAATATTTCGGCAAGGGTGCAAACAAGGTTCTTTCCGAAACGCTTTACACGAATTCGGCTTTGGCTCCCGCTTTTGATAACGTAAAAACGCTTAAAGCAGTCCTTGACCGTTTTATCGAACGTGTAACTCTTGCGCAAAGCAAAGGCAGTATTACGAAAAACAATGCGGATAAATTGATAAAGCTCGCAAACAGCGCGATTTCAAACGGAAACAAAAATGCATTCAATGCAATCGAAAAGCTTAAGGAAATCGAAACCGAATTGAAGTCCGTAAGCAAAACCGAATTGAAAAATCGCCTTATGCTCGATATCCAAACCGCAAAATTTGCGTCCTACCGCGATGAAAAACCCTTTGCGCTCGGCGACGTAAACAGCAACGGCGAGATTGAAAAGTACGACTATATTCTCATTAAACGCGCGGTTATGAAAACGATCGAGTTAAACGGCGCGCAATCGCTTTCGGGCGACGTCAATGAAAACGGCGAAGTGGAAAAATATGATTATATTTTAATCAAACGCCACGTTATGAAGACGTTTACAATATAACAAAAAATCCTCGGAATGATCCGAGGATTTTTTTATGCTATTTTGCAGGTGTAAACGAATTAAGAATTATCATAACGTCATCCCAATCGCCCGTGGGGAGCACAAGCGTATACATTACTCCGTTGAGCTTTGTATAGACGGTGTAATTGGTTATATCGGAGCTGTTTCTTGACAGAGTATATACAAACGATAAACCGATGCCGTCGGTGGTTGCGGTTTCAAAGCAATATCCCATGGGCATATAGCTTCCTTCGGCACTTGAAGCGGTAATGCTCCATATCTTGCCGTTGCCGTCCTTTAGCTTGTAAATAAAGTGCGATTTTTCGTTATGACCGACGGTTACCGAAAACGGCTTTACTCCTTCGGGCAGATAAGAGGGATAGTGATATTCGGACAGCTCGTTTTCGAAAAGCGTTTTTGTAGTTTCATAAGCTTTTATCGGTTCATCGGGGGATTCGAAAAATATCGTTTCCATTGGCTTGGCGGCACTTTCTTCTTCATAAAATATCGTTTTGATGTGCTCAACAAAATCCGCGCCGAACGCCGAAGCAGTAACAAGCGAAAAAACAACGAAACTGAAAATCGCAACTGTTGCCGCAAGAATACGCCGTATAATGCGTGTGCAAAACACTTTTTTGTTCAGAAGAAGCAGGCGGTTTAATTTTTCATACCCCTTTTTAACGGCATCTTCATATTTTGATTGGTCAGAAACGTTTGGCGGGCTTGCCAAAAAGCGCAAAAGCTTGTCGTCTATGGCGTTGCCTTTTTCCAATTCGTCGCACATATAGTGAAAAAGCTTATTTTTTTCATTGTCGGTCAACGAATCAAGCGACGTTTTTCCGTTAAGCACCGACTTGTACAGCAAGGAAATATCATTCATAAATATGCACGCTTCCTTTCTAAAAATTTCCCGAATAAAGCATATCGCTTATCTTTTTTCTTATGTAATACAGCGTAAAACGAATAGCATCCTCGGATTTGTTAAGCTTTTTTGCAATTTCGCCGTTGCTCATTTTGTTCTCGACGCTCATTCGAAGTATGGTTCGCTCATTCTCGTTGAGCATACCGATAAGCTTTTCCTTTAAGCCCTCTTTTTTCCATTGGCAAAAAAGAATATCGTCAATAATGCATTCTTCGGTATCAAACGGATAGGATATATCGTCGTTTAGGGGAACTTGACGTTTGGAATCGCAAGCGACGCTGCGTATATGCTTTAAACAAATGTATTTAGCCGTTTTTAAAAGCCACGCTTTTGGATTTTCATGCCCGATAACCTTATCGATGCTTAAGCATAGTGTAAGAAACAGGTTGCCCAAACAGTCATCGGCGGCGGAAGGGTCAATATTACGAAGCAATTCGTAAATCCGTTTTGCGAGCACGTCGTAATTTTCGCAGAAAAGCGTTTCGGCAAATTTTTTCTGCGTCGGATCAAGCGGCTTGTCATTTTCGCTTTTCTGCATATTACACCCCTCCTTATTAAATAAATACCTTTTATAAAAGTTTTGAAGAAAAATATTTTGAATCTGTTAAATTTAATATTTATTTTCTTCAAATCAAAACAAATGGGTATTTACCTTATGAAGACGAAGGTTTTCGCAAAAAATAAAAAAGGAGAATCATTTATGAAACACACGAAAATTTGGCTTGCCTTTGCGTTGGCGCTTTTGATTTCGTTATCGTTTACCGCCGCTTTTGCCGCGTTGGCAGAGGAAGACGGCAATGCTGCGGTTGAGCCTCAAGCATCCGAAGCTGTATCCGTTGAAGCAGAAGCTGCGGATGATGAACAAGTGAACGCCGAAGCAGAGCAAACACCCGAAACGAGCGACGTGGGCATCGAAGCCGACGAGGACATTTCCGTAAACGTCGAAAGCAAGCTTTTCGGCGAGGAAAGAGTTTTGCTTGTGACCGCTAACAATAATAACGATTCAGTTAATTACAGCATCGTTATAACCGTTACTTATTACGGTGCAAACGGCGAAACACTTAAAACCGAGGTGAAGAGCTTCGAGCAGTTGAGAAACGGATACGACAAGAATTTTGTTTTCCGTCCCGGCTTTGATTTCGTAGATTATCTTATCGACATCGAAAAGACGGTTTACGATGGTGATTGCTGGAAAACTAAGGTAGATGCCGAGTTCGGTTATACCTACGTTTGGGTATACGGTGACGGCAGAGATACCAGAGTTCGTCAGCACGTTTTGGTTACCTCTCACAGCGAAGAATCGCTTGTAGTTGACGATTTCGTTGTAGTTGTATTCGACGAAAACGGCGAGATATTCGATATCTATTACCGCGCAGGCTGTTGGATAAATCCTCTCGACGTGCAATATAAGCACTTTGAAAGAGAAATGACCGTTCCCGATTCTATGGTATCCTTCGAGGGCTATGACGTAAAAGTCAAGCTCGGCGGAGCGTTTATCGAATACGATATAATCGCTCCCGAGGAAACCCCTGATTACGATTATCTTATCAGCAACGGCTATATCGACCCTGTAACGGGCGCATATCGCAACCCCAAAGACGCTGAATAAAAAACACACTCATACTTTCTGTAATAAAAAAGGAGCAGTCTGTTCAGACTGCTCCTTTCAGCTTGCAGACAAAGTCTGCAAGCTGAAGCAGACTGAGAGAAATGAGGCTGTTTTTAACGAAAAGCGAGCGTAGACTTACAAAGGTAAGGTAGTCGAGCTTTTCGTTAAAATCCTTGAAAATACAATAAAAATTTAAAATTCCTTATAAAAAAAGAGCTCTTCCGAAAGCAAAAGAAAGAACTCTTTTTGTTGTTTTTCCTTTCAAGGGTGTAAACAGACCATTTGTCTTCGGTCTGAAAGGAGCAGTCTGTTTCGGACTGCTCCTTTTCATATTTCGGACGGGCTGTGCATAGAATCAAAACAAAAACGGAGATGGTTGTAATAAAAAACAGGGCGGGTGTTTTAATAAAGGGCGCGGCGGCAATGACCGTCTTTTCGCTTATTGCAAAGCTTTTGGGCGTGTTTTTGCGGTTGTTTCTTTCGTCGCGCATCGGCAGTGAGGGTATGGGTCTGTACCAGCTTGTAATGAGCGTCTACGTTATGTTTTCGACCTTTGCAACGGGCGGATTTACGCTTTCGGTGTCGCGGCTTGTTGCCGAAAAGGACCAAAGAAGCGAAAACGATGCAAAGCTTCTTATGAAAAACAGCATTCTCGCTTCCGCGGTGATAAGCGCCGTTGCGACCGCATTGATGCTTTTCGGCGCCGATTTTATTGCAAAAACCTTTTTAAGCGACGAGCGTTGCGCCGCACCGCTTCGTATCCTTGCGTTGAGTATGCCGTTTATGGCATTTTCGGGTTGCTTAAAGGGTTGGTTTATCGCCAAACAGCGAGTCGGAATAAGAAGCTCGTCAACGCTTTTCGAGCAGGTGATAAAATTCGCGGTCATTGCGCTTTTCTTAAACGTGGTAATGGCAGGCACAAGCGACATCGGTTCGCTTTGTACGGGCATCGTTATCGGCGTTACTCTTTCCGAAATTGCCTCTTTTGCCTATCTTTTGCTTTTTTACTTTTTTCCGCGCGGCAAACGCTCGGTCAAAGGTACGCCCACCGAAACCAAACGCGACAGTATGCGTTCGCTAATGTCGGTGACCGTACCGATATCGCTTTCGGTTTATCTTACAAGCATTTTGCACACCGCCGAAACACTGCTTATCCCATACGTTTTTGAAAGCTATTCGGGTGACCGAGGTGACGCGCTTTCGCGGTTTGGAATAATCCGAGGAATGGTCATTCCGATTCTGTTTTTCCCCTTTGCGTTTTTATCAAGCTTGGTGGCGGTTTTCACTCCCGAAATAAGCCGTCTTAATATGTTGTCCGACCGCAAGCCGTTAAACGCGCGAATATCTTCGTTAATGTCGTTTGTTTCGATTCTTTCGGTTGCTGTAGGCGGACTCTTTTTCTTCCTGCCCAATGAGCTTGGCGAGGCATTTTATCCGAACGAAAACACCCAATACGCAATAAGAATACTTTCGCTCGTAACGCCTTTTATGTACGTTGAAACCGTTTGCGACGGGCTTTTAAAGGCAATCGGCGAGCAGGTGCAAACGCTTAAATACCAGCTTTTAAATTCGGCATTGCGAGTTGCTCTTATAATTTTACTCGTTTCGCGTACGGGCGATAAGGGATATTTGATTTTGCTCGTCGCATCAAACACGTTTACCTATTTCCTCTGCCGAAGACGGCTTTACAAGGCAACGGGTGTCGCGCCGAGGGTGGTGTCCGACGTGATTTTCCCCTTAATTTGCGCTTTGGCAGGCGGTTTTTCGGCAAGGTTTGTGCTCAACCTTCTTGCGTTCGAATCGAAAACGGCATCCGCATCGGCAGGAACCGCGGTTTACATCGGTATTTTTGCGCTGTGCTTAATGCTTTTCGCGTTTGAGCGTATCAAAAATACATATCACAGGTTACGCGGATGAACGAAAATGCAATCGATTCGTTGTTTCGTTACCTTCCGCTAAGAATAAACCGCGCATTAAACGCGTTGCCTTATGAGGTTTTAACGGCGGCGAACGAGATACGTCTGCGTAAAAATGCTCCCGTTTCGGTTACGGTAGGGACAAAAAATCTTACCATTGATTCGTTTGGCAGGGTTTGCAACATCAAAAACGGTATGCGCATTACCGAGTCCGAGCTTTTTGAATGTATCGAAAGGCTGACCGACGGCTCGGTTTATACCTATGACGAATATCTGAAAAAAGGATTTATTCCGCTTGCAAACGGCGGCAGAGCAGGTGTTTGCGGCAGTGCGGCACCTTCGGGCAATTGGACTGTGATTCACAGCATAAATTTGCGTATTTGCCGTTTCGTTCCAAGGGCGGCAGAGGAATTGATAAAGCATTTTGCAAGCGAGGGAATAAAAAGCACCGTCGTTTGCGCACCTCCCGCGCAGGGCAAGACGACCTTTTTGAAAAGCGCCGCATATCTGCTTGCAAACGGAATTGGAATAGCTCCGACTCGTGTCGGCATAGCGGACGAGCGCGGCGAAATTTTTCATGGAATAAACGATAACGGCTTAATAGACCCTTGCGTGTTTTTGCCGAAGGCGCAGGGCATCGAGCTTTTAACGCGCGTAATGTCGCCCGAGGTTATTATTTGCGACGAAATAAGCGCAACCGAGGTCGACGCGGTTATCGAAGCGCAAAATTGCGGAGTTTCGCTTATTGCGTCGGCGCATTGCTTTGATATTAAGGACCTTTTACTTCGCGGACGGATGAAGGCGCTTGCAAACCCGAACGTTTTTCCGTTGTGCGCGATTCTCGGATTCGACGGGGAATTTAATTGCTCGGTGTATAAAACGGAGGAGCTTTTATGAATTGGCTCGGCGCGTTATTGACGGTTATCGCCTCGTATATTTGCGGAGCTATGCTTGCAAGCGGCGAAACCGAAAAGGCAAAGGCGATTGACTCGATAACACGGCTTTTAACGTATATGCGCCGCAGGATGCTTGCCGAAAGGTTGCCGCTTTACCGCATTTTTGCGGAATTTGAGGACGGTTTTCTTGAAGACGTCGGCTTTTTGGAGTGTATACGGTCAAGCCGTCGCGGTTTGGAAACGCTTTGGCAAAATGCCGTAAAAGCTCTGCCGACCGATAAGGAAACGATCGAAGAACTGACGCATTTCGGAGAAAGCCTCGGCGCGTTGCCGTTGGACGAGCAAATAAAGCGGATCGATATTGTATCTTCTTTTCTTGCCGAAAAAAAGGCACAGCTAAACGGCGCGCTCCGTCAAAAAATGAAAAGCATTAAAAGCGTGTGTCTTCTTATGGGAATCGCAATCGCGATAATCCTTTTATAGAAAGGGCGAAAAAATTTGGGAATATCCTTGATACTTAAAATAGCGGGAATAGGAATCGTTGCAAGCGTCGCTTGCCAAATATTGCAAAAAAGCGGCCGCGACGAGCAGGCGACGTTTGTAACCGTTGCGGGTGTTGTTGTCGTTATGCTTTTGCTGGCAAGTGAAATAAGCGGATTGTTTTCGACGCTCAGGAGCGTTTTCGGGCTGTGAATATCTTTACGGTTTGTGCTTTCGGCATCGTTTCCGCTTGTATTGTCGGGGTAGTTCGCGCTTTGCGTCCCGAGGTTGCAACTCTTGCGGCGGCGGTTGCAGGGGTAATCGTGCTTTCGTATGTAATATCTGCGGTTGCGCCTTTCGTTTCGTTTATAAAGGGCGTATCGGTCGAAAGCGGAGTTCAAAGCTATTTCGTGCTTATGCTGAAGGCTCTTGCCATATCCTTTTGCTGTAAGGTGTCCTCGGAAATATGCCGTGATTGCGGTGAAAATTCGCTTGCTTCGGGAATCGAGCTTGCAGGCAAGATTTCTATCGTGCTGATAAGCCTGCCTGTCGTTCAACAACTATTAGATATCGCAAAGGATATGATGGGATGAAAAAAACAGTCGTTGCGCTTGCCGCAGTCGTAATATCAATAGCGTTTTTTTCGGTACGCGCGAATGCCTATTCAAACGAAATCGAGCAATCGATTGCCGAAGAGGTCGGCGCAGATGAATTGCAAAACGAGTATTTGAGCGAGGACGAGCTTAACGGCGACAAAAATATTAATATCTTTGAAAAAGCGTTTGCGATAATCGTTTCGGCTTTCCAAAAAAACGGCAATACGGTTATAGGGTCGTTTGGCGCGGTCCTTGCGGTAATCGTTTTGTCCGCCGCGATGCACTCGCTTAAATTCGCAGACAGTCAAACACTTGAAACCGCAACCGCTTATATTTCCGTTCTTGTGCTTTCGGGCGTGACCTACGGGGTGCTTTATAACCTTTTCGTTGTGGTTATCGCTTCGATGGAATCCTTGACGCTTGCGATGAGCACGCTTATGCCGATAATGGCAACCCTGCACGCAACGGGCGGTACTGCCGTTACGGGCGCGGCAACGGGCGCAGGGCTTACGATGTTTTTGTCGGTCATCTCGATAATATGCGGCAAGGTCTTGCTTCCGTTGGTGCGTATATCGTTTGCGCTTTGCATCGTCGGCGCGATTCCCGGCGGTATAAATTTAAGCGCCGTTACGAATCTTGTAAAAAGCACCGCCACAACGCTGATGGCATTTATTTTCGGGCTGTTGGGATTTGCTCTTTATTTGCAAAGCACCGTCGCGGCGGCAAGTGACAACTACATAACCCGAAGCGTGCGCTTTGCTTCGGGCGTTTTCGTGCCCGTAATCGGCTCGATGCTGGGTGATGCCTCGCGCACCGTTATCGCTTCGACCTCGGTAATCAAGGGGACTGTCGGAGCATCGGGTGTGGTTATAATTCTTTCCGCGGTTCTGCCGCCGTTGATAATCGTTGTATTTCACAAGCTTTTGCTTTTGTCGTGCGCCATAATCGCAAAAACGTTATCCGCAGAGCGTGAAAGCGCGTTCCTTTATGATATGTGCGGAATAATCAACGTGCTTTTGGCGCTTGTTGCAGGCGCAGGCGCGGTTTGTATTATCGCCATGGCAGTATTTGTAAAATCGGGGGTCAGCGGATGAGCGGATATTTTTACACGCTTCTCGTCGCATCGGTTTGCGGTGCGGTGTGTATGATGCTCGCTTGGGGCGGATTTGAAAAATACATAAAATATATCGCGTCGTTGATTTGCGTTGCTCTGCTTATATCTCCGTTGCGCGAAATCGATATAAGCTCGGCGATTTCCGATTCACTTGATTATTCACAAGCTGAAACCGATTCGTCAATGACCGACCTATACGCGATTTCCGAGCAGATGACCGAGCAGACAGCCGAGAAATATATACGCGATATTGTTTTTTCGGAATTCGGAATAAATGCGGTATCCGCCGACATAAAGATAGAGTGGGGAGAAACCGAAGCGGTAATAACCGATATCGATTTGGTTTTAACAAAAAACGATATGAATAGGGCTGACGGTATAAAAAAATACCTCTTTTCGGTATTAGGAGGCGAGGTGAGGGTAATTGAAGAACAATGAAATCCTTGAAAAGATAAAAAAGCTGTTCGATAAAAAGGGCTTCGGATTTGTTTTTCTCGCCTTGATTGCAGGTATAGCCCTGATGATAATCCCGTCAAGCGGTCAAGAAACGACACCGATTGAAGAAAATAAAACGGTCACCTCGTTTGAATATTGCACTCTGCTCGAGCAAAAAGCGAAAAATCTTATTTGCGAATTGCCCGAAATCGACGGCTGCGAGGTTTTTATAACGCTTGAAAAGGGTTATCGCTATATCTATGCCACCGACCAGCACGTAAGAGAATCGAGCGACCAAAAGGAAACCGACAAAACTATAGTTCTTGCTCAAGGCGACGGTAGGGAAGAGCCGATACTTATCGAAGAAACGATGCCCTGCGTTGCAGGTGTTGCGGTGGTGTGCAAGGGTGCAAATTATCAAACGCAATACCGAATAATCGAGCTTATGTGTGCGCTATTCGATATAAAAAGTAACCGTATAAGTATACAAACATAAAATTAATGTCATATATGGAGGACCGAAATGGATATCAAACAACAGTTTTCGCGTATTAAAGAAAAGGCAAAGCAGATCGATTGGAAAAAGATGATCGGCACAAAATCATTTATTACGGTGTCGTGTATTATGCTTATCGGTGTTGCAGTGCTTGTAAGCTCGCTTGCAGGTTCTGCGGATGCAAACACTCAAAACGAGGGCGGCGACCGTTTGCTCGGCAACGCATTGCTTGTTGATACAAGCGTAAATGCCGATGCCACGCTTGACACAAGCACTCCGACCGATTCCAACGTAAACGCAAACCCCGAAACCGCCGAGGATTTCTTTGCAATGGCGATAATCAACCGCACTCAGGTGCGCGATTCCGCGCTTGAGGTTCTGCGCGAGATTGCCGAAAACCCCGACAGCCTGCCCGATGCAAAAGAAGATGCGCTTGAATCTATCGCAGAAATCGCCGACGATATGTCTGCCGAAGCGAATATCGAAACGCTTGTTAAGGCAAAGGGTATCGGCGACTGCGTTGCCGTTATCAGCGGTGATAATTGCTCGGTAATCGTCAATCAAAAGAATCTGCTCCCCGACGAGCTTACCCAAATTACCGACATCGTATTCGAGCAAGCGGGCATCCCTGTTGCGAACATAACAGTAGTTGAAGCAAAGAAGTGATAAACGCCGTAGGGGCGATTCACGAATCGCCCGAAAAGCTTAACAGTTTAAACGAACCAAAAAAGAGCAGACTTTTTTATTAAAAGTCTGCTCTTTTGCTTGTTGCGGGGTTATTCCTCAAGCTCGTCAATTCTGCTTTCAAGGTCTGAAATCATACAGTCGAGGTCGTCGGTCATCGATTCGACGTCATCAAGTTGTTCTTCGATGTTTTTAAGGCGATTCAATATCTCCTTGAGAATTGCATTGTCGGGGGTGTCGTATTCGGGATAAAGCTCCTTGCGCGCGAGGTCTGCCCATTTAATGATCTCGGGCCAGTCGCGAACGTCGGAGTTCTGAAGCTTTATGTCAAATTCTTCCTCGAATCTTAATCTCGCACGCAAAAGCGAAGGATTTTCGGTCGAATTGTTGATTGCAGAATCGATTTTGTTCCAAACACCGCTTGCGTTCTGCGGAATTTCGGGGCAAGCGCCCATTTGGTTATTACCCTTGTAAATAAGTCCGTTATCTGCCAAATAATTCGCCATTTCGGGCGTGAATTTCATAAGAAAATCCTGCAATACGTACAAATCAAGCTCACTTCTGTCGGCGCGCTCCTTGATTCCGCTTTCGAGAATCGATGAATCGCAGTTTCCGTAATAAATCATAATGTCGCGCCACGCCTGCGCGTTGTTTTTAAAATAGTCGGCATAGCCGAGGAAGAGCTTTGAAACGTTCCGTCTGCCGAGCAAGCCCCACCAACCATTAAACGCGCCCGTGCCCTTGCGAACCGCAAATTTAATGCCCTGATGCACCAAAACCTCGGAAGGGAATTCGGTTATAATGCTTTTCCAAACGTTCCAAGTGTCGTAAATTGCGACCATGTGGTCAAACATATCGTTGATAAAGTCGAGATCCTTGCAAAGAACCAACAGCTTGCCGGCTCTTAAATATTTTTCATTTTTCTGCCGCCAATCGGCAGTCGTATCGGCAGACGAAATATATTCAACGACAGTACTTTGAAGAGTCGGCTCGTCTACGTATTTCGCGAGCGAAACGTCGCCGCTTGCGAGCATTTGCTTGCCTATACGACCGAGATATTCTTCACTTGCAAAGCGGAAAAGCATCGTTGCCGCCGAGGTCCCTTTTTCGGCGACGATCGTGTCGATTGCGAGAGCAAGCGTTTCCTTCGACATATTCGGCGCCAACGCATAAATCTCGCCAACGCGCGTCTTGTCGGCAAGCACAAAATATGCCTCGTCTGCAGAGCTGTTCGTCGCGGGAGAAGTGCTCGGTTGGTTTTCGTATAGGGTATTAATAAGCTCGTCTGCAGGCGTGTCGATAGCAAGTGCTATATCGCCGATTTTGCTTATTTCGGGCATCGCCTCGGCGCGCTCCCATTTGCTTACCGCTTGGTGCGAAACGCCCACAAGGTCGGCAAGCTGGTCTTGCGTTAATCCCTTTGCCCTTCTTTTCACAGAAAGCAGATCGGCAAATTTTTTCATATTGAACATTTTTGTTACCTCCGTTTAATAAAGCGTGAGGAAGGCCTTTCCATGCAATAAGTGTAGCCGAAAAAGTGTTAAAAAGCAATAAACTTGTGATAGAAAACGCAAAAATGAGGTTGCAAATTTTGCAACCTCGGGTAGAAACGGCGCCGACCTCGCTTTGCTCACGTCAAAAACTCACGTTTTTAGGAATATGTGCTTGCTCGGTTTGATGATTAAAATAATTTATTATGAAAAGTTTTGGGGAGAGAGCACGAGAGAGGGGCTTTTTTAAAAGCTCCTCTCTCGCATTTACACACAATTCAATTACTTATCCAAATAAGCGTTTGCCGCGAGTGCTGCGGTTGCGCCGTCTGCGATAGCGGTCGCAATTTGGCGAACGCCTTTAGTGCGGCAGTCACCTGCAACGAAAACACCGTCTGTTGCGGTAAGGCATTTTTCGTCGGAAACGATATAACCCCATTTATCGCGTTCTGCGATACCTTCGGCGATAGCGGTGTCGGGCGCGAGGCCGATTGCAACGAAAACACCCTCGAAATCAAGCTTGGTTTCAAGCCCGTCGGAAACGCGCTTTGTCATAATACCCGTAAGCTCGCCGTTTTCCGAAAGAAATTCGGTTACAACGGTGCCGAAAATGGCGTTTACGTTGGGCTTTGCCATAAGCGCTTCTGCAAGACGGCTTTCGCCGGTGAAGCTGTCAAGGTTTTGAATAACGGTTACGCTTTCGCAAAGGTCGGAAAGCAGGATAGCTTCCTGAAGCGCCGAATTACCGCCTCCGATAACCGCAACCTTTTTACCTGCGTGGAATGCGCCGTCGCAAACCGCGCAGAAGGAAATGCCGTTGCCGACAAGGTCGGTTTCGCCCTTAACGCCAAGCAAACGGTGCTTAGCGCCCGTTGCGATGATGATTGCCTTTGCCGAATGCTCGCCGCAATCGGTTTTAACGGTTTTTGTGCCGTCGGGGTTGACGGTTATAGCTTCAACCTCTTCAAGCTCTACCTCGGCACCCTGTGCGAGTGCCTGCTCAACAAGACTGTCGGCAAGCTCGGTGCCCGAAACAGAGATGAATCCGGGGTAGTTTTCAATCTTCGGGGAGAAGGTCATCTGTCCGCCGAAGCTTGTTTTTTCAAGAATAAGAACGCTTTTGTTAGCGCGGAGCGCGTAAATTGCGGCGGTCAGACCGGCAGGTCCTGCGCCGATTATAATTATATCGTGCATTATTTGCTTCCTTTCGGGCTTCGTTTTTGGGCTAAACCGAAATATCTATAGTGCTTTTTGCCTTGGGCAGTAGGTTTCTACAGCTCCAAACCAAAAATCCCGATTTATCTCCAAAAACGCGCGCCTTTTATGTAAGAATAGTTTATAAAACAGCAAACGGTATAAAAACTGTCGCAAGGGATACTCGCGACAGTTTTTGTTTTGCTAAAGTTTTTGGGACTTTCTGTTGTGGGGATGATTTTTTAGGGGTTATCAGTTTCCGAGGTACTTTTTAATGTTGGAAACGTTAACGATCTTTTCGTTGCCGACTACAAGCGTGGGTGCCTGCTTAAGACCAAGCTGCTTTGCAAGCTCGGGTTCGTCCTCAACGTATACCTTGCGGTAGCTTACGTTTGCCTTGTCGAGAAGCGATGCGGCAATACGGCAGTTGGGGCAGGTCTTGGTTGCGAAAAGAATAGTTTCGTCGATGCTTGCACAGCAATCGCAAGCTTCTTCCTTCTTTGCGGAATCAACCTTTACGTCGGTCTTGTTAAGAACGTCGTAAACTACGCGATCCTTGTATTCCTGACTCTTACCGTCGTTCCAGTTTTGAACGGGGCGGTAGTAACCGGTGATACGGCTGTAAACCTCTGCGGTTGCGCCGCATTCGGGGCAGGTGTAGTGCTCGCCTGCGATATAGCCGTGGTTCTTACATACCGAATAGGTGGGAGAAAGGGTGTAATAGGGAAGCTTGTGGTTTTCCGCAATCTTGCGTACAAGAGTAGCGGCAGATTTCCAATCGGGAAGCTTTTCACCGAGGAACGCGTGGAATACGGTGCCCGAGGTGTAAAGGGTTTGAAGCTCATCCTGAACCGCAAGTGCTTCGAAGATATCGTCGGTATAGCCAACGGGAAGGTTCGAGGAGTTGGTGTAATAGGGAGTGCCGTTTTCGTTTGCGGTGACGATGCCGGGGTAACGGCTGACGTCGTGCTTAGCAAGACGGTATGCGGTAGATTCCGCAGGGGTAGCTTCGAGGTTATAAAGGTCGCCGTATTTTTCCTGATAGTCGGAAAGGCGTTCGCGCATATGGTTAAGAACACGCTTCGAAAATTCTTGGGTTTCTTCGCTGGTCATATCCTTGCGAATCCACTTTGCGTTAAGACCTGCTTCGTTCATACCGACAAGACCGAGAGTGGAGAAGTGGTTGTCGAAGGTGCCGAGATAACGCTTGGTGTAGGGGTAAAGACCTTCTTCCAAAAGCTTGGTGATAATGGTTCTCTTAACCTTAAGCGATCTTGCTGCAACGTCCATAAGGTGATCAAGACGCTTCATGAAGTCTTCTTCGTTTTCGGAAAGATATGCAAGACGGGGCATATTAAGAGTAACAACGCCGACAGAACCGGTGCTTTCGCCGCTACCGAAGAAGCCACCCGACTTCTTACGAAGCTCACGGAGGTCAAGACGGAGTCTGCAGCACATCGAACGAACGTCGCTGGGTTCCATATCGCTGTTGATGTAGTTCGAGAAGTAGGGAGTACCGTATTTGCTGGTCATTTCGAAAAGAAGCTTGTTGTTTTCGGTTTCCGACCAGTCGAAATCTGCGGTGATGGAGTAGGTGGGGATAGGATATTGGAAGCCGCGGCCGTTTGCATCGCCTTCGATCATGATTTCAAGGAATGCCTTGTTGATCATATCCATTTCGGCTTTACAATCCTTATACTTGAAGTCCATTTCCTTACCGCCAACGATACAGTTGAGCTCGGCAAGGTCGTTAGGTACTGTCCAGTCAAGGGTGATGTTCGAGAAGGGTGCTTGGGTACCCCAACGAGAGGGAGTATTTACACCGTAAATGAAGGATTCGATGCACTTCTTAACCTGATCGTAGGTGAGGTTATCAACCTTTACGAAGGGAGCAAGATAGGTATCGAAGGACGAGAACGCCTGCGCGCCTGCCCATTCGTTTTGCATAATGCCCAAGAAGTTAACCATTTGGTTACAAAGGGCTGCAAGGGGGCTTGCGGGGGAAGAGGTAATCTGGCCGGGGACACCGCCCAAGCCCTCTTGAATAAGCTGCTTAAGCGACCAACCTGCGCAGTAGCCGGTGAGCATCGAAAGGTCGTGAATGTGAATATCGCAGTTGTTGTGAGCGTTTGCGATTTCATCATCATAAATTTCGGAAAGCCAGTAATGTGCGGTGATAGCGCCGGAGTTGGAAAGAATAAGTCCGCCTACCGAATAGGTAACGGTGGAGTTTTCCTTAACGCGCCAGTCAACGTTTTTAACGTATTTATCAACCAATGCCTTATAGTCAAGCATGGTGGATTTCATATTACGAAGCTTTTCGCGTTGGCGGCGGTAAAGGATATAGGCCTTTGCTACGTCAGCATAGCCTGCTTGTGCAAGCACGCTTTCCGCGCTGTCCTGAATGTCTTCAACGGCGATAAATCCGTCCTTGATTTTGGTTTCGAAATCCGAGGTAACTTTGAGTGCGAGGAAATCGATAACACTGGGATGTGTGGGTCTTTCGCATGCTTCAAATGCTTTTTCGAGAGCAGCGGCGATCTTTTTGATGTCAAATTCGGCTGTTTTGCCGTTGCGTTTTACAACCTGATACATGATCTGTTACCTTTCTATAGTTAAATATATTTTTATTTCTATATTAAACCTGCGCATTTGGGCAGGATTACTTGTGCGTTGGCTGGCAAAATAGAGCATAACATAATCTTGCGCTCTTGTCAATAGAAAAACACAAGATATTGTGGTTTTGTTACTTTGCACAATATCTTGTGTTTGTTTTGGATATTTTTCCACGGGCTATAATAACACGTTAAAACGGTGCTAAATGCCCCTTGCTTCCGCAGAAGGAACGGTTTTTCTTACTGCCGCAAGCAGTTTTTCGGTTTCTTCCTTCGTGAAAGCTTCAAAACCGGTTTTTATCAAATCGCCCGAATCGATAAACTGTTGAATAAAATAACGCTTCGCGCCCGATATCCATTCGCCGATTTTTTCAAAGTCGGACACAATATGTAGTCCCTTGACCGCCGTCGTGCGGAATTCGTAATCGATGCCCGAATCCATAATAAGCTTAACGCTTTCCTTTGCGGGCGCAATATCGATGCCGTCGATACCGACAGCTTTTGCGTATCCCTCGGGCGAGGATTTGATATCCATAGCGATATAGTCGACCAAGCCCCTGTCGATAACCTCTTTTAACCTTTTGGGGTAAAATCCGTTTGTGTCGAGCTTTATTTTATATCCGAAGCCTTTAAGAAATTCGATAAATTCGATTGAATCCTTTTGCGCCAACGGCTCGCCGCCCGTAAGACAAACTCCGTCGAGAATGCCCTTGCGCTTTTGCAAAAATGCGCCAAGCTCCTCTTGGCTTATTATATTTTCGGGCTTACGGACAACAAGCCCTGCATTGTGGCAAAACGGACAGCGCAGATTGCAGCCGTGTGCGAAAACCGTGCAGGCAACAAGTCCGGGGTAGTCGAGCAAGGTGGTTTTTTGAAGTCCTTCAATTATCATATATAACCTCTGAAATTCGTTATGCGTCATATATATTATATAACGAAAGGGAGAAAAATTCAACAGCATCTTGAAAAGCCGATAAAAATATTGTATTCTTTTATCAAGAAAACAAAGCGGAGAGAAAGTATGGATTACAGAATAAAGCAGAAAATAAAGCGCGGTATAGGGATGTCGCTTGTAATAGCGGTAATCGGCTTTGTTGTCGCGGGCATTGTGATGTTTTCCACCGTTATATACCGTCGTACCGTCTGGAACGATTTTTTGATGGATTTCGCAGGAACTGTTTATGAATCGCAGGAGATTCGTGTCGAAAGAGAGGATGGCAACGTAAGGTTAAGCAGCCACAACAAACGCAACCTTTACAATATGCTCACCAACGGCAGCTTTGGCTTCGATTTGTTCCGTCCGAGCGATATAACCGAACGTATCCTCGTTTATTTTGATAACGGAAGCGAATTGGAAATTTGCGAAACCGAGGAAGGCTTCGTTTGGGTCGAGCTATATTGCGCCAACGGAGAAGATTACCAATTCCTGCTCGGCAAGGACGTTAAGTTTTCTCATATCAACAACATAACCTCTGTCAAGGGCAGCGCGGTAGCCAACGAGCCTTGGATAGATAAAGAATAAAGCGAAAGGGCAGGTGTGAATGAACCTGCCCGTTTTTGTTTTATTTAAAGAAAAGACACTTAAACAGCTCGCGCAAAATCGAGATATAGGAAACCTCGTCGACCGAATTTGCGGTATATATCGGTGCGCGCCCAATTTCGGCTCCGTTGCGGTAATATGCGACGTACCCTACCTCTGTACCCTCGGAAACGGGCGCTTGCAAATTCTCGCTAACGAAGTGCTTGGCTTCGGTTTGGCTGTTTCCGCCCTTTTCGATAAGTATATTGATCGGCTCGGTCTTGATATTAACGCTCTTTTCCACACCGCGCGTTACGGTTATCGGCTCAAGAGTCGGAGCCTCGGGCGTAAGAAGCGAATAATTGGCAAATCCGTAATCGAGCAAGCCTTTTGCGGCGGCAAAGCGCTTGTCGCTCGTTTCTGCGCCCAAAACGACGGCGATAAGATGCATTCCGTCGCGCTTTGCAGTACCCGAAAGGCAATATTTCGCCTCTCCCGTGAATCCCGTTTTCATACCCGTTGCGCCCTTGTAAAATCGGATAAGCTTGTTTGTGTTGGCAAGACCGAACTTGCCGTCGCGTATCGTGTCCATCCAAATTCCCGTGTATTTGAAAACAAGCTCGTGCTTCATCAGCTCACGCGTGATGAGGGCGATGTCATAGGCGCAAGAGTAATGGTTTTCAACGGGCAATCCGTTTGTGTTGACGAAATTGCTGTTTTCGCATCCAAGCTCCTTCGCACGTTCGTTCATTGCGGCGATAAATGCCGCCTCGCTTCCGCAGATATGCTCGCCCAATGCAACCGTCGCGTCATTCGCCGAAACGACGATGACCGATTTAAGCAAATCCTCGACGCTCATCGTTTCGCCCGGCTCCAAAAACACCTGCGAGCCGCCCATACCTGCCGCATATTCCGAAACGGTAACGCTGTCAGAAAGGTTGATTTTTCCCTCGTCTATCGCTTCGACAACAAGCAAGGTGCTTATGACCTTTGTTACCGATGCGATGGGCAGATGCTCGTATTCGTTTTCGGCGAAAAGCACCTTGCCGGTCGAATATTCCATAAGCAAAAGCGCCTTTGCATCGCCGTTGCTTACGTATTCCGCGCTTGCGGGGGCAAACCAATAATCGCCAAAATCAACGTCGTAAGGGTAAACTTTTGCGGTTTCGGTCGCGCTTGCGTTTTGCGAGGATAAAATTAAAAGAACAATAATAATCGCCAAAAACAGTTTTTTCATAAAAGGAATCTCTCTTTCATAACGCTCTTTCGGTTAATTATATTCGCCGAAAAGGTAACATATTACCAACAAAAGCGAGTAGAAAAACGAAAATTTTATCGAAAAAAGTTTAAAAATTCTATTGTAATTCAGGCGATGAACTGCTATAATATTTCATCAATATTTTTAAGTTAGCAAATAATTGGAGGATAAAAGCAATGCAAAACAACCTTCGCCCCGAATCTATGGCTCGTATCACCGATTTTGAACTTGCCAACGCATTTATCGACGAGCAAATCGCCGAAATACGCGCGCAGGTTGGAGATAAAAAGGTGCTTTTGGCGCTTTCAGGTGGTGTTGACTCGTCGGTCGTTGCCGCGCTTTTGGTAAAAGCTATCGGCAAACAGCTCGTTTGCGTTCACGTTAACCACGGCCTTATGCGTAAGGATGAATCCGAAAACGTTATTAAGGTATTCAAGGATGAGCTCGATGCAAACCTTATGTACGTCGATGCAACCGACCGCTTCCTTGATCTTTTGAACGGCGTTTCCGACCCCGAAAGCAAGAGAAAGATCATCGGCGCCGAATTTATCAACGTCTTTGCCGATGAAGCAAGAAAGCTCGAAGGCATTTCCTATCTCGCACAGGGAACCATTTATCCCGATATCCTCGAAAGCATTAAGCAAGCAGAAGGCAAAAAGGCAGTTAAATCGCACCACAACGTTGGCGGCTTGCCCGAAGACCTTAATTTTGAGCTTGTTGAACCGATAAAATTGCTCTTTAAGGACGAGGTTCGCGTTGTCGGCGAAGCGCTCGGCCTCCCTCACGCAATGGTTTACCGTCAACCGTTCCCCGGTCCCGGACTCGGTGTTCGTTGCCTTGGCGCTATCACTCGCGACAGATTGAACGCATTGCGCGAAGCTGATGCTATCTTGCGTGAAGAATTCGATATTAACGGCCTTGCGGAAAAGGTTTGGCAGTATTTCGTCGTTATTCCCGACATCAAATCGGTCGGCGTTAAGGACGACAGCCGTTACGAGGGTTGGCCCGCAATCATCCGCGCCGTCAATACCGTCGATGCAATGACCGCCTCGATCGAGGAAATACCTTATGCAGTGCTCCACAAGATCACCGCGCGTATCACCAACGAGGTAGAAGGTATCAACCGCGTTCTCTACGACCTCACACCTAAGCCCTCGGGCACTATTGAGTGGGAATAATTTGCAAGTGCTAAAAACCCTTGATTTTACAAGGCTTTTCGGGGTCTGTAATGCTCCCTGACAGCACATTGACAGCAATCACTTTTAAAGAGAACTCCGCAGAGATGCGGAGTTCTTTTTCGTTCGCAGCAACTTGCAATTCAATAATGCGTTTTGCTATAGTTGTTTGTAATTTGCTGTTGCTGTTCTTTTGCGCTTCTTGTTATTGAGGGTATGAATATCAAGCCTAACTGTTTTCCCAGTGTGTGGGTCGTACTGGTGGAATACACAAGAAGGCACGTGCTGATGCCAAACATAGGTTACACGCCTGCTCTGCTTCCCTTGTGAATAGGAAACATGAACGTCATTTAGTTTATTCATCATATATTTTAATTCCTTTCGTATTCCGGCTGTGCCGGTTATTTTATTGATCCCGCCCGCTGATCGGGCGGGATCTGGCGTTCGTTATTGGTTTTCCAATTCTGCTATTGTGAGCAAAACATTAAAGGTTAAGTCAATATCGTGTCTAAAATCTGTATTTTGAATATCAAATTCAATTTCAGTAACACCTTCAGGTGTTATGCAATATCCGAGGGCTTCATATACGCCTGCATTTACACTTAAAAGCACAATTGTCAAAAATGAGGTTATCTCAATTTCTGTTAATTCCGCTTCACGTAGTACCGTCTGAATGGTCTCGGTGGGGGCTTGTGTAAAATAGGACTCACAATCTGCAGCATAGGTATGCGGCAGATAGGTTCCTCTTTTAGTCATCTCCTCATCATCAACATATCCTTCCAAATCATAGAACGTATCGTTGATATCTATCCTTTCATGGTAACAACCAGAACCACT
>JAZTXY010000014.1:0-59978 GCA_045636665.1 Eubacteriales bacterium
TCTATTGAATTTTCAAGCAATTCCTTTGCGGCAGACGAAGGGCGCTCGACCACCTCGCCCGCGGCGATAAGGTTGGACGTTTGGGCGTCCAAAATGTTGATAATTCCCAATTATTCAAGCTCCTTTTTAAGCTCGTAAAGAAGTGTTATTGCTTCATACGGTGTAAGAGTGTTAATGTCAACCTGTTTTATTTTTTCGATAACGCGTGCTTCATTAAGCGCTTCGAAGCTTATATTATCGTTTTCGTCCTTTTTCTTAACAACGGGACGCGATTCGTTTTCGGTAAGCGAAGCAAGCACCTGCTTTGCACGGTTAACCACCGTTTCGGGCACACCGGCAAGATGCGCAACCTCGATACCGTAGCTGTCATCCGCCGCACCCTTGATTATCTTGCGGAGGAAAACAACGTCGTTTCCACGTTTTTTGGCGGCGATGTTGTAATTCACAACGCCGTCCGCTTCACCCTCAAGAGCGGTAAGCTCGTGATAGTGGGTTGCAAAAAGGGTTTTTGCGCCTATCCTTTTCGCAGTGTATTCAACAACGGCACGCGCAATGCTCATACCGTCATAGGTGCTTGTACCTCTGCCTATCTCGTCATAGATGATAAGGCTGTTTTTGGTAGCGTTTTTAAGAATGTCGGCAACCTCGTTCATTTCGAGCATAAAGGTCGAATTGCCGCTTGCGAGATCGTCGGATGCGCCGACACGGGTAAATACTCGGTCGCAAATACCGATTCTTGCTTCGGTCGCAGGGACAAAGCAGCCTGCTTGGGCAAGTATAACGCAAAGCGCGACTTGACGCATATAGGTCGATTTACCTGCCATATTCGGTCCCGTGATAAGAAGCATTCGGTTTGCCGTGCAATCAAGCAGGCAATCGTTGGGAACGAAATAATTTCCGTCAAGGAAGCGCTCGACCACAGGATGTCGGCTGTTTTTGAGAATTATTTTATCGGAGCGGTCTATTTCGGGACAAACGTATCCCTGCTCACGCGCGATTTCGGCGTTAGAGCAATAAACGTCCAATTCCGCCAAAGCGTTGGCGGCGCTTTTTATTTTATCAAGTGATTCAAGAACGTGCTCACGCAGAGCAACGAAGATTTCATATTCAAGTGCGTAAAGGCGATCTCTTGCGCCGATAACACGGCTTTCGGTCTCCTTAAGCTCGGGGGTAACGTAACGCTCGCCGTTTGCGAGGGTTTGACGGCGGATGTAGGTTTCGGGCACCTGCGAAATAAAGGACTTCGAAACCTCGATATAATAACCGAAAACTCGGTTGTATCCGACCTTTAAGGTCTTGATTCCCGTCTTTTCGCGCTCGTATTCTTCGATTTTCGCAATCCACGCCTTGCCGTTTGTAACCATATCGCAAAGCTCGTCAACCGCTTCGTTACAGCCCTGCTTGATAATTCCGCCCTCCTTAAGCACTGCCGAGGGCTCCTCGGCGATGGTGCGGAATATCGAATCGGCAAGGTCGGTCAACGGATCGATTTCGGAATCGATTCGCTTCAACGGGTTGGATTTTGCGGTAGCCAAAAGCTCCTTGACCTGAGGAAACAGCTTAATTGTGCGTTCAAGCGCTTTAAGATCACGCGCGTTTGCGGTGCCGTAAACAAGTCGGGTCATCAAGCGCTCGATATCGGTAATATCCTTTAATACGGTTCTTAATTCGTCACGCAAAACTCCGTCGCGGTAAAGCTCGTTTGCCGCTTCAAGACGCGAGCGTATTGCGTTTTCGTTAACGAGCGGTTTTTCGAGCCATCTGCGCAAAAGACGTGCGCCTGCGCTCGTTTTCGTTCTGTCGACAGCCCAAAGGAGCGAGCCCTTGCGCTGTTTTGCGCGCATCGATTCCGAAATTTCCAAATTTCTTCTCGATGCCGAATCTATTCCCATAAATTCCTCGCAGGAATAGAAGTTTATCTTTTGAAGATAAGAAAGGTCGATTTTTTGGGTGCGCTTTATGTAGGCAAGCAATCCGCCTGCGGCACGCAAAGCGTAATCGCTGTTTGTTTCGGGGGATTCGTTGTAAACGCTTTTAATCGTTTCGATTGCCGAGGTAACGGCAAAATCAAAAAGCTCGCCGTTTGTTATAAGCGTGTTGAATCTTGCGGTGAAAAGTCCGCTTATCGTGCTTGTGAAATCGGTCGGCACTATCAATTCGCTCGGAGAAAATGCCGCCGCCTCGGAAACGATACGGGCAGGAATATTTTCGCCCAAAATCTCGGTCGCGCTTATTTCGCCCGTTGAAATATCGGCAAAGGCGATACCGCAACCGAAATCGTCGCAAACCGCGGAAGCGATATAGTTATTCTTCTTTTCGTCAAGATAACCGCCCTCGGTCACCGTACCGGGAGTGATGATTCGCACAACGTCACGCTTAACCAAACCCTTTGCGGTTGCAGGGTCTTCCATTTGCTCACAAATCGCAACACGGTATCCGCGCGAAACAAGTCTGGCAATATATCCGTCAACGGCGTGATGCGGCACACCGCACATAGGCGCGCGTTCTTCAAGTCCGCAATCTCTGCCGGTAAGGACAAGATCAAGCTCCTTGGATGCAATTTGAGCATCCTCGAAAAACATCTCGTAAAAGTCACCGAGACGGCACATAAGTATGCAATCCTGATGGTTTTGCTTGACCTCAAGATATTGTTTCATAAGCGGCGAAAGAGCCATGGAAAAATCCTCCGGATTTTTGAAGTAATAGGTAAGAGGTAAGAGGTAAGGAAGCTTTTCGTTCCGAAAAGCCTCTGTTTCCGTTTTTACAATTTCAAAATGCAAATTTTATAATAAAATAAACATATTTTTCGGCGACATGCGCGTCGAAAAATATACCTTAGAGTGCCGAGAGTTCGGACAAGCGAAACGCGCACGAACTCTGCGCGAGCGCACGGCACTCACAAAATCCGCTTGAAAACAGGGTTTTCAAGCGAGAGCGAAGCGACCTTAATGACAGCCGCCGCAGGTAGTCGCTACGGTTCATTGATTGCAGAGCGAGGCGAGTTTGCGCGAAAGCAAGCGCCGCTGTAGAAATCTACTGCAAGCGAAGCTTTCGTGTGAAATCGACCGCTATGCGATTAATGACAGCCGCCGCAGGTAGAGCAGTCGTGAGTACAATTTGCCTGTTCGGGCTCGATAGTGAAGCGAACTGCGTCGTTGATTGCAGAAACGATTTCGGAAACGCCTGCTTCAGCTTCGCGCATTGCCGCAAGAGTAGCGCTTTCGCTGATGTTATCGTAGCATTCGCGAAGTCTTGCAGAGATAGATTCGATAAGCTGAGTATCGCGTTCGGATTCGGGCTTTCTGCCTTCGGTTTCAAGAAGGGTTGCCTGAACGTTATATTCGTTGATAAGACGGTTGAGCTCTTCGTCTGCGTCGTAAGCAGCCTTTGCTTCGTTGTACTTTTTGAGTTCTTCGCTTGCCGCGAGTGCCTCTTTAAGAGTTTCGATTGCTTTGATCATTGCTTCATTCATGGTTTTTTATTTCCTTTCAAATTTAATTACTTAATTTAGTTTTTTACTTTTCCGTTCAGGGCATAAGCGCCTGCGGTTTCGATCACTACGTCGATAAACTGTCCCTCGGGGATGAATTTATCGTAAGTAACGATCTTGTTTTGAGTGCTTCTTCCGCAAGGGATTCCGTTTTTGTTCAATCCGTCGGAAAGCACGCGCAGAGTACGCCCGATAAATTTATCGTTAAGCGCCTGTGCAATATCGTTTTCCATATCCGAAAGTGCCTTAAAGCGAGCGTTGGAAACGTCCTTGGGTATCTGTCCCTCCATATTCGCCGCAACCGTACCGGGACGGGGAGAATAGATGAAGGTGTAAATCATATCGAACCCAACTTTCTTTACAAGCGACATCGTTTCGGCAAAATCCTCATCGGTTTCGGTCGGGAAGCCGCAGATTATATCGGTCGTAAGCGATATTTCGGGGTTCTTTTCTTTGATTTTAAGCGCCTTTTCCAAATACTGCTCGCGAGTGTATTTTCGGTTCATCAGCTTAAGCACTCTGCTCGAGCCCGATTGAACGGGAAGGTGAAAATGCTTTGCGACGTTTTTGTTGTTGGCGATAACCTCGATAAGCTTGTCCGAAGCATCCTTCGGGTGGCTCGTCATAAAGCGCATACGGTATTCACCGTCAAACGACGCGCATTCCTCCAAAAGCTCGGCAAAATCGCATCCGCCGTTATAGGAATTAACGTTTTGTCCCAAAAGGGTTATATCCTTATAGCCCTGCTCGACAAGCGACTTTACCTCGGCAACGACGTCTTCCCTTCTGCGCGAGCGCTCGCGTCCTCTTGCATAGGGCACGACGCAATAGGTACAGAAATTGTTGCATCCGTACATTACGGGAACCCACGCCTTATAAGAATTTTCACGGCGCACGGGCATACCCTCGCTTATTATACCGAATTCATCGTGCTTCGATTCGGTAATGAACGAAAAACGCTTTTTCGCGGTAAGCGCGTTTTTGATTATTTCGGGTACTCTGTGATGCATATCGGTACCGAAAACAAAATCAACGTAAGGATAGCTTTTATAAATCTGCTCGCGGCGGTGGGATTGCTGCGCCATACATCCGCAAAGCCCGATTTTTATGCTTCTGTCGCGTTCTTTTCTGCCCTTGAACTGTCCTGCCTCGGAAAGCGCACGGATTTCGGCATGCTCACGGATAGCGCAGGTGTTGATGATTATCATATCGGCTTCATCGGGATTGTCGGTCATTTCGTAACCGCACAGCTCCAATGCGCCCGCTATACGCTCGCTGTCGTTTTCGTTTTGCTGACAGCCAAAGGTTATAACACACGCCTTTTTTCCCGAAACCTCGGGAACCAACGAACGCGCGATTTCATATTGGCGGTCGATTTCGGTTTGCGGAATAAAAATATTTTCCATTAAAATGCCGTTCCTACACATATAAATCTTTCAAAAAGTCCCTTGTTGTCGGCAATCTTTTCGATAGTTACCTTGCCTCTCGATGCGGAAGCGTGGATAAATTCGCCGTCGCCCAAATACATTGCAACGTGGCCCTTGAAGAAGATAAGGTCGCCCTTTTTCGCTTCTTCAAGCGGAATCGAATGGAGAAGCTCAAACTTGCTTACGTCGGCATCGCGCCAAATAAGTAAGCCGTTGAAATAATAAGCGTTAAAGCAAAGTCCCGAGCAGTCTACACCGAAAGCGGTTCTTCCGCCCCAACGGTACTGAACGCCCAAATATTCCTTTGCGGATGCAACCAAAGCATCGCGAAGCTCTTCTTCGGTTCTTTTTTCGTCCTTAAGCATCGTTACGTGATTTTTGTGAACGTAATAAATTCTCTTGCTCGGAAGAACGACAAAGCCGTATCTGTCCTCGGCGTTGGAAAATCCAACGTCAACCTTCGAGCCGCGAGGAAGCGCTATCGGGGGTTGGAAATAGTTTTTACCCTCGAAAAGAAGGTCGGCAAAGGGAACAGTTACACGGTGATTTGCGTCGTGAAGCTTTTCGAAAAGGTTTTGCTTAACTATCCAACCGATATAACCGTATTCGGTCTTGACCTTGCAAAAGCTTCCGTTTTCTTCAAGAATTTCGGCTTCTTCGCCGTAAAGCATTTCATCGACCTGCTCCGACATCAAGTCGGGATCGGAATAAAGCGGTGCGAAAGGAGTGCATACTACCATAATAAACCTCTTAAAAACAATTTTTGTCAGAATATATAATAATCAGCGTGAAAAAATATAACAAAAGGAGTGTTGTATTTGAAAATTTTAAAATTACTTGCCGCGATAATTCTTGTGTTTTCTATAACCTCGTCAAGCTCATCGGCAATAAACGATACCGAAAAAATAAACTGGTTTTTTAAATCCAAGGGAGAAAACCTTCGTCCCGAAATACCGTTATCCGACGTTTTAAAGGACAGCGATGCGCTTTATATCGGTCCCGAGGACGATAAGACGGTCTACCTTACCTTCGATGCGGGCTACGGCAACGAAAACGTCGAAAAAACGCTTGACGTGTTGAAGGCTCGCGGAATAAAGGCGGCTTTTTTCATTCTGCCCGGCATTATTAAAAACAGCGAAAGCCTTGTGAAGCGAATGGCAGAGGACGGACACACCGTTTGCAACCACACCACAACTCACGGAGATATGGCAAAGGTTACGGACATTACCGATTTCAAGAACGAGCTTGACGGTGTAGCCAACCTTTACCGCGAAAGGATAGGCTGTGAAATGGCAGACTATTTCCGTCCGCCCGAGGGCTCTTTTTCCAAAAAGACGCTTGAGTTTTGCAAGACGCTTAAGGTCACACCCGTTTTTTGGTCGTTTGCTTATGCCGATTGGGACAACGCAAACCAACCGTCACCCGAAAAGGCAAGGGACAAAATACTTTCATCCGTTCACAACGGAGCGGTTATTCTTTTGCACCCCACAAGCAAAACAAACGCCGATATACTCGATGACGTCATATCCGAATTGACCGCACGGGGATATTCCTTCGGCACTCTCGATGAGCTTTACGAAAAGACGGCAAAATAAAAATCGTTATTCATTGTATTATACCCCAAAAATGACAATAAATCAATAGAAAGCACACATTATTTTGAAAGAAAAGACTGTCAAAACGATTGTAATGACAGTCTTTCTTCTCTATTGTCTTTTTGCGTAATCCTTTATCTTTTCAATAGCGCTTTTTTCGATACGCGAAACGTAGGAGCGCGATATATTCAACAGCTCGGCAACGTCGCGCTGGGCATAATGTCTGCCGCTTTTGTTAAGCCCGTAACGAAGCATCATTATCTTCCTTTCGCGGTCGGTAAGCACCGTTTTTATCGCCTTTGATATCTTTTCAAGCTTGATTTTTCGATCGATCGAATCGACGATATCGTCGGGCGCGGCGATTATCTCGAGATAGGTCAAGGGGTTGCCGTCCTTATCGACGTCAACGGGGTCGTTTATCGAGGTAACCGACGCGTGCTTCTTTTGTGCGCGGAAGTACATAAGTATTTCATTCTGCAGACATTTTCCCGCATAGGTCGCAAAGCGCGCTCCGTTTTCGACGTTGAAGCTGTCGATTGCCTTTATGAGTCCTATCGTGCCGACCGAGATAAGGTCGTCCTGATCGGGATAGGTCATATAATATTTTTTCACGATATGCGCCACGAGCCGAAGATTGTGCTCGATCAATTTGTTTCGCGCTGCCGCATCTCCGCTGTGCGCGCGGACAAAAAGCGAATACTCCTCCTCCTTTGAAAGGGGCGGCGGAAATGAATGGGTGTCGCTCGTACGGAGCAAAAGGCAAAAGCATTTCGAAACCATATTCAGCAAAAACGTTAACAATATTATCACCTCCGAAAATAATATGCGAAAATAAGAAGAAATATTTCCGAAAAAGGGGTGGAAATGCTAAAGCAAATCTGCTAAAATAAAGCATACTTTCATATTTTCGGAGGAAAAATTTTATGGAACGTTGGCACAAGGAAGCGATAGTTTATCAAATATATCCCAAAAGCTTTATGGATACAAACGGCGACGGCATCGGCGATATACGCGGTATAATCAACAAGCTCGACTATATTAAGGACCTCGGCGTTAATGCGGTTTGGCTTTCGCCCTGTTATCCCTCGCCCGGCGATGACAACGGCTATGATATTTCGGATTACCGAGGAATCGCGCCCGAATACGGCACGCTTGACGATTTCAAGGAAATGCTTAACGGTATGCATTCGCGCGGAATCAAGCTTTTGATGGACCTTGTCGTTAACCATACCTCCGACGAGCACGAATGGTTTGTTGAAAGCCGCAAGAGCCGCGATAATCCTTACCGCGATTATTATATCTGGCGCGACCCCGTTGACGGTCACGCGCCCAACGAATGGGTTGCCGCCTTCGGCGGAAGCGCTTGGGAATTTGACGAAGCGACGGGACAGTATTATCTCCACCTTTTCTCGAAAAAGCAACCCGACCTTAACTGGGAAAACCCGAAGGTGCGCCAAGAGATTGCCGATATGATAAATTATTGGCTCGATATGGGCGTCGACGGATTCCGTTGCGACGTTATAAACAACATCTCGAAGGATTTCACACGTCCCTATGCAGGCGGAAACGGACCGAGATTGCACGAATTTCTGCACGAGCTTCATGTCCGCGCGCTTGAACCGCACAAGGCGCTTACAGTTGGCGAAACTTGGGGTCTTACTCCTGCGCAGGCGCTTGACCTTACGGGCGAAAAGCGCGGTGAATTAACAATGACCTTCCAATTCGAGCATCTTTTGCTCGGCAGAGTGAACGGCGATAAATTCGACCCCGAGCCCTTAGACAAAAAGGCATTTGTCGATATTCTTGCGAAATGGGAAATCGGTCTTAAGGACGACAGCTATCCCGTTCTCGTTATGGAAAACCACGACCAGCCGCGCGCACTTTCGCGCTTCGGCGACCTTAAATTCCCTTATGAAAGCGCAACGATGCTTGCTTCTATGCTTTACGGTATGCGCGGTGTCGGATTTATTTATCAGGGTCAGGAATTGGGACTTCACGACCCGACCTTTAATTCGATGGACGAATACCGCGACATTGAAACGCTTAACGCCTATAAAGAGCTTAAGGAAAGCGGAAAATTCACCGAAAGCGAGCTTTTGGCGAAGATGCAATACGGCTCACGCGATTGTGGAAGAACCCCCATTCCTTGGACGGTCGGAGAAAACGGCGGATTTACAAGCGGCACGCCTTGGATAAAAACGCAGATTGATAAGGGCTTTACGGTCGAGGAGCAGGATAACGACGAAAATTCGGTGCTCAATTTCTACCGCAAAACGTTAAAGCTCCGCGCAAGCGACGCCTGCCTTAAGGACGGCGAATTCAATCTTTTGCTTAACGAAAACGATACAAGCGTTTACACCCGTACGCTCGGCGATGAAAAAATATTCGTCGTTTGCCGTTTTGCCGACAGCGAAGCGAAGATGCCCGAATGCATTCCCGACGGCTGCGAAGTGATTTTGAACAACTATAAAGAGGTTTGTGAAGCCTTAAAGCCCTACCAAGCAATTTGGTTTAAAAAGAAAATATAACAAAAAAGGAAGGGATGGATTCCCTTCCTTTGATTTTTTTCAAATTTATTCGGCAGCTTTATTTTTTGCCTTTTTGATTCTTAAAACAAGTATTACAACAAGCACCGCCGCAAAGACAAGGCTTATAAATTGGCTTGTCGACATTCCGAGCAAAGCGCCGCGTTCTTTATCGCCGCGCAAAAATTCAAGAGAAAAGCGAAGCAGACAGTAAACGAAGCCGTAAGTAAGCACTTGAATGCCCAAGTCGCGCTTTTTCATATAAAGCAAAAGCAAAACGAAAAACAGACACAACAAAAGCGAAGCTTCGGCAAGCTGAACGGGGAACAAGGGTACTCCGAGCGGTGTGTTACCAATGTTAACGTCATAGGTGCAGGAAAGAGGTCCGTCGTATTCGATACCGTAACAGCAGCCTCCCAAAAAGCAACCGACTCTGCCGATAGAATGTCCCAAAGGAACCACAGTCGCATAGATTTCGAAAAACTTAAAGGCGTTAAGCTTATAAATCTTGACGTATAAAAACAAGCCGACAATACCGCCGATAAGCCCGCCATAGAAAACAAAGCCGCCTTGGAACGCCTGCAAAAACGGAAGCTCACCGGAAATTATTTTATCGATGTTTACTATTAAAAACAAAAGCTTTGCTCCGACAACAGCACCGATGCCCGCATAAACAGCAGAGCAAACCACGTCGACTTGGGGAATTTCCTTATACCTGCGCGCAAGTAACCAAACGGTCAAAACCGCAAGTCCCATACCCACAGCAAAGCACACGCCGTACATCGGCACCATTTTGCCGAAAAGTTCAATATAAGGTAACATAGCGCCTCCAAAAGAGCGAAAATACGAGAATGAATAAACGGTTCGGCATAGCTTGTATGTCGAACCGTTTAACATGCTTAATTAATCAGCGATTATTTGCCGAGAAAAACTCTCAAACCGTTGAGAGCGTCGTTCAAAGCATCTTCGAGATCGTCAAGATCGCCAACTGCGTCTTCAATTGCATCTTCAACACAGAGAGTGCAAACGCCGCAAGTGAAGAAGAAGATGGAAGCGAAAACAACTGCGATGATGCCGATAACGAGACCTGCGGTACCGATACCTGCAGGTTGACCTGCAGCAACGAGTGCCTTTTTGCCGCTAACGGAAAGAACGAGACCTACGATTGCCATAGGAAGTGCGAGGATGGAGAACCAACCGCTCATAAAGCTGAATACGAGACCTACGATACCAAGTGCGAGGCCGGCTGTAGCCTTACCTTTCATGATAAAAACTCCTTAAAAATTTTTTCAAAATGGTAACATTTTGTTGCCGATGTTTTAACACACAATTGCGTTAAAGTCAAGTGTTTTTTCTTGATTTATTCACAATTTGTTCTTTTTTGTTGTGTGTTTAAGACAACATACCGAAGAAAAAGTAATGCTGTTTTGTAATATCGGATTATTAAAGCACGAAATAAGCGCCCTTTTCGATCATTATGCCGCGAACCTCTTTACCGTCAACGTCGCGGGGGAGAATATTTCTGTCAAGCGCAATTGCCGATGCGATACCTGCGGCTTCACCCGATGCGCGGCAGGAATGCTGAACACGAAGCGAGCTTTGAGCCAAGAATTCCGCGCCCAAGCAACGGCCCGTAATAAAGAGGTTGTCAAAGCCCTTTACTACCAAGGAGCGGTAAGGAATTTCATACCAAGGCTTTCCGTCGTCAACGGGGTCCTTAATCGATTCGCAATGAAGAACCTTGCCGTGGATATCTACGGGGTAGTTGGATTGGCAGAACATATCGTCGAACTTCACGCGGCGGAGAAGGTCGGAAGCGGAAAGCACGTATTCGGTTTCGATGTTACGGCTTTCGCGGATGCCAACCATTGCGGCAATATCCGAAATGTAAGCGTTTTCGAAGCCCTTAAGATACTTTTTATAGAACTGAAGCTGACGGAGAATGCGTTGCTTACCTGCGATTTGAGTTTTGGTAAGATGAATCGGGTCGGTGCCGTCGGTTTCATCAAAAAATTCGGGGTTGTTGAACGCAAGAGTATGCTTGCGGCCGGTAACCATAAAGCCCTGCCAATACGCCTTATCCTCTTCGGTAAGGTCGCCGTTTGCAATCGCTTCGTCAAACAATTCCGAGAAGGTCCATTTGTCGCCTGCACAGCAAGCAATGTAAACACTGCCGTTGTCATAGCTTGCGCCGGAATTCTTGCCGCTCTTTTCGATAAGCTCTTTTACAAACATACCGAGCGCCTCGATATCGACGTTGGAAACCATATAACGCAAGGAAATGGGTTGGTTTTTGCCTGTTTCGGGATTACCCTTGGTGTAGCCTGCGCCTGCGCGTACGCAAATATCGCCGTCGCCGGTCGCATCGATAAACATCTTGCCCTTGATAATGCCAAGGCCGTTTTTGTTTGCAACCACAATCGCTTCAAGCTTGCCGTCGTTAACAACGGTTTCGGCGATAAAGGTGTGAAGAAGAATCTTAACGCCTGCTTCGTCGCACATGCCCTCAAGAACCGCCTTAAGAACGATAGGGTCGAAGTTTGCGCCGTTTGCGCTTGCCGCGCCGAGTTCGATCATTTTGTCACGAACGATGTTGGAAATGTACGAGCATTGGGGGTTTTGGGGAATATGGGTATGCATTATCGGAAGTACCAAGCCGTTTGTTGCAGTGCCTCCGAGCGAGCCGAATTGCTCGACTATCAAAACGTCGCGTCCCATATCAGCCGCCGCTTTTGCGGCAAACGCGCCTGCTGTACCGCCGCCGCATACGACAACCTCTGCTTCGGCAAATACCGGTAACTTAGTGTAATCCATAATTTTTTCTCCTTTTTACGGAAAATTTAATTTTTTTGATTTTTATTTATCATTTCGAGGAACTGCTCCTCGTTTATGATCGGAACGTTAAGTGCTTGCGCCTTTGTAAGCTTGCTTCCCGCATCGCTTCCGCAAAGCAAATAGGTCGTTTTTTTGGAAACAGAGCCCGAAGCGTTACCGCCGTTCAAGCGAATAAGCGCTTCCGCCTCTTGACGCTTCAGTGTGGGGAGCGTACCGGTTACGACGATTGTCATACCGCTTAAAGCATCGCCTTGCGCCTTTTCCTTGCTTTCGCCCGAAACGCCTGCGTCAAGAAGGCGCTTTATAAGGGCTTTCGCGTGCTCGCCGCTAAAGAAATTAACCACCGATTCGGCACTTTCGATGCCGATATCGTCAACGGCAAGAAGGTCCTCGACGCTCGCATCCATCACCGCTTGTATATTGCCGAAGCGAGCCGCGACTGATTGCGCCGCTTTTTCGCCGATATGACGTATTCCCAAGCCGCACAGCAATTTTTCAAGCCCTGCCTCGCGGCTCTTATCGATTGCGTTGATGATATTTTGCGCGCTCTTTTCGCCAAGACGGTCGAGATTCGCAATATCCTCTTTTTTGAGGTAATAAAGGTCTGCCGCGCTTTGGATAAGACCGTTTGCGATAAATTGCTCGACAACGCTTTCGCCGAGATTGTCGATATTCATCGCGCCGCGCGAAACGAAATGGATTATGCTTCGGCTTAGCTGTGCCGAGCAATCGGGGTTGATGCACCTGACCGCCGCTTCACCGTTTTCGCGCACGACCTTTTCGCCGCAGGAGGGGCAATTTTCGGGCATTTCAAAGGGAACCTCGTTGCCCTTTCTTGCCTCGGGCACGACCGAAATGATTTCGGGGATTATATCTCCTGCCTTACGAAGACGAACCGTATCGCCGATACGGATATCGCGTTCACGGATGAAATCGATATTGTGAAGCGTTGCATAAGAAACCGTGCTTCCTGCCAAGCGCACGGGCTCGAGCACCGCGCGAGGAGTTAACACACCCGTTCTGCCGACTTGGATTTCGATATCGGTAAGACGTGTTTGCGCTATTTCCGCAGGGAATTTATAGGCGACCGCCCAACGCGGAGCGTTTGCCGTACTACCCAATCGCTCACGCAAAGCAAGACTGTCGACCTTTATCACCGCGCCGTCGGTATCATAAGGAAGATTCGGGCGCGATTCGCCGATAGCGCGTACCGCCGCAACTACCTCGTCGGCGGTATGGCAAAGACGGCTTCCGTCGGAAACGGTAAAGCCGAGCGATTTTAAATATTCAAGCGATTCGGAATGACGAACAGGCATATCTTCCGCCGATTGGAGATTGAAAACAAAAATTTCAAGCCCTCTTTCGGCGCAAATGCGCGAATCCAACTGACGGAGTGAGCCTGCCGCCGCATTGCGCGGATTCGCAAAATGCTTTTCGCCGTTTGCATCGCGCTTTTCGTTTAATTTTGCAAAAACCTTTCGCGGCATATAAACCTCGCCGCGAACGAGCACTGTAGCATCGCTGTTTAATTTCAAGGGCACCGAGCGAATGGTTTTTACGTTTTCGCTTACGTCCTCGCCGAAAATACCGTCGCCGCGCGTTAATCCGCGCACGAAAAGTCCGTTTTCATACTCGAGCGAGACCGAAAGTCCGTCGAATTTCTTTTCAACGGTAAAATCCGCATCGGGATATTCGGCTTTTATTTTGTTTACGAACTCGTAAATTTCCTCCTCCGAAAAAATATCGCCGAACGAGTCCATAGGCACTGCATGGCGCACCTTTTCGAATTTTTCCGAAACCTTTCCGCCGACGCGCTGTGTCGGGGAATTGGGGGAGGCGAATTGAGGGTATTCCCTCTCGAGCTCGACAAGACGGGCAAAAAGTCGGTCGTATTCCTCGTCCTCGATTATCGGGGAATCGAGCTCGTAATATAAACGCGAATGATAATTTATCTGTTCCTCAAGCTCTTTTATCAAAAGCTCTGCATTTATGCCTTTTTGCATACTATCGCAACCCAATCATTCTTTTCTTTAAGCTCTTCAACGACAAAGCCGTTATTTTTGAGTGCATCGAGCACGAATTCTTTTCTCGGAGATATAATGCCCGAGCATACCATTCTGCCGTCTTGATTAAGGCAGGAATCGAACAAGGGAAGCATATCGCTGATAATATCGGCAACGATGTTCGCAAGGATTATGCCGTATTTTCTTTCGGCAAAGGAATCCCAAAGCGCTTTATCGGTAAGCACGTTTCCGCAATATACCTCCATAACGCTCTTATCAACACCGTTCTTTTCGGCATTTTCCTCGGCAATACGGGTTGCGACCATATCGATATCGACAGCGTCGATATGCTTTGCGCCCAAAAGTGCGGCGCCTATGCCCAAAATACCGCTTCCGCAGCCCATATCAAGCACGTTTTTATTCTCGGGCGAGAGTGTTTCGAGCGCTGCAAGACAAAGCGCGGTGGTTTCGTGTCTGCCCGTACCGAAGGAGGATGCAGGGTCTATTTCGATAACCGTTCTGCCGTTGCCCTCTTCCTTTTCCCAAGAGGGAACGACAAGGAATTTTTCGCCGATGGGAAGCGGATGGAAATATTGCTTCCAATTGTTTTCCCAATCCTTTTCGTCGGTAACCGAAAGCTCGGTTTCAAGTGTGCCGAGCCAATCCTCGCCCAAGGTCTTTAATTTTTCAATACCTGCAAGCACACCCTCAAGCTGAAGCTGTCCCTGTTCGTTTTCGGCAAGATAAACGCGAACCAAAACGTCGCCGTCCTCGCGAAGAAGTCCCTCCTCGACGTAATCGACGGGAACGTATTTATTTTCGAGCAATTCGGCAAGGTCGCGCGGGTCGTCTACCGAAAAGCAGCTTATTCCCTCGTTAAACAGCACGCCCGAAACGACTTCGCTTCCTGCGGTCGTGGTGTGGATAGTAATTTCGTTAAATTTCATAATTCCTTTTTTCATCCGTCAGAAGCGGATGCATCTCCCCATATTGGTATAGCCTCGCCCAAGAATTTGGGTTCGGGCTTAAAAATCGCATCAAAAGCGTATTTTACCCGCGCAAATATCTCGCGTGTTTCATTTTTTATTCCGCCCGAAGCGCCTGCATCGCTGGCGACGCCCCAAGCTTCAAGTCCCAACTCCCGTGCAATAAACACGGCGCGCGAAAGGTGAAAATTCTGTGTAACTATAACAACGCGTTTCGCCTTGAAAACCTCTTTTGCTCGGTAAAAGGTGTCGTATGTGTCGAATCCGGCGTGGTCAGTGAAAATAACGTTGGGCTCTATTCCCCTCTTCGACATATACGACTTCATCGAGCCGACCTCGTTATATTCGATTCGTGAATGGTCGCCGCTTACAAGTATTCTGTCCGACACGCCCGAACCGTAAAGCGATATTCCGCAATCCAAGCGTTGTCGAAGCACAAACGACGGTGTGCCGTCGCGCTTGAGCCCTGCACCGAGCACGATTATACAGTCGATATCCTCAAGCTCGCTCGCTTTTTCGGCATTGATAATATAATCGTCCGCGGAGTACAACACCGTAAGATTACACACCAAAACCGTAACGACCGACACAAGCATGAGCGAAACGAATAGATTTCGTATCAGCTTTATTATATTTCTTTTGTTTGTTTTCTTATTTGTTTTGTCTGATTTTTTCACTTTCATAAGTCATTTTCATAAATGCAGCATCGTGGGATTGAGTGCCTGCCGATTCGCAAATGATCGTAGGCGCAACGCCGAGCGATACGATTGCCTCGGCAAGCGGCTCGAAATTCGGGCCGTAAACATCGTCCTCAAAGGTAAGATGCTTCTTTTCGCCCATTTCGGTAAACATTATTTTCGAAAAGTGGCAATGCAGGTCTTCGGCATAATTGCTTCCCAATTCCGAAGCGATGCGGTCGAAAACCCGTTTGTAATCGTCGGCGGTATAAAAAACGCCTCTGTCACGCGCGTTAAGGTGACCGAAATCCACAACGGGTGCAAAGCAGGACGAGATCTTACAAAGCTCAATTACCTCGTCAAGCGTGCCGAGCTGGTTTACCTTGCCCATCGTTTCGATTCCGACGATCGTTTTAAAGTCATTTTCCTGCATCATCAACGCAACGCCCTCGAGCGTTTCGCGCGCGTAATCCATTGCGGTTTCGCGGCTTATTTTCGCGCAGGAGCCGCAATGCACGACCATCGTTTTTGCGCCGAGCAATGCGCTTACCTCGGCGCTTCTGCGTATGTATTCGATGCTGTTGTCGCGTTTTTCCTTTTCGGTTGAGGAAAGCGATATGAAATACGGCGTATGAAACGACATCAAAATACCGTGCTCGGTTGCTTTTCTGCCGATTGCGGCAAAAAGGTCGAAGCTTCCGCTTATGCCGTTGCCTGCTTCGTATTCATAGGCGTCAAGCCCCATCGATTTTACAAAGCCCGGCGCTTGGAGAGTCGATTTTCCGCCTGCGGCACGAAAGGCATCGCAATTGCCGCCGGGGCCGAATTTTGCGGTCTTGCTCATTCTTTATCCTTCGCTTTCTTTTTACGGTTGCGTATTTTTTGCATTGCGTTTTTGGGGTTGAGCCAATCGAGCTTGCGCACAAACGGGCGCTCGAAAAAGCGCTTTATGCGGAAGAATTTGCTTTCGACGGGCTGTATCGGCTTAACCAGCGCAAACCGAATGCCTGCGCGGTGCGCGGCGATACAGTCGGTAAATATTTGATCTCCCACCGCCATAACCTCGCCCTTGTCCAAGCCGAAATGAGCAACGCATTTACGCACGCCCTTGGGCGAGGGCTTGCCTGCCTTACAAACGTAAAACAAGCCGAGTCCTTCGTTAAAGGTCGTAACACGCGCGCCTTGGTTGTTGGAAACAAACGCCATTTTTATTCCCGCTTCCCTTAAAGACGCGAAATATTCATTCATCTTCTCGGTAGGGCGCTCGATTTCATAAGGCGCTATTGTATTGTCGATATCAAACACAACGCCCTTTACCCCAAGCTCGTTCAATGCTTCGGGGGTTATTGTATAAACGTCGCAAAACGCCATATCGGGGCGAAAAAAACGAAATGCCATAAAAATCTCCGATTGTTTATTCTGCTCTTGCGTAAACTATCGAAAACGGAGGTAAGGTTGCTTTGCCGCTTCCGTTTTTGATTTCGAGCGTACCGCAAGCATCGCCCGAAAGTATATATTTGCCGTCCTCAAGACCGCTTGTGTAATTAACGACCGCTTCGTTTTCACACGCGTTGACGATAAGCAAAAGCTTTTCGCCGTCGTTTCTTTGCCAATACTCGGAAAATACCGCGGAATGCTCAACGATACCGCCGTATGCTTCCTTGCATCTTGTTGTGCGGATAATGGGCTGATCGTCATAAAATTCGGGGGATTTAAGCAATCTGCCGTTATAGAAGAACGAACCGATCTTTGCCCTTTCGTGTACGCACTTTTTATAAAAATGCTTGCTCTTCATTTGCATATAAAGGTCGGGTGCGTTCCAACCGAGCTGTTCGCCGAAGGTGAACGATTGAGCAATATTTATGCGCTGTCCCTCATCATCGTCATAGGGCATATAGCGGTAATTACGTCCGAACATCGAAACATATCCCGCGTATACCGCAACGAAAGCAGGTACTTGACGGTTGTGAACCCAAAGCCAGGTAAGATAGCCCTGCATACGCTTCATAAAGGGGTCTGCGGTGCATTCGGTCGTGAGCGCGCTTCCCTCGGGACGGATGCGGTTAACGTGGTCGAGAAGGTTGTTATATCCCTCTACCCACCAGGTTCCGCCGCCTGCGCGGTGCGAGTGCGTTCTGTCCTCGCACATTTTCGGTGCCGCCGCGGCAATTTGGTCGATATAAACGGCGTTAACGCCAACCTCGTTAAGAAGCTTGCTTACGATTTCGGTAACCTTTTCCTGCCAGCAAGCGGTGGAGGGGCACATTATCGAATGGCGAACGTGGGTGCCGTCGGCTTCCTTTGAATTGTAGGTTTCGATAAAGGGAACGCCGTTGCGGTCCTTGGTGCAATTCGGCTTAGCCTTTTCCGACCACTCGAAATCCTCCATTCCCCTGTCCTTGGTATCCCAAAGACGTCCGTTGATATAGGGCATAACGCGCACGCCGTTTTCCTGCAAGCGCTTAACACCAGTGTGGAAGGCTTCCTTTGCAGGGAAATAATGGGGATAATCGTTATCATAGGGAATCTTGAACCAGTCGTAAAGGTGGATAGGGCTGTCATATTCCAAATCGGCATTGGCGGCAAGAACGTCGTCGACGTATTGCTCGTCGTCCTTCATTCTGACTATCCACCAATGGTTTTCATGCTTCATCCAATCGGGGCTGTCTTTTCTGCCATCGTTATCGGTTTCGGGCTTCCAAACCGCGTTTTTAAGGAAAAATTCGCGGTAGATTTGCGCTGCATCATACCAGTTGCCGTCGAAAATTTCCCAAACACAGCAGCCGCAAAGCTTTTGAGAATTTGCGGGCAAATCGATATCGGTCAAGGGAAGCTTACCGCAGGCGCTGAAGAATTTTTCGTGCTTTTTCTTTTCAAACCAAATCTTTTTATATGCGGGCGCAGGGTCGTGAAGTCCGTAATAAATACCGCGGTTCCACGCTTTGTTCCAAAACGCCATAAACTGCATCGATGCTCCGTAGGACGGATAATCCTGACAGGATTTGCAGTCGTCAAGACCGTTCCAAAGCTCGCCCGGTCCGTTGGGCGACATAAACCAAACGTCCTTTTTCGCATCAAAGCTTATTGTCGGGTAATCGCAGGAATAAAGACTGTATTCCTTGTTTTCGCTTATAAGGTCGGTAGTCCATTCGATTCGGTTTCCGACCGTGTGAGCGCAAAGCAAAACGGTGACCGAGGTAAGAACGTCATTACCCGAAAGCACGATAAACGTGTTGCCGTCGACCGTTTGGGAAAGACAGCTTTTCCAACCCTCGCAGGAGGAAACGGTTATTTGCTCGTCCGAATCCATTGCTCTTGCCGTTAAGGTAAACAACGGACGTTTTTGAGTAAGAAAATTCTTTTTGATTTTTCTGTCGCGGATAGAATAAAGCGAAACACCGCCCTTTTCAACCGAAAGGGTACAAAGCAATTCGCCTGCTTGGATTCTGATAAGTTCACCGTTTTTCATTTCTTTTCTCCCCTGTGCTTTTGTTATTTTTTGAGATAATTTGTTTTCGCAAAGGTAAAGGGTATAACCGCTTCGGCAACGTTATCGAGCAAGATTCGCTTGCACGCCTTTATCGTTGCGCCGGTCGTATAAATATCGTCAACAAGAAGTATCCTTTTGTATTTTACCGTCATATCGCGGTCTAAACGAAGCTGATATCTGCCGATAATGTTTTTCCTTCGTTCGTTTGCGCTAAGCTTTTTCTGTTCGCGTCCGCCGACACGCCTTAATGCGTGGATAACGGGGATACCGTAAAGACGGGAAAGCGCTTTTGCAAATTCCTTTGCTTGGTCATAGCCGTAACGCTTTTCGCGTCTGCGTAAACGCGGCACGTAGGCAACTCCGTCATAGGAGGACATTTTAAGCCCCGTAGCATCGACCGCCAGCTCGGCAATAAACCGAATTGCCTCCTCGTCGGCATTGTCTTTGATAAAATACATAAAATGCCTTGCGCGAAAGCCGCTGTAAAAGAACATAAAGCGATGGCTGTCCTCTCCCGCGCAATCGCATTCGTTGGGGCCTTTGTTGCAGGTCTTGCACGGCTTTGTAAGGATCGACTGAAAATCAGAAAGACAATGCTTGCAAAGCGGCAAGTCCTGATAACACGCATAATACCTGCACATCATACAGAGTGCCGGTGAATAATTTCTTAATTTCATAATTACACCAAAGGCAAAAGATGCTTCAGCGCAGTATGGCGAATTGGGATTCGGTTGTTCGAAACCATCACGCCCAAGGAACGGCTTGTACCGACGATAACCACCATTTCCCTTGCGCGCGTTACCGCCGTGTAAAGCAGGTTTCGCGTCATAAGCGGAAACGGTGCATCGAACGAGGGGATAACGACGATTCGGTATTCGCTTCCCTGACTTTTATGCGCCGTTACGGCATAGGCGTGCTCCAATTCCTCAAGCTGTGAAAAATCGTATTCGGTAATTCGTCCGTCGAAATCGACCGTCATGCTTTCGTTTCTCGTATCTATTTCGCGGATACGGCCCACGTCGCCGTTGAAGATACCGCTTCCCGATTCGGCGCCGCGCTTCCATTCAAGGTCGTAATCGTTTTTTATCTGCATTACCTTATCGCCCTCGCGGAATATGACCGAGCCGTATTTTTTCTCGGCTTTCTTAGGCGATTTCGGATTAAGCGCGTTTTGGAACATCGCATTCAGCTCGTAAGTACCCAAAGCGCCCTTGCGTGTGCAGGATATGACCTGAATTTCGTCCAACGGATCGGCATTGTACCTTTCGGGCAGACGCTTTGCCACGAACGACAGCAAAAGCGACGCAATATTTTCCGCCCCGTTTCGCTCGACGAAAAAGAAATCGTTATCTCTCGAATTCAAAACCGGCATTTCGCCTCTGTTTATCGCGTGGGCGTTCATTATTATCAGGCTTTGCTCTGCCTGACGGAATATTTTATCGAGCTTAACGACGTTAAACCGTTCGGAATTGATAATATCGTTTAAGCAGTTGCCCGGTCCGACGGGCGGAAGCTGGTCGGGGTCGCCGATGAGTATAAGATAACTGCCGACCTTGACCGCCTTCAACAAGGCGCTCATAAGATTAGTGTCGACCATCGACATTTCGTCTATGATAATAACCTTTTGGTTTATGGGATTTTCCTCGTCGCGTTGGAAGTGATGATGTCCGTTGTCCGAAACACTCGCTTCAAGCAGACGGTGAATCGTTTTAGCCTCTCTGCCCGACGATTCAAACATTCTTTGCGCCGCTCTGCCCGTAGGGGCGGCGAGCACGCAGGAAAATTTAAGTATATCGCAAATATCAAGTATCGCCTTGATGACCGTCGTTTTACCCGTACCGGGACCGCCGGTGATAACCGTCACTCCGCCCGTCAGCGCATAAGATATCGCAGTGCGCTGTTCGTCGGCATAGGTGATGCCGTATTTTTGCTCAAGCACCTTGGTTTGCTCGTCGATGCCCTCTAAAACGAAGGGGAACTTGAAATCGGCAAGCGCGCGGAGCTTTGCGGCGATATATACCTCGGCGGAATAAAGCTCGTGCAGGGCGTAAGCAATATCCTCGCCGATATCGAATTTTTTTATCTGCTCCTTCATAACAAGACGGCCGACCGCTTCGCGCGTGACGTTTTCCGAAACGCCGAGCACCTTCGATGCGGCATTTAAAAGCTCGTCCTCGGGAAGGTAGCAATGACCGCCGTTGACAGATGCGACGGTAAGCGTATGCACAACTCCCGCCTCGGCACGGTCGGGACTGTCGTAAGGGATGCCCAACGACATCGCAACGCGGTCTGCCTTATCAAACCCGATGCCGCTTATATCGTTGCAAAGGCGGTAGGGTGTCATTTTAATGATATCGATAGCCGCAGACCCATACGCTTTGAAAATTTTGACCGAAAGCGCAGGTCCGAAAAATTCGTTGCAGAACATCATAACGTTTCGCATTCCGAATTGCTCGGTATAGCTTTCGTGGATGCCGTCGGCGCGCTTCGGTGAAATACCGCGAATATCGCAAAGCCAACGCGGATTGTTTTCGATAACCTCAAGCGAATCCTCGCCGAAACGGGCAACTATCCTTTCGGCGGTAACGGGGCCTATCCCCTTTATTGCGCCCGACGCAAGATATTTAAGTATTGCCGCCTGAGTAGTGGGCAGCTTTTTTTCGAAATAGTCAACGCGAAATTGACGTCCGAAGGTCGAATGAACCTGCCATTCGCCCTGAACGCGAATGGTTTCACCCTCACCGACGTACGGCATTATGCCGACGAGCGTTATCGGATCGCCTCCGCAGTTGATGGTGCAGACGGTGTATCCGTTTTCGCCGTTTGAGTATATTATGTCTTCAACAACGCCGTCAAGATACAGCTCGCCCAAAACACTACCACCTTTTGATGTAAACTTTTCGCACCTCGTCCGCACAAACGCGGCGGATGACCTCCTCCTGCTCGGCATCGGTGCGGCAGATAATCAACATATCCGGCTTTGCGCCGTCAAGAAGCTCCTCATCGAAGCATAGACAGATAAAGCTTGTTTTTTTGGCACGCGATACACGAACAAATTCAAGCACGGCAAGTATTACGCCGAGCGATGCCAGCGCCGCAAGTAAAACGTCGTGAAAAATTGCCATACCTAATCACCTCTTATTATATTATACGCAAGAATAAATTGCAAGTGAAAAAGAAAATTTACCCGCCTCGAACACGCCAAAAAACAACAAAAACCCGACGTATTTTGCTACGTCGGGTCAAAAGCTCAAGAAAGCTCGGTTTTATTTCATTTTATAACCGCATTGATTGCAAAAATTCGCCTGAGCTCTTACGGCGTTTCCGCAAGAAGGACAGCGTTTTATAATCGGTTCGCTTTGCTTGGGAAGCGTTGCTCTTCCGTTATCTCGGTCGGAAAAGATATCCTCAACGAAGGGGTCTTCAATCGGCTCTGCGGCAGGAACGCTTTCAAGCTTTTCTTCGACAGCTTCGGTTGTGATTTCTTCAACCACCTCCTCGGCGATTTCCTCGGCGGTTTCTTCAACCGTTTCTTCCGCAACGCTGTCGGAAGCTACCTCATAAACCTTAACGTCCTCGTTCTCGCCGTCAAAGCAAGCTTCGGGCTTTTCGGGCTGCGCGGTTACCTCCTTGACAGGCTTTTCGGGTTGAGCGCAGTTGAAATTGTTGTTGCGAAGAATCGCGAGTATTTCGGCATTGATGCGCGCGTTTTCCTCGCAGGATTTAACAAGCGTGCCGTAACCGTAAAGCATATAGGTCGCAATAAGCGAAAGCACGAATCCGACAGCGGCGCCGATAACTCCATAGATAATCGGCCACGCCCACTCGAGCATTATGCCGTTGACGATTCCCGCAACGAGAACCAAAAGCGACGCGATACACAAAAGCACAAAGAAAGCTATCGCCACACCGCGAATCTTTCTGCCAACGTTTTTAAACATAAACCGTCACCTCTAAAAATTACTTGCCGTATATGTCGAAAAAGCCCATACTTAACGGAACAAAATAAACGTCTACGTTTCTTAAATGAGTGTTAAGCACGATAAGCTTAAAGCCCTCATAGGTATATTCTTTGCTTCCGTCGGGATAAGTAACACACTCGATATCGCCGTTTTCATAATCGACCGATGCCGATTCGATAATCTCTTCGATGGTTATTTCGCCCGAATCGAGCGCCATTTCAAGCAACGTCGGTTCTTCGTCGATTTCAATCATCATAAAACCGCCGACAACGTAAACGACGCGCTCCTCGGTATAGTAAATATAATCGATCTTGTCGCTTCCGTCGGGAGTGAAGCTTAAATTGTATTCGTTTCCGCCCGAGCAGGCAGTAAACGAAGCGGTCATAATCAAAACGATTGCAAGGGCAATGATTCTTTTAGTCATTTTCGGACTCCTTTTTCGTTTCGCCGTTAAGCTTAAGCTCGGCAAATTGCTCACGCGTGATAAGGATGTTGCGCTTTTTGGTTGCCGCATCGAACTCGCCGATATATCCGCGGCGTTCCATTTTGTCGATGATTCTTGCCGCACGCGCATAACCCAAGGAAAGGCGGCGTTGGAGCAACGACGTCGAAACGGTGCCGCTTTCGATAGCAACCTCGATAGCGTCCATAAACATCGGATCGATCTTGTCGTCGCCGTCGTCCGCTTCTGCGGTGGCAGCGGCTTTTTTGCCCTTCATGCCGCAAAGCTTCGCTTCCTGCTCGATCTGCTTCATAATAGCATCGTCATATTGCGCCTGCGCGGCTTCTTTAATAAACTGAGTAACTGCGGCAACCTCGCTCTTGCCGTCGACGAACGCGCCTTGAACGCGTATCGGCTTCATTGCGCCTACGGGGTAGTAAAGCATATCGCCCTTACCGAGCAGCTTTTCTGCGCCCGTCATATCCAAAATGGTACGCGAGTCGACCGCCGAGGTTGTGGTCAATGCGATTCTCGAGGGAATGTTTGCCTTGATAAGACCGGTGATAACGTCAACCGAGGGTCTTTGGGTACCGATAACAAGGTGGATGCCTGCCGCACGCGCCTTTTGAGCAAGACGGCAAACCGAGGTTTCAACGTCATCGGGCGCTGTCATCATCAAATCGGCAAATTCATCGATAAAGATGACGATTTGAGGCATAAGCTCACGCTCGGGGTCGTTTGCGACCGCGCTGTTATAGCCCATAAGCTCACGCGCACCGACCTCTTCGAAAAGACGGTAACGCTTTTCCATTTCACTGCAAGCCCAGTTAAGAGTACCTGCCGCATTCTTCGGGTCGTTAATAACCGGCACGAGAAGATGCGGAATATCCTTATAGTCCGAAAATTCAACGGTTTTCGGGTCGATAAGTATTAATTTTACGTCATTGGGATGGTTGCGGTAAAGCAGAGAGATAATTAACGAGTTAATGCATACCGATTTACCCTGACCTGTTGCGCCCGCAACCAAAAGGTGGGGCATTTTCGCAATATCAAGGTAAACGGGACTGCCCGCAACGTCTTCGCCGAGCGAACAGAAAAGTCGGCTCTTGTTGTCGCGGAAGATGGGATTATCGATAAGGCCTCGAAGCTTTACCGTCGAAGTAACTTTATTGGGAATTTCAACACCCACCGCCGCTTTTCCGGGGATGTTTTCGATTCTTACCGCAGTTGCGGCAAGGTGAAGCGCGATATCGTCGGAAAGGTTGGATATCGACTTTACTCTGACACCCGTTTCGGGTTGAAGCTCATAACGTGTAACCGTCGGGCCGTAGGTGGAATTTATAACCTTTGCCTTTACGTTGAAGCTCGCAAGGACCTCTTCCAATTTACGGCTTGTCCTTTCGACCTCGGCACCCGAGGGACCGCCCATTCCGTTGCCCGAATCTGCGGAGAGCAGAGAAATCGGGGGGAATACGTAGGGTGTATCCTCAATCGGCTCCAAGCAAAGCTCCTCGTCTTCGCCGTCATCGGAATCGTCCGCTCCCTCAATCGTTTCGGGGATGGTTTCGGGCTCGGTCTTTTCCTCAATCGGTTCGGGCTTGACCTGCTCGGCTATCGGCTCTGACGGGTCGGGCAGAAGCTCGGTATCGGTCGCCGCGTTATATTCGGAAATAGTTTCGTATTCGCTTTTTTCTTCCACAGCGGGGTCTTCGGGAAGCGCAACGGGAAGCTCGGTTTTTGCTTCCTCAAGCTTCTTCTTACGGCGGGGAGCGGGAATTTCCAATTCCTCCTCTTCCTCGTCATCCTCACGCGATTCCTTTGCGCGCGCCGCCGCATCGCGGAAGTAATTGAATATCGCCATAACGGTATCCTTCGGTGTCGCACCGCAAAGAAGCACGGTGCAGATAAAGATACCCAAAATCGCAAGAACCATCGAAGCGGCAGTGCCGATCGTAACGATGAAAAGCATTGCGATAGAACCGCTTATAAGACCTGCGCTTTGAAGCTCGATGCCCTGCGCGTAAAGCTGATTTATCGCAGGCTCTTCGCTTCCTGCAACAAGAATCTGCACAAAGATCGAAATAAAGACAAATTCAAGCGCATAGATAACGTATTTTACCCTTGCGACGTTGTTCGCGTGGTCGCGTCCCCAAAGAATATCGATAATGAGAACGAGAAACGGAACAACGTAATACATCGGTCCGAACAAGCCCTTTAAAAAGGTCGCGATAGCGTTGCCGAACCAACCGTTGTTAATGGCGGGGATAAAGGTGAGGATGATGAAGAAGGCAACAAAGCCGACCACCCAACGTATTATCTCCGTACGCTCGATTTTTATTTGTTTTTGCTTGGAATTGCCGGAATTATTCGACTTTTTAACGTTTTTTGTTTTTTTCTTATCCGCCACGGCAGGCTCCTTTTAACTTTACGTCGTTTATAAAGCGATGTCCGCAACGATTGCGGCAACGCCGATTATTACACAATATACCGAAAATACGGCAAACCCTTTGTTTTTGGAAATATACTGAAGCAGCTTGATTGCAAAGAATCCAACCACCGCCGCAACTATCGCACCGACAATAACGGGAGCGAGCATATTTTCCGCCATGCCCTCGGAAAAAAGGTCGGGCAATTCGGTAACGCAGGCACCCAAGATTGCAGGGATTGACATCAAAAACGAAAATCTAACCGCTTCCTCGCGTGAGAATCCGAAAATTCTGCCGCCCGTAATCGTCGAGCCCGAACGGGAAATGCCGGGCATTATGCCGAGCAATGCCTGAACCGCACCAACGCCCAAGGGTCTTAAATATCCGCCGTTTTCCGCCTTTAATTCGGTTTGCTTCAAGCGGTCGCTGACAAAAAGCATCGTTCCGTTGATTATAAGCAAAATGCCGATCATCCAAGAAACGGCGCTGATTTCCTCAACCGTTTCGTCAAGCCCCAAAAGCTTTATCGGAACAAGCGGAAGGGTTGCGACGCAAAGCATTAAAAACAGCTTTTCGCCAGAATCGAGCCCTTGCTTGAGCTTTCCTGTAAAAAGCTTTTTAACAAGCGAGAAAAAGCCCTTGATAAGCGCGAAAACATCCTTTCGGAAGACCACGCAGACCGAAAGAAGCGTTGCGAGATGAAGCGCAATGTTGAAGGCAAAGCCGTTTTCGGTTTCGGTGCCGAAAAAGTTTTGCGCCAACGCAAGGTGCCCCGAACTGGATATTGGTAAAAATTCGGCAACGCCTTGAATTATTCCGTATACGACAGCTTCAAGTATGCTCACTGCAACAATTCCCCTCGGTGTAGTTTAATTTATGCATATTCTTTATTATAACGATATATTCTTTGGTTGTCAAGTTAATTGTCGCCCCGTGCTCACGCATCGGCGCGCGAAAGCGCACGAAAACATTCGATTGACAAACCGATTCTTTTGGTGTATAATCGACTGTAACTGATTTGAATTAAATTAAGGAGATGAGCTTTTGTCCTCTGCTTTTAAAAACTTTTTCATCACCTTCGCAATATGCCTTTTGGTGTTTGCCTTCGTCGGATTCACGTTCGTTTACGATTGGCTTTTGGACGTGCTTAATTTCAGCGATCTCGGAGAAACCTCTGAAACCGTATCTACCGACGTTTCGGGAACACCGGACAATGAACAGTCCGAGGTAATAATTCCCGATACGAGCGTCGATGAAAGCGGTGACGTTTTCACTGCGTTCATTATGTGCGTTGACTCCAACGGTAAAATGCTTAACGGCGTATTTGTCGATGCAAACGGCAAGAGCAAGCAATTTATTTACTGCCCTCTTTCCGCAAACCTCAAAACCACCAACGAAATCGGCGTTTCGGTGCCTCTTTACGACCTTTTCACCGCAATGTCGCCCGAAACGGTGGCTCAGTGCGTCACAACGCTTACAGGTATTCAAACCGATTACTGTCTGCGCTTCGACCGCGAGGGTCTTAAAACGATAGTCCGCGCTATCCCCGGCGCTTACGTTGAATTGAACGAGATTATCACCGTCAAAAACCCTATTTACAACAGCTACGTTCCCGAAGAAGGAGCTCCTTACCCCGAGGATTATTATATCACCATTCAAAACAACGAAGACGGCAAGGTGCTTTTGAACGATCTTGTGGGAAACCGCACTGCGCTTGAATGGCTTTTGGAATACAATCCCAACTTTGACGGCGCAGAATATAACGCGCTTTACACAAGAATCGCAAAAACGATAATCCGTCAATTCCTTACCCAAGAAAATGCGATGAAGAGCACCGAAATGATGGCTGCGGTTATCAACAGCTGCGAAACCAATATGACGCTCGACGACGCAACGGGACATCTTGACACCATCTTTTCTTATAACTCCTTCAAGCGTCACGAGGTAAATTATCCCTCCAACTGGGAATCGGCAGTTATCCGACTTCGCGAGCTTGACGGCACGTTTAATTAAACAAAAGGAGTTTCGGTATGAGCAAAGAATATTCTCCTGCCACAAAATGCATACATTCGGGATACCATCCCGAAAACGGTGAGCCGTTGGCTTTGCCGATATATCAAAGCACGACCTATTCCTATTCCTCTCCCACCGATATCGGCAAGCTTTTCGACCTTACCGCAGACGGTCATATGTATTCGCGCATATCCAACCCCACCGTTGCATACGTTGAAGAAAAGATTGCCGACCTCGAAGGCGGTATCGCCGCGCTTGGCACAAGCTCGGGACAGGCGGCAAGCTTCCTTGCCATTGCAAATATCGCATCGGCGGGCGACCATATTTTGGTCTCCTCGAAGATTTACGGCGGTACGACAAACCTTTTCAGCGTAACGCTTAAGCGCTTCGGTATCGATTGCACCTTTTTCGATCAGGATATTTCCGACGACGAAATAGAAGCGCTTATCCAACCCAACACAAAGCTTATTTTCGGCGAAACGATTGCAAACCCCGCGCTTTCGGTTTTCGATATTGAAAGAATAGCAAACGTAGCGCATAAGGCGGGCATTCCCCTTATCGTTGACAACACCTTTGCAACCGGTGTTCTTTGCAGACCTATCGATTTCGGTGCCGATATCGTTGTGCTTTCCACCACGAAGTATATGGAAGGACACGCGGTACAGCTTGGCGGCTGTGTTGTCGACAGCGGCAATTTCGATTGGACTCAAAACGACAAATTCCAAGGTCTTTGCACTCCCGATGAATCCTATCACGGAATCGTTTATACCGAATCCTTCGGCAAGCTTGCCTATATAACGAAGATGCGCGTTCAGCTTATGCGCGATTTCGGCGTTTACCCCACCGCACAGGCTGCGTTTCTTCTCGACCTCGGTCTGCAAACGCTCGACGTGCGCCTTGAACGTCACTGCAAAAACGCGTATGCGGTTGCAAAATACATTGAAGAAAGCGGTTATGCCGAATACGTTAATTACGCAGGGCTTGAAAGCAACAAATACAACGGACTTGCGAAGAAATATCTTCCCAAGGGCTGCTGCGGCGTAGTTTCGTTCTGCATAAAGGGCGGACGCGAAAAGGCGGAAAAGTTTATGAACTCGCTTTCGCTTTTCGTAAACGCGGTTCACGTTGCGACCGTTCATTCCTGCGTGCTTCATCCCGCAAGCTCGACTCACCGTCAGTTGAGCGACGAAATGCTTGTTAAAGCAGGCATTGATGCAGGTCTTATCCGCATTTCGGTCGGTATTGAAAATATCGAGGATATACTTGATGACCTTAAACAGGCGTTCGAATGCGCGTTTGGCGAATAAGCGGTAAATTTTGTCTGAAACTTTTTGTTTAAAAGTGTCGAATAGATATTGAAATTCGCAATTAATTGTGATATAAAGTAAGTAATAAATACGGAGGTGTTACATTATGGCATATTCTATCATTAACGATGTTTGCATCGGTTGCGGTACCTGCGAAGCAGAATGCCCCGTAAGCGCTATCTCTGTTGGCGACGACGGCAAGTACGTTATCGACGCTGATCTCTGCCTCGACTGCGGCGCATGCGCAGGCGTATGTCCCGTTGATGCTCCCCAAGCGTAAGAGCAAAAATTAAGGGCTGAAACCCGATAATGCGTTCATAGGTCACCCCTATGGGCGCATTATTGTTTTCGTCCGCCAAAATTTAAGAATTATTTACCGTTTCGACAAAATCAAAACGGTATTTGTGATACTATAATGAGTGAACTACATACAAACAAGATCAACGCATCAATCATACTGAACGAGCCCGACGGCGGTATCCGTTTCGGTACCGACGCGCTTTTGCTTGCCGATTTCGCATCGGGAATGAAAAAGGGGCTTTGCCTTGATCTGGGCACCGGTTCGGGCGTTATTCCCTTGCTTTTGCTTGCAACCGGCAGTAAATCCGATTTTGTCGGTCTTGAGCTTCAGGAAAAATATGCAAATGTTGCCGCCGAAAACGCAAGAAACAACAATTTCGGTCAGCGCTTGAAGGTGATTTGCGGAAACGCTTCGAATCACCGAGAGCTTTTTGAAAGCGGAAGCTTCGAAAGCGTTATCACCAATCCACCCTATATGCGAAACGATTGCGGCGCGGCGAACGAAGCCGAATCATTAAACATAGCAAGGCGAGAGGTTATGGGCGGCGTCGATAATTTTCTTAAAGCGGCGGCTTGGTGCCTTAAAAGCGGCGGAAGCTTTTTTGCGGTATACCGTCCCGACAGATTGGTAAATCTGCTTTGCGAAATGCGTAATAACAAAATCGAGCCGAAGCGGCTTCGCGCGGTTGTCCCCTCCGTCGGCAAACGGCCGTCACTGATACTCGTCGAGGGCAGAAAAGACGGCAAAGAGGGTCTTGTTTACGAAAACGACCTTATAATTTACGCCGATGAGGCTCATTCGGTACAAACCGAGGAAATGCAGAAAATATATAAAAAATTCGATTAAAGAAAGAAATCATAAATGATTAAAAGAGCGCTTGCTACGGTTTTGATAATTCTTACCGTACTGCCTGCCGTTGTTTTGGCAGGGAGCGTTCTTTTTGCGCCCTATAACGGCCTTGAAGCGTTTGACGACAGCTGGGAAAACTCGATAAACGCCGCTTTGGGCAACGGAGCCGAAACAGGCAAAGCCGTTTCACCTCTCCCCGACGGCGAAAGATATATCGTAAAATTCAAGGACAACGTTTCGTTACTGTCGATTGAAAATGCGCTTGAAGCAACCGAATACCGTCAGCTTGCCGAAAGCGAGCAAAGACTGTTTGTGATAAGCGACAGCGAAAGCAAATTCATTAAAGAAAACAGCGATATTATCGAATACCACGAAACAGACCTTATGCGTGAGGCTTTGGCGCTTACCAACGACGCGGTAACACTGCCCACCTTTGAAACGACCGGAATTTACGAGGCTTGGGATACCGTAAAGGCGAGAAACGATATTATCGTCGCGGTATTGGATACCGGTATCGACCGCACTCACGAGGATTTGGTCGATGCAAGCATTCTCCCCGGATATGACGCGGTAACGAAAACGGCAGGTGTTTACGACGACGCCGTCGGTCACGGCACGGGTGTTATCGGTCTTATCGCCGCAACGGCAGATAACGGAATCGGTATCGCAGGCGCGGCTCACGGCGTTACGATTTTGCCGATAAAGGTTTCGGCAAGCAGTACGACCATTTATTCATCGGATTTGGTTTCGGCAATACGGTTTGCCGCAAATTCGGGCGCAAAGGTAATTAATATGTCCGTCGGCGGACTTTCCTATTCCTATGCCGAGCAGGAGGCGGTAAATTATGCCGTTTCAAAGGGATGTATTCTCGTTTCCGCTTCGGGCAACGGCGGTTTGCTTCCCTATGCCGACAAAAAAAGCTATCCCGCATCCTACGAGGGCGTTATTTCGGTCGCATCCTGCGATGCCTTCGGTGAAAGAAGCTCTTTTTCGCAGTATAACGATATGGTCGACATCGCCGCGCCCGGCGAAGCGGTGATGATGCCGATTGTCGAAAACGGCGTTTCGGCTTACCGCACCGATTCGGGCACGAGCTTTTCCTGCGCGATAGTAAGCGCAATTGCGGCGCTTGCGGTTTCCGCCTGCGACGAGGATGTGCGCTTTGACAGCGATGAATTTTTGTCGCTTATAATGAATACCTGCAACAAAATACGCACCGACGAGCTCGGCTTTGGCATTATCAACGCAAAGCCCATTATCGAATCGGCAAATTTGCCGATAATCACCGGCGCGATTGACGGAAACGTTTATAACGAAAGCATTAAGGTCGGCTTTAACCGCGGAAGCGCATTGCTTGACGGCGAAGAATTTGAAGACGGCGATGCCATTATCGCAAACGGCGAGCACGAGCTTAAAATAACCGACGGCGATTACGAAAAAATTATTCGCTTCCGTTTGGAATACGAGCCGTTTTCCTATGAATTCAAGGAATTTTCGGACTATGCCTATTTTGTGTTCAACCGCGGAACCGCGTTGCTCGACGGCTTCCCTTATTCGTCGGGTGAAAAGATAACCGCATCGGGCAGACACGAATTCGTTATTACCGACGGCACCGAAACGTTCACAAAAATTATTGATATTCAATACGCTCTGCCCTCGGTATACGGAGTTGAAGACGGCGGAATTTATAATAACCCAATAGAAATTTGCGTTGTCGGCGACGGCAAAGCAATGCTTGACGGCAAGCGCTTTTACAACAAGACCTGCGTTGCCGAAAGCGGTGTACATACACTTTCGGTCGAAAGCGGAACCGGCACTGTCAAAAAGGAATATACCTTTGAAATCAATTTCCCGTTTGCGGAATTTACCCAAACCGATTATGCCGAATCGACTGCGGCAATCGACGAAGAAAACGGTTATGCCTGCATTTACGGCGATTCGCTTGTGGGTGTGAGGATTTACGGCTTAAACGACCTTTCGCAATATCTGCATTTTCTGCCGATAGGCCGTGTTTATGCCCACAAATTCACCGAAACCGAGCTGGTTTTGGCAGGTGACGAGGGCATTACCGTAATTTCACGCGCGAATGCATTGAATCCCGAATCAGCGGTTATCAACAACGTTTATTTCGAAGGCATCGAGCTTTATACGTTTGCCGACGAAACGGTTTACTGCTTCGGCGATAAAAACATTTATCTTTTGGACTCTGCTTTTTCCGAGCTTACACATATTGCAAACGTCGGATTTTCTTGCACAAACGCAATTTATTCCGACGGATTGATTTGTCTTACGTCCGACCAAAACGACCGTACAGTTTATGTTTTCAACACCGAAAACAATTCGCTTTCAAGTTTTTCGATTGATTTTTCGCTTGAGCTTCAGCCGATTTATTTCGAGCACGGATACCTTGCAATCGGCAACCGTTTGATCAACGTGCTTCGCAAAGCCGTCGTGCTTGAATTTTGCTCCTACAAGGCGATTGATATTGAAGACGGGCTTCTGTTTTGCGAAAATGCAATAATCGATATTGCTTCGGGCAGAGAATTGGGAAGATTCCCCTTCCCCGTTTCGGATATTGTTTTGGGGGCTGACGGCATTTATCTTTTCGGTGTCGAGCCGATAGCGGCGAAAATTTCAAGTCTTGCCGAGGACGTTTTTGCCTACGGTGCGGCAAAGCCGACCGACCTTGCGTTTTCACAGCCCGAAAATTCAAACGAATTCAGACAAACCCTGTTTATCGACGGAAGCTTCAATGCGCTTTCGACAGTGGCGGGTCAAACCGACGTTTTCGCGATATTCAAGGATAAATACGCAATATATTCCCTTGCGCTTGACGGACTTGCCGAAAAAGCTCCCGTAAAATTGCGCTTTGAACCCGAAAAGCTCTTCCTTTCGGGCGGTTATCTTGCCGTTTCCTTTAAAAACGCACCTTTCGTTTATGTCGCTCATGAAACCGACGTTTCATCGGGCAATTATATCGAGCTTCCCTCGAAATGCGATTCGGCTTGTACCGTAAACGGAACGCTTTACGCAGTTTCGGGAGGCAGATTGCTTTACTGCAACGCCGACGGAAGCGAAAAAGCCGCGCTGTCGGTACGCGCACGCGCCGTTGCGACCGACGGAATGCGCGTCTACGTTTTAAACGGCACCACGCTTTCGGCGTATGACGAAAATTTTGTTCGATTGACGGAAATAAGAACCAACGACGGCGAGCTTTTCGTTGCAAACGGCGTTATTGTCGGAAACGTGCTTTACGACAACACGCTCTTTGCCGAATACGCAACGGTTGCCAATCCGATCGATTACGTTTATAATAACGTTTATTTCTCGGGCAACGGCATTTACGATATTCTCACCTCACGCTTTATCGGAAAATTCGGTGTAGAATCGACCGATGCGGCTTGCGCGGCTCAAAACGGAAGCATTATTGCCTTTGGCGGCAGTATTGTAACGGTTTCAAAATATGCCGATTCGCACGATATTTCGGTTCCTCCCGTTATCGAAGGCATTGCCCACGGCGAAATTTACAACGGCAGCGCAACCGTTACCTTTACGGAGGGTGTCGGTCATATCGACGGCAAGGTTATTGAATCGGGAACGGTTATAACCCAAGCAGGCGCACATAACTTTGTGCTTACGCTTCCCTTCGGTCAAAGCGTTTCTTTCGGATTTACAATCGAAGCGAATATCGAAAGCATTGAATTTCTCGTTCCCAACCGCACTATGTCGGTCGGTGAAACAATAACCCTGCGCGTGCGCTTCCTTCCCGACGGCGCAAGCTCGGTTCCCGTTACCTACTCCTGCGATTCCGACGGATTGAGCTTTGGAGATATGGGCGAGGTCACTGCGCTTCGCACGGGTGTTTACACCGTAACGGCTACCGTTGTTACCGATTACAAAACCTTCAAGGCGGAAAACACCATAACGGTGCGCGACGACCTTATAACCTTTAAGCCCGACAGCGGAATGATCGTCGACCGCGACAATCTTATCCTTTACGGCATCAAGCCCGGAAGCACGGCAAAGGACGTTTTGGCACTTCTTTCGGTAAAAAAAGAAGCGCGCTTCCTCAACACAAGCAAGCGCGAGGTCAAGGGCGTCGTTGCAACGGGACATACGTTGGCGCTTTACGGCGACGACGGTGAAATTACCGACCGCCTTACTGTTGTAATCCGCGGCGATACCGACGGCGACGGATTTATTACCGCATACGATATGCTCACGCTTGAGCGTATGCTTAAAAACTATCAATACGATTCCGTTTATCTGCAAGCAGGCGATATAAACGGCAACGGCGTGCTTGCCGATAACGATTTCCGCGAGTTGCGAAACGTTGTTCTCCGCCGTACCGAGGATGTGCTCGGCACACCCGACAAAAACCTTTTCGGCTCGATCGACGTGCAAACGCTTTCGCACATCGCAAGCGGTGAAATTATCGACGTGGTGCTTTGTCTTAACGGCTCAAAGCACGCGCGAAGCATCGACGGCGTTATTGAATACAGCGACGGCCTTGAATTTATCGAAAGCGTCACAACGGGTTGGGACGTGAATTGCCGTGATATCGGCGATAACAAGCTTGGACTTTTTGCCTACGACCACAAAGGCGAAGAATGCAACAAAGCCTTCTTCGTGATAATTTCACTTCGATTCCGAGTAACCGCAAAAGCGGGCGAAACGCTTAAGCTTTCCGCAAAAACGCTTACGGCATCGTTTGAAAGCGGCGCAAAGCAAATCACGTTCAACGACAACGAGTTTAAGGTGAGCGAAAGCAAGGTCGGCGATTTCAGAATCGACGTTCTCAACGCAAAATCCTTTGAATTTGACCCCGAGGTTTACGAATACGACGGAATAACAGTTCCCTACAACGCGGCTGTTGCCGATATTGCGATAACGCGCGATGAAAACAGCGTTATTTCGGTTTCGGGCTCGTCGATACCCAACGACGGCAAGGCAACGATAACCGTAAGCCGTGTTACCGAAAGCGGAGAAACCAAGGTTTATACCCTTAACGTACGCCGCGAAAGCGAACCGCGCTTCGATTCGAACTGTATGCTCGATTCGCTTGAAATAGAGGGCTTTAAGCTTATCCCGACGTTCGACCCCAAGGTTACCGAATACAGCATTTCGGTGCCCTTCGGAACCGAAAAGATAAGCATTCACTGTAAGGCGCAAAGCCCGACCGCGCAGGTGATTATCGGCGATACAACGCTTTATTCCGAAACAAACACGATAACAGTGACCGTTATCTCGCCCGACGGCGAATCGCTCGTCTATACGATAAACGCAACGGTATTGCCAAAGGTCGAGGAATCGTCCGAGCCGCTTATCGAACCGCAGGCTCAGCAAAACGATATACCCTGGGGCATTATTGCCCTATCGGCAATGGCAGGTATTTCGGTTTTGGTTGCAATTTGGCTTATCGCAAGACGCAAAAAGGTTAAATAAAAAATGAAACCCGACGAATTTTTAAACTCGTCGGGTTCTTTTTCTTATTTATCTTCCAAATGCTTCAAATCTTCGCTGACGTCTTCCTTGACCTTAATCATACCGACCGCCTTCAATTCGCTCTTGCCGAAGACCTTAATCGATTGGTCGCTGTTCATTTTGACCTTGATTCTGCCGGTAAGAAAGCTGCTTTCAACGATAACGCCTCTGCCCTTGGGGGTTTCAACGATAGTGTCCACCTTCGGGAAGGTTGCATATTCTCTTTCATAGGTATCGTGCTCAAAGCGTAAGCAGCACATAAGCCTTCCGCAGGCGCCGCTTATCTTCGAGGAGGAAAGCGAAAGGTTTTGGTCCTTCGCCATCTTTATCGAAACCTGTGTGAAATCGGGCAGGAAGGTGTTACAGCAGAAGGGTCTTCCGCAGCTTCCCAAGCCGCCGAAAAGCTTTGCTTCGTCACGTACGCCGATTTGACGCAATTCGATTCTCGTACGGAAAACACCTGCAAGGTCCTTAACCAATTCACGGAAGTCAACTCTGCCGTCTGCAGTAAAATAGAAGCAGAGCTTTGCGTTGTCGTGCGTGTATTCAACGTCAACAAGCTGCATATCAAGTCCGTTTTTGGCAACCTTTTCGTGCCAAATCGGTTTTGCGCTTTCTTCAAGCTTGCGGTTTTCGGCATTGCGAAGGTCATCCTCCTTCGTTGCCTTGCGAAGCACCGGCTTTAAGGGGAAAACCACCTCGGATTCGCCGACCTTTTTGTTGCCCAAGGCAACCTCGCCGTATTCAACGCCGCGTACGGTTTCGACAATTGCGTGCTCGCCCTTTTCAAAGGTAATATCGTTGGGCGAGAAATAATATATCTTACTGCCGTTGCGGAATTTAATGCCGACGACCTCGATATTCTTTTCTTCCTCGGGCTCGGTAGGTGTTATCGGTTCTTCATCGTAATCGAACAGATATTTACGTTCGGGCTCGGGCTCGGGAACAAAGCCGCTTTCAAGCTTTTCTTCCTGCGGCGCTGCCTTTTTTCTGTCGTTATGTCTTTGACGGTCGTTGCGGTTATGACGCTGACGGCCCTGCTCGTTTTGTTCCTTTTGTTCCTTTTTGGGCGCTTCCGATATTTCCTCGGGCTTTGAAGCCTCGGTGTTTTCGGTAACGGCTGCTTCTGCCGATTCGGGCTTTACCTTCGGCTTGTTGCCAAAGCTTTTGCCGTGTCTGCCGCGACGGTGATTGTTGCGGCGGTTATGAAAATTTCCACCCTCGTGCTTACCGTTGCTCTTTTCACGCTTTTCGTGCTTTTCGTTGTTATTTACGTTGTTATTTCCGTTATTTTCCATATCCATTACTCCGTTTTTTCTTTTTTACCGCGCGGCTTTTATCAAATCGGTCGCAAGCTTCGTTGCGGTCGCAGTCACGTTGCCGTTGCCGTCAAGCGCAACCACGCAAGCCGTTGCCGTTTCGCCGATTTGCGACAACGCGCGCTTTGATGCGTTTTTGACGATATCGGCAAGCTCCCTCTTCCTCGGCACAAGCGCGTCCTCAACCCCGTATCTTGCCTTTTCGCATTCGTTTGCAATCGAAATAAGCTCGATAACGATAGCGCGAAGCTGGTCGCGTTTGTATTTTGGAAGAACAAGCGCGGTCAAAAGCTCGTAATTTTTCTTTTCAAGTGTATATAAAAGCAGATTTTCCGCTTTTTCGCGAATATTTGTGTTTTCCTTTGAAAGGTATTTTTCGGCGGCGCCGTAATTACCGCAAGCCCGTTTTACAGCCGCATCGATATCCGCGCCGTTTGCCGAGGGGTAATTTTCGTTCAGCTTGTCCAAAAGCTCAAAATCTCTTAATCCGTCAAGATGGATTCTTTGTCCGCGCGAAAGCACCGTCGGCAAAAGCGACGAGCGGCTTTCGGTCAGCAAAAATATCGCAACGGTGGCGGGCGGCTCCTCGAAAAGCTTCAAAAGCGCGTTTTGCGCTTCCTCGCGAAGCTTGTTTGCGTTGCAGATAATAAAAACCTGCTTTTCGGATTCGTTCGGCTTAAGCGATGCGCGTGCTATTAATCGACGCACGTCATCGATGCTTGCCGTTTTTTCCCTGCCGATAACGTAAATATCGGGATGGTTGCTCGAGCGCGCCATTTTACAGCTTTTGCAATAGCCGCAGGGCTTATTTTTTTCGGTGCAAAGCATTGCGCGTGCCGCTTCAAGCGCAAAATCGGTCTTGCCTACGCCGTCGGTGCCGTCAACGATATAAGCGTGCGAGCAAACGCCGCCTCTTGCTTTTTCAAAAAACAGGCGCAATTCGTCGCTGTTATACATCAAGAGCACCTCCCGTTCAAACAAAATTATTTGACCTCATTATTATAATAACACAAAAATTTGTAATTGAAAAGGGATTTAGCAAAAAATAATTTGACAAAACGCAAAAAAAGATATAAACTGAATTGATAAATAATCGTTTTTTGTTTGGGAGGAAGAGATATGAGCATTATCGTCGGCATTGACGTTGGCGGAAGCACAACAAAGATCGTCGGATTCGACGGAAATAAGCTTTTGGCGCCAATACTTGTAAAGGCAACCGATCCGATCGCTTCGATTTACGGCGGCTTCGGAAAATTTACAAGCGATAACAAAATATCGCTTCAAGATATTGAAAAGGTTATGATCACGGGTGTAGGTGCGGCGTTTATCGGCAATAACATTTACGGCATCGAAACCGTTCATATTAACGAATTTACCGCAAACGGCAAGGGCGGACTTTATTTAAGCGGCATTGACGAGGCGGTAATCGTAAGCATGGGCACCGGCACGGCATACGTTTATGCAAACGGCAAAACCAAGGAGTATACTCACTTGGGCGGTACGGGTGTCGGCGGCGGCACGTTGGTAGGACTTGCCGATAAGCTTATCGGCGTACACTCGGTGCAAAACGTGGCAAGCCTTGCGCTTGAGGGTAACCTTGAAAATATCGACCTTCGCATTTGCGACATTACCGACGCGGCAATAAGCCCTGCGCTTAAGGACAACACGACCGCATCGAACTTCGGTAAGATAAGCGACCTTGCCTCGCGCGAGGATATTGCGCTCGGACTTTTGAATATGGTCTACGAAACGATTGCGATGATGGCTATCTTTTCGGCGCGCACCAAAAACATCCGCGACATTATTCTTATCGGTCACCTTGCGGTGCTTCCTCAATCGAGAGAAATCTTCGACAAGCTTAAAAATATGTTCAACGTAAATATAATCATTCCCGAAAACGCCGCCTACGGAACTGTTATCGGCGCGGCGCTTGAGGGCTTGGGCAACTGACGGAAGGACGAAAAATGGCTGAAAACAACAGATGGAACAAAAAAATATTCGCAATGCTGCTTAATGAAGCAAAGGGCGTTCGCTCGTGGCGTCAATTTGCCGCAGATTGCGATATAAGCTATGTACAAATGCGTAAGCTTGCACTCTGCACGCAGGAAAATCCGCCCCGTCCGAAGCTTATTCGCAAGGTCGCTTCGCACGCATTCGGCGAGATCGACCTTGCAGACTTTATGTTTGCGGCAGGTATTCACACCGGCGATTCGTTCACCTTCCGTGAAAACGCAGCCTTGAACGAAACACCGCTTGACAAATACCGTTCACTTCCCCCGAAGGCGCGCAAGACTATCGATAAATTCATCGAATTTCTTGCTTCCGAGGTGGAAAAGGGCAATTCCTTCGATTAAAAGAAAATCAAAAACGCAAGTATCAAGACGAACATATCGTTATCGCCGTCGGAATCGAGAAGCAAAAGTATTCCTATTGCGATGAGTATTAAATCGTCAAGCTTCATATCGCGCAGGAAATCAAGCTTTAATCCCTTTTTCTTTTCGCGTATCGGCTCGATTTTTTCGTTCGGCGGCTCTGCCTCGCGTTCCTTTTCATATTCCGATTCCGCTCGCTCGCGCGATGCGTTATATTCCCTCTCGTAGTTATAAAGCTGACCCTCGCTTTTTATTCCGCCGAAATCGCGGTTGTACATAAAAACCGCCTCACTTTCTGAAGTTTTTCATTACCGAAGCAAGCGTCAACGCCTGCGCCAAAGCGTCTACACGGTCGCGGCGGTCTTCCCTTATCAACGGCTTTAAGGAAACGAGCAGAGCAAGACGCGGATCGCTGTTTTGAATGCTCGGAAAAGGGAGATTCAATTTATCCAAGCCGGAAAAAGCGTTCAAAGGCGCTGTGCCTTGAGCCTCCTCCGTCGGCTTTTCCTTTCCCATACCCGAAGCTATCGCCGTTATTTTTGCCATTGCCTCGGGGTCGGACAAAACGGCTTTCAGCTTTTCGGAGAAATCATCGTCCAACGTCAACACCTCGATCCTTCAGCATTTTTATGATTTCTTCGCTTTTTTCCTTTCCTGCCGCATCTATCAGCTGCTGTGCCTCGTCCTGAGTTATCGAGGCGATGCGCCTTTTTAGCATATCGGGGTTTGAAAGCATTACCTCGGTTTTAAGCTTGCTTGCACCTGCGGCAGAAGCGATACTGCGCGCAAGCGACAAAAAGCTTTCGTTATCCATCGACAGTATTTTTTCAAGCTGTTTGCGATCGATTTCCATATAAAAAATCCTCCGTTATGTAAATAAAAATCGTTTTTGAAAGGAGTCGTTTGAATTGTATTTGTGCAAGCCCGAAAGAAACGTTGCGCAAACGAGATTGCTGCTTATCACCTGCGTTATCGTTACTCTTTCGATTTTCATTGCTTCAACCGTCGTCCCCGCATACAATGCCGTGGTGGAATTTTGCGGATATGTTTCGCTTATGGCATCTATTTTGCTCGTCTACCGCTTTTCGATGACCGAATTTGAATATTCGGTGTCCGATTGCGATTTTACGGTTACCAAAATCGTCGGCAACAAGCGTACTCCGATGTGCTGTGTTGCGCTTGAAACGGCAATCGACGTTTTGGAAAAAAGCGATTACGACAAGCTTCCGAGAAACGAAAAGGCGATAACCAAGTATTCGATGAACCAAAATATGTTCGCAAAAAGCTATGTTTTCCTTTGCGAATTCAACGAAAAGCGTGCAATGATCGAGTTTGAACCCAATATTCAGTTCGTAATGATATTAAAAAATGCCATAAAAGATGCAAAACATCAAAGTGAAAATGGCGAAAGCAACGATATTTAATATCATTGTATGCAAAAACGCGCAAAGGATTGCATTTTCCGAAAAAAATGATATAATATGTTTTTGTCAAATAAACATCCAGAGGTTTTATTATGTATGACGTAACTATCATCGGCGGCGGCGTTTGCGGTGCTGCCGTAGCGATGTATCTTTCTAAATATGACCTTAAGTGCTGTCTTCTCGAAAAGGAGAACGATATTGCAATGAGCACAACCCGTGCAAACAGCGGTATCGTGCACGCGGGCTATGACCCCGAACCCGACACACTTATGGCGCGTCTTAACGTACGCGGCTGTGAGCTTATCGAGGAAATTTGCGAAAAGCTCAACATCCCTTACAAAAAATGCGGCTCGATGGTTATTTCCTTCGACTCCAAGGATGAAGCGCATCTTCAAAAGCTTTACGAGCGCGGCATCGCAAACGGTGTCCGCGGTATGGAGCTTATTAACAAGGAAGCACTTCTTGAACGCGAGCCCAACCTTTCAAACGACGTTACCGGCGCGTTGTACGCATCCTCGGCGGCTATCGTCAACCCTTGGCGTCTTTGCTTGGGTATGGCTGAAACCGCGGCTAAAAACGGCGTTGAATTTTATCTTGACAGCGAGGTTACCGCAATCGAAAAGGTCAACGGCGCATTCAAGGTGACCGCAGGAGACAAGGTTTACGAAACCCGATTCATCATCAACGCCGCAGGACTTTTTGCCGACAGAATCGCTGCCTTGGCGGGTGCTCAGGATTTTGAAATTTTCGCGTCCAAGGGACAGTATTTCCTTCTTGACAAAACCTCTTACGGACTTGTAAACACAGTCGTTTTCCAATGCCCCACCGAAAAGGGCAAGGGCGTGCTTATTTCCCCCTCCGCAGACGGAAATATCATTGTCGGCCCCAATGCCGAATCGAATAACGAGCGTGATGACGTTTCCACCACCCGTGAGGGCTTGGGTTTCGTTGCGCAGGAAGCGGCAAAAACAAGCAAGCTTGTTGACTACCGTGAAAATATCCGTTCCTTCTCGGGCTTGCGCGCAAACTCCGATAAAAACGACTTTATCATCGGCGAATCGGCACTTTGCCGTCACTTTATAAACGTTGCGGGTATTAAATCCCCCGGTCTTTCGTCTTCGCCCGCTATCGGTGAATACGTTATCGAAATTCTTGAGGATTGCGGACTTATTATGACCGAAAAGGCAGAATGGTCCTATCCCGATGCTCATATCTGCTTTGCAGAGCTCAGTAACGAGGAAAAGGCGGAAATCTGCAAGCGCAACCCCAAATACGGCAACATTATCTGCCGTTGCAACGTGGTTACCGAGGGTGAAATCCTCGATGCGCTCGATACCTCTTACATCAAGCCCCGCACACTCGACGGCATCAAGCGCCGTACGGGCACTGGCATGGGCAGATGTCAAGGCGGATTTTGCGGTGTCAGAGTTCACGAAATACTTTGCAAATATTACGGTCTTGATGCCAAGGAGGTCCTTTGGGACAGAAACGGCTCTAATATAGTAGCAGGAAAGGTCGGTGAAAATAATGACTAAGCACGATATAGTTATTATCGGCGCAGGCCCTGCAGGTCTTGCTGCCGCAGTTGCCGCTTATGAAGCGGGCGTTACCGATATTTTGTTGCTCGAGCGTGACTGTGAAGCAGGCGGTATTCTTAACCAATGTATCCACAACGGCTTTGGCCTTCACCGCTTCGGCGAGGAGCTTAGCGGCCCCGAATATGCAGGCAAATATATCGATATGCTCAAGAACACAAGTGTCAAGCTTCAGCTCGGCACGACCGTTCTTAACATCGAAAACAAAATCGTTTCGGCGGTTTCGGAAGCAAACGGCTTTGAACAGTTCGAGGCAAAGGCAATAATCCTTGCAATGGGCTGCAGAGAGCGTAACCGCGGTCCTATCTCGGTTCCCGGCGACAGAGGCAAGGGCGTGTTCACCGCAGGCGCGGCACAGCGCTACCTCAATATCGAGGGTTACCTTGTCGGCAAGAAGATTGTTATTCTCGGCAGTGGCGATATCGGACTTATTATGGCAAGAAGAATGACGCTTGAAGGCGCAAAGGTTCTTGCGGTTTCCGAAATTATGCCCTTCACCAACGGTCTTTCGAGAAACGTCGCGCAATGTCTTGAGGATTTCGACATTCCGCTTTATCTCTCGCACACCGTAACCAAGGTTATCGGCAAAAACTCGCTTGAGGGCATTGAAATCTCCCAAGTTGATGAAAATATGAAGCCCATCCCCGGCACCGAAAAATATTTCGAATGCGATACTCTCCTCCTGTCTGTTGGTCTTGTTCCCGAAAACGAGCTTACCCGTCAGGCAGGCATCGAGCTTGACGCGCGTACAAGAGGCGCTTCGGTAGGCGAGGATATGCAAACCTCCGAGGAAGGCGTTTTCGCTTGCGGTAACGTGCTTCACGTACACGACCTTGTCGACTACGTTTCGGCAGAAAGCGAACGCGCGGGCAAGAGCGCGGCTAAATACGTGCTCGGCACCGCAGTGACCGAAAGCGACGCGCTTAACGTAAACGTCGGACTTAACGTCGGATATACCGTACCTCAAAGAATCAACCGCGAAAACGTCGAAAAGGGCGTTGACATCTTCTTCCGCGTACGCAAGAAGATTCGTGTCGGAGAAATCCGTGTTGAATCCAACGGCGAAAAGATCGCATCCTTCAAGCGCGAATTTTTGGCGCCTGCCGAAATGGAAAAGATCACGGTTCCCAAGGTTCTGCTTGACAAGGCAAACGGCAGTATTACGGTATCTGCGATCGAAATTGAGGAGGAAGCGAAATGAAAGAAATGATCTGCATCGTCTGTCCGCGCGGATGCCATTTGACGATAGACGAAAACACCTTGGAGGCTCAGGGTAACACCTGTCCCAGAGGCGAAGAATACGCAAAGAACGAAATCGTTTCCCCGATGCGCACCATTACCGGCTCGGTCGGTATTTCGGGCGGTATTCACTCCCGTTTGGCGGTACGCACCAACCGCGCAGTCCCCAAAAGCAAGATGTTTGAAATTATGGCTGTGCTTCACGCTTGTAAGGTTCAATCCCCCATCAAGCGCGGCGACGTTATTATTGAAAACGTTTGCGGTACGGGCGCGAACGTTATCGCATCGCGCGATATGTAAATTATAAAAAGCGAGAACTTCGGTTTTCGCTTTTTTGTTTTGTAAAATTCTGTTGATATGTGGCGAATTGTGTGGTATAATTTATTCTGTATAATAATATGTAGTATTTTGGAATAATATTTTGTGACAAAATGCGTATGTATACGTCTTTTGTAACGGGGTGTATAGAAATGTCAAACAGAACAATTTCGACAAGAACGAAAAAAGAAATAATGATTGCAATATTGCTCACCGCGTGCTTATTGCTTGGCTTCGTCGTGATGCTCGTCGTCGAGGATAACGTCGGCACGCCGATTTTTTATGACGGCGAAATGAAAAACATAAACGTTGTTATTAACGAAATATGCTCGACAAACAAATCGATAATCGCAACCGATAACGGCGAATATCCCGATTATATCGAGCTTTACAATAAAGGCGAAACCTTTAATCTTGCCGATTTCGGCTTGGCAAACGATACGCAAAACAGCAAGGCTTACAGCTTTGGGGATTACATTTTTGAATCGGGCAGTTATCTTATCGTTTATCTTGACGGTTCAAACGTGCCCTTCCGCCTTAATTCAAACGGCGGTGAATACGTTGCGCTCGTTTCGTGGGACGGTACGGTTATCGACAGCACGACAACGGTCAAAACACCGGGCGACAACGTAATGCTTCGTACCAACGAGGGCTTTGAGGTTTCCGACCTTGCATCGCCCGGTTATCCCAACACCGAGGAGGGTGTCCGTTTGTTCCGCGCAGGCGTTATGGACGGAAGTATGTCCTTGGCGATAAACGAAATCTTTACCGCAAACGATTCGGTATTGCCCGATTTCGAGGGTGATTATTGCGATATTATCGAAATCAAAAACATTTCCTCGGCAATCGTTTCCACAAAGGGATATTATATTTCCGACACGCAAACCGACAGAATGCGTTGTGCATTGCCCGAAAAGGAGCTTGCCCCCGGCGAAATAATGCTCGTTTTTGCATCGGGCAAGGAAAAAATTACCGAAAGCGGCGAATTTCACGCCGATTTCAAGATTTCCGTCGATGAAGAAATTTTCATTTCACACGGCTCGAAATATACAAAGCAGCCTGCAACGAAATGCGAAAGCAATAAATCGATTTCTCGCGTTAACGGCGAAAACGGAATCGAATATACCGAAATGTACGCAACACCCGGATATGAAAACAACGAAAACGGACGTGAAGCGCTTGATAATTCGCGCATCAATTCCGAATATCCGTTGGTAATCAGCGAGCTTTTGCTCTCGCAGGACGGCGTACCTTACGGCGGAAAGCTTCGTGACGTTATCGAAATTTGCAATATTTCCTCGCAAACGGTTTCGACAAGCGGATGGTTTGTGAGCGATTCGCAAGACGACCCTTATAAATACGACCTGCCCGACCGCGACCTTGCGCCGAATGAATGTATGCTTATTTACGCAGAAAACGGCAGTGGCGAAAACGTTTGCGGCTTTGCGCTTTCCTCGGGCGAGGCGGTTTATTTGACAGGCCCCGACTTTAAGCGAAGCGAATACGTTTCCTGCGCGGCGGCAGGCAGAGGATTTTCGCGCAGCTATACCGTTGAAAACGGCGAAGCGGTTTACGTTGATGCCGAAATAAGCATCGGCTTTGCAAACGGCGAAAACGGTATTAAGGCTTATGCAACGGCGGTTCGACCTGCCGATATCGAAATCAGCGAGGTCGTATCCTCCAACACGAAATTCCTTGCAGGACCTTATAAGACCTATCACGATTTTGTCGAGCTTTATAACCGCACCGACAAAGAAATCGACCTTACGGGCTATTACCTTTCCGACGATACCGAGCAGGTAAGAAAGGGCAGTCTTGACGGCGTAAAGATTCCTGCAAACGGTTACGTTTGCATTATCCTCTCGACCGACGGAATCAACACACCCAAGGGTCATCACGTTGTCAGCTTCGGCATCAACGCATCGGGCGAAACGCTCGTGCTTGCAAAGGGCGATACGGTGTTGGACGTTGCGGTCATCCCCTCGCTCGGTCAAAACACTTCGTTTGGCAGAGCAAACGGCGAAGACGGATTTTCGATCCTTGCATCACCCACACCCAACGATATAAATACCTCACGCGCTACCGAAACCACCTCGACTCCCTCGTCTTCCCTTCCGCAGGGCGTTTATTCCGAAGGAATCACGGTTGAGCTTCAAGGCGACGGCGCTATTTATTACACGCTCGACTGCTCCGAGCCGACTGCCGATTCGGTCAGATACACCTCGCCGATAAAAATCAATTCGACGACGGTTATCCGTTGCATCGCTATTGAAGACGGCAAAAAGCCGAGCAAATTCAGCAACTTTACCTTTATCGTCAACGAAAAGGACACGCTTGAAGCGGTTTCGATAGTTACCACACCGGAAAATCTTTGGGACTATTACAGCGGAATTTACGAAACAGGCCCGAAGGCAAGCTCGGTTTTCCCTTACGAGGGCGCAAACTATTACAACCGTTGGGAGCGCGAAGCGACCGTTTCCTTTTTCGATAAAAACGGAAGCGGATTTGACGAATACTGCGGCATTCGCATTTTCGGCGGTCTTTCACGCGCGTTGCCCAAAAAATCCTTTGCGCTTTTCTTCCGTCAGGCATACGGAAACGGCGAGCTTGATTATCAGCTTTTCGAGGATGAGGAGCTTTCGCAATACGAAGGCTTTGTTTTGCGAAACGGCGGTCAGGATTTTAAATACTCGACAATGAAGGACGCGATGGTCACCTCGATGGCGCACGATCTTCTCGGCATCGACGTTCAAAACTGCCGTCCCGTTGTTTTATACCTCAACGGCGAATATTGGGGACTTTATTTCATCCGTGAAAAGCTTAACGAGCATTACGTTGCAGGTCATTACAACGTATCGGCAAGCGAAGCAACCGTTACCGTTGCAAACGGTAAAACAAGCCCCGAATATACCGAGCTTGTCAACTTTGCGCACTCTCACGACCTTAGAAATCAAGAGCATTACGACTATATGAAGTCGCAGGTGGATATCGAAAACTATATCGATTATATAGTCGCCGAAATGATAATTTGCAACACCGACAACGGCAACATCCGATTTTTCACCTATGAGGGAGGAAAATGGCGTTGGATAATGTACGACGTCGACCAATCCTTCCGTACCGCCTCGTATAACACCGTTTCGGAGCATTTGAACCCCGCAGGCACGGGCAGTGCGAATATGTTTTCGACAAGACTTATCAACGCTCTGCTTAAAAACCCCGAATTCAAAGAAAAATTCCTTCGTGAAACGGCATATCAGTTAAATAACGTATGGACCGTTGAAAACGTCAATGCCTACGTCGATACCTTCCGCGATATGATTATCAACGATATCGGCAAGGATTGTATCCGTTGGGAAAGAAAATACGAAACCTGGGAAACCTCGGTTGACAATATGCGCTCCTTTATAGCCGCGCGTGAAAAATACGTCGTTACGCATATTCAGTCGTATTTCAATCTTTCCGATGATTATATGCTCGAACTCGGTTTTGAAATATAACGGGGAGGAAGATAAGAATGGCTGAACGCAGAGAAGAAAAATATCTTATCAACTACTCGGAATATTCGATTATTTCAAACCGCATAAAGGCGCTTTTACAGCCCGATAAAAACGGCAAGGACGGAAAATATTCGATATGCTCGATGTATTTCGACGATGCCTTTGACACGGCGCTTGCCGAAAAGGAAGACGGCAATGCGGTTCACGTTAAGTTCCGTATCCGCACCTATGACGGAAACGGCGATTTTATCCGTCTTGAACGAAAGACCAAGCGCGGCATCGTTACCGAAAAGCATTCGGCAAGGATAACAAAGGAAGAGCTTGAAAAAATTCTTTCGGGCGCACCGATTGATGAAGGAAGCGATTGCTTCGGGCTTGTTGCGGAAATGCGCGCAAAGGCATTTAAGCCTGCGGTTTCGGTCAGATACGACCGCGAGGCATATTATATGCCGTCACTCGGAGTGCGAGTTACCTTTGATATCAACGTCGATTCGCTTCCGCCCGATACCGACACGCTTTTCGGAAACACAAAACGCGCCTTACCCGCAGTTGACCGCGGACAGATTATTATGGAAATTAAATATTCCGAACGCTGTCCTTCGCTTATCCGCAAGGCGTGTGCGACAAACAGCGCACAGCTTTCGGTTTCAAAATACGCACTTTGCAGAAATGCACCGATGATATAACATTTAAAGGAGAAACAAAATGAGTATTTTAGACGCAATAAAAAAGAGTGTTTTGGAGGGCTTTTCTTCCGAAATAACCATTGCCGACATTATTATTTCGCTTATCGTAGCGTTTCTTTCCGGCCTTTTCATTCTGCTTATCTACCGCCTCACCCTTCGCGGCGTTTCGAGAAACAGAACGTTTGAGGTTACCCTTCTTCTCGTTACCCCCATTTCGGCAATGATAGTTCTTACCATTACCTCAAACCTCGCGCTCTCGCTCGGTATGGTCGGTGCTCTTTCGATAATCCGCTTCCGTACCGCAATCAAGGATGCAAGCGACACAGCATTTATGTTCTGGTCGGTTGCGGCAGGTATCACCGCAGGCGCGCATTTCTACAAGATTACGATAATCGGCTGTCTTTTCATCGGTCTTGCGGCTTTCGCAGTAATCAAGCTCACCTCGACCGGCTCGCGACCCTATCTTCTCGTTGTACGCGCAAACAGCGACAAGGCGATCGATTACACAGCGCGTCTTCTTAACGAGAACAACATAAAGAACCGTCTTTCGTCGCTTGTTGACAACGGCGATTACAGCGAGGTCATTTATGAAATCGCACTTCGCGGCAACCACCAAAAGCTTACGGGTGCGCTCAAAAACCTACCCGACGTTATAAGCGTTTCGCTTGTTGACTGCAGAAATTAAGAAAGAAATTAAGAAAGAGGAGCCGTTTGGCTCCTCTTTATCATTATTTTTCATCTGTCAGTCCGACAAGATAATCGATGCTGGTTTTATAAAGCTTGGCGAGCTTTATCATAACGTCCAAAGGAACAGCTCGCTCTCCGCGCTCATATTTCGAATACAAAGATTGATCGCACATAAGATATTTTGCAACAAAGCTTTGCGTATAATCATTGTCCTCTCGCATATCGCGTATACGTAATTTCATCATAATCACCTACTTCAATATACATCAAAACCTTTTTCCCTATTGACAAATAGGACTATTTGTCCTATATTAGGTCTTGGGAGGTGCATTTTAATGCCCGATTATAAGAAAATGTATTTTGCGCTTTTTAATGAATTAACTGACGCTATCGAAAGACTTAAAGAGGCGCAAAAGCGTTGCGAGGAGCTTTATATTTTTTATGAAGGCGACGATGAGGACGAAAAAGCAGATTAACGGCAAGTCAATCTGCTTGTTTCTTTTTCGTTTCCAAAACACGCATTAAAACGATTGCGCCCAACGGGAAAACGAAAAGCCCCAAAAGTCCCAACAATTTAAGCCCGATATACATCGATGCAAGTGCGGCAATCGGCGGAAGTCCGATAAATTTACCGACGATTTTCGGCTCGACGACCTGACGGATGATGGTTATCAAAACGTAGGTTACCAAAATTCCTGCGCCCAAGCCGTAATTACCCATAATCAAAAGAACGATTCCCCACGGGATAAGCACCGTACCCGTACCGAGCACGGGCAGAAAATCGACAAGCGCGATGACGAGCGCAAGGATAAAGGAATAATCGACTCCCAAAACGACAAACGCAAGCAAAAGCTCGCCAAACGTGATAAAGAAAAGCAGACCGTAAGCGCGAACGTATTTCCCAACAGTGTTTGCCAAAACGTCACGCGTGTTTTTTAGGGTAGGGCGAAACCGTTCGGGGAAAAGCGAAAGGAAGAAGCTGTTTATTTTAACTCTGTCGATGGCAAAATAATAGGTTGCGATTATAACGACCGCCGTTGTAAAAAGCGCATTCGGCAAAAATGCAACCGCCGAGCCCATAATCGAAACTATTCCGCCCGTTATATTTTCGCCGAAGCCGACAAGCATTCCCCAAAGCTCCTCGTCGAGGTTGCTTCGCATCGCCCAAAGCTTATCGCGAAGGTCAACAAAGGGTATCATATCGCAAATCTTGTCGATGGTTTCGTGGGCATAGCCGTCATCGGTGCGGATAAGCGCAACCGTTTCTTTAATATTGTCGGCGAGGTCGGTTATTTCCAAAACTACCTGTCTGCCGATTGCGTAAATCAAGCCCACCATCGATGCCGTCGCCAAAAAGACCACGAATAAAACGCAAAACTTTTTCGGGAACTTTTTGTGCGTTTCGGAATATTTAACTATCGGGCGGAAGCACTCGGCAAAAACATAGGCGATGATAAACGGCAAAATCGCCGTCCACAAAAAGTTGAAAACAATATATATCGCGGCGATTGCCACCGCGGCGTACATTGTTATGACAGCAAAGCGCTTGTAGGGCTCGTTCGGAAGCAAAAACACCACTCCAAAAATACAGTTTTCAATATTATATGGAAAATGACATAAAATAAATCCCGAAAAAGCTTAATTATTTCGCAAAACAATTAAATTTTTGTGTTGACATTGTCGATTTGCTGTGATATAATAATCAAGCGCAATTGAGCGCGAAGTTAATAATACGGAGAAGTCGCTTAGCTGGTCGAGGGCGCACGACTGGAAATCGTGTAACGGATAAAACCGTTCGAGAGTTCGAATCTCTCCTTCTCCGCCAAACAAAAACCACCCAATCGGGTGGTTTTTTGTTTGGCTTTTGAAGAGATTCGAAGGGCGAGGCAAAACGTGTCGGGGACACGTTTTGACCGCCACAGCGGAGTGGACGGTGTTCGTGAGCAGAATGGAATTCTGCGGAAGAACGCAACGGACACGGAGGAATCTCTCCTTCGACGTTTTTGCATTGCATTGACAAGACAGCTAAACTGCGATATAATAAAATCATAAATCCCAAAGGAGGCAGAAAAATGACGATTGAACAGGCGATATATTTCAAGGTTTTACTTTCAAACGGATATACGGAAGAAGTGCTTCAATACGTAAATACCTCCCTCGATGCTCAAAGCACGTTAAGTGATGTTGTTTTGGAGCTTGCCTATGCAGGAAACGACAGAGAAAAGCTTATCTCGATATTGAGCGAATATCTTATCGAAGTAAAAAAAGACGAAATCGACTTCGACGGCAAGCTGATCGATATGTTTTTGGCGTTTTTTCGCAGAAAATACAGAGAAGAAAATATGCCGCTCGACGAGCTTGTAACAGTTATGCACAGCTGTGCGATGTGCTATTCCAATCTTTATCCTGTGTTTGACAACTCGCTTTGGTATACAATGTATATATTAGATGAATGCTATGAGTTTGGCGAAAGGACGCATTTCTTACAAATGCTTAATGACTTTTTAGATTATAAAAAACCGATGCGCTTTTCTGATTTTTGTTCTTGAGGTGACGACGATGAACACAGACCGACTCCAAACGCTTTTACAAAAAGGACTTGACGAGGGCGCATATTCCTGCTATGCGGCGGCTGTGGGATGTAAAGACGAAATTTTCTTTAAAGCCGTCGGCGGAAAAAGCGCGATTTTTCCGCAGGAAAAGGAAATGACCGAGGATACCCTTTTCGATATGGCTTCGCTTTCAAAGCTTATCGGCACGACTATGGCGGCTTTGAAAATGATCGATCTTGGCAAAATTTCGCTTAACAACAAAATGAGCGACTTTTTCGATGATTGCCACGGCAAGGAAGACACCACGATTTTTCAGTTGATGACGCACACCTCGGGAATAAAGGCGCATTTCCCTCTTTGGCTTCGCGGTATCACGCCGAGCGATGCGGCGGAGGAGATTCTGCGCGAGCCGTTTGGGTACACGCCCGAAAGCGATGCCGTTTATACCTGCATGGGGTATATTCTGCTTGGCAGGATTCTTGAAAAAATCGAAGGTCAACCGCTTGACAGTATTGTGCAAAAATACGTTTTCGATCCGTTGGGGATGGAAAACAGCTTTTACAATCCGCCGAGCGATAGAATTTGCGCCGCGACCGAGAAAAGCGCCGTCACGGGCGAGATAATTTGCGGCAGCGTACACGACGAAAATGCCGATTTTTTGAACGGAATTTCGGGCAACGCGGGAATTTTTTGCAGTCTTGACGATTGTATTACCTTTGCCAAAATGATTTCAAACGGCGCGAAAGGTTACCTTTCGGACGAGATTTTCAAAGCGGCTACAACAAATTACACCCCGCAGTTTGAGGAAAACCGCGGACTCGGATTTAATATTGTCGGCAACCGTTACGGACATACCGGCTTTACGGGTACCGCGATATACGTCGGCAGAGATAGCGGAATTTACGCTATATTGCTCACAAACCGAGTTCACCCGACAAGAAACAACGGCAAGCTTTTCCCAATAAGGAACGAATGGCATAAAGAGATTTTCGGTGAATGATATGAAAAAAGCCATAGTTTTAAACGGCATCGACCGTATTGACGAATATTTTGAATTGCTCGACGGGCTTAAAATCGGTCTTATAACCAACCCGACGGGCAGAAACAAGGATTTTAAGGAAACAGCGGATATTCTTGCCGAAAAAGGACTTCTTTGCTGTCTTTTCTCGCCCGAGCACGGTGTTCGCGGCGGTGCGACGGCAGGCGCGCATATTTCCGACTGCATCGACGAAAAAACGGGTGTGCCGAGCTACAGCCTTTACGGCGCATCACTTCACATCCGCGACGAGGTTTTAAAGGGGCTTGATGCCGTTGCATTTGACATTCAGGACGTCGGCGCAAGGTTTTACACCTATATTTATACACTTTCCTATGCAATGGAGGATTGCGCCAAGGCGGGAAAGCGCTTTATCGTTTTCGACCGAATCAATCCCGTCGGCGGTGTTTGTCCGCAGGGCAGTGTGCTTGACAGAAAATTTTCGTCGTTTGTGGGCAGATATTCGACCGCAACGCGCCATAATCTTACCGTCGGCGAATTTGCGCGTTTTATTAACGAAACCGAAGGAATCGGCTGTGACCTTACGGTGATACCCGTAAAGGGCTGGACACGCGACTTGTTTTTCGATGAAACCGACCTTGTGTTTATTCCGCCGTCGCCGAATATTCCGACGGTTGAATGCTGTTTTGCCTATCTTGCGACCTGCCTTTTCGAGGGCACGAATATTTCGGAGGGGCGCGGTACGGCAAAGCCGTTCGAGTTTATAGGCGCGCCTTGGCTCGATCACGAAGCCGTTGCCGAAAAAATGAACGCCAATAATCTTCAAGGCGTTAAATTCCGCCCCTGCTTTTTCACTCCGTCCGCTTCAAAGCACGCAAATACCGAATGCAAGGGTATTCAACTGCATATAACCGACCGAAAAAGCTTTAACCCCTTTGAATCGGGCTTGCGTTTGCTTGATTTGATACGCAACACCCACAAGGAATTTGAATTTATTGCGCCATATTCGCAAAATTCGCATTATTTTATCGACCTGCTTTTGGGCAGCGACGAATTGCGTAAAGACGGCTTTGACATTGATAACTTTTTAAAAGAGCAAAACGAAAAGTTAAGTGAATACCAAGAAAAAATCGAAAAATTTTACTTGTATTAAAGAAAATACGGGAGAAATTCTCCCGTATTTTTTCAGCTTACAGACCGAGAGAAATGAGGCTGTTTTTGTATGGGGTCCCCGAAAACGATTGCGTTTTTGGGGTGTTTAAAAGCGAGCGTAGGCTTACAAAGGTAAGGTAGTCGAGCTTTTCGTTAAAACCCTTGAAAATACAATAAAAATTAAAATTCCTAATAAAAATCAAGAGTTCTTCCGACGTAAACGAAAGAACTCTTTTTTGTTGTTTTTTATTTCAAGGGTGTTAACAGACCATTTGTCCGCGGTCTGCTTTAATTGAATTGTGAATTGTAAAGCGTACTATAAAATCCGCCCTTTTTGAGCAATTCCTCGTGATTGCCGATTTCGGTGATTTTGCCGTCCTGAAGCACGATTATCTTGTCGGCATTTTGAATCGTCGAAAGTCGGTGCGCGATGATAAAGCAGGTGCGTCCCTTCATCAATTCGGTCATCGCCTCTTGAATCTTTATCTCGGTACGCGAGTCGACGTTCGAGGTCGCCTCGTCAAGAATAAGCATTTGCGAATCGGCAATCATCGCACGCGCGATGGTGATAAGCTGACGCTGTCCCTTTGAAATATTAACGCCGTCATCGGTAAGAACGGTGTCATAGCCGTCGGGCAGGCTTTCGATGAAGCTGTCTATCCTTGCGGCGCGCGCGGCGGCTTTTACCTCGTCAAGCGTTGCGCCCTCGCGTCCGTAGGCGATATTTTCAAATATCGTACCGCAAAACAGCCAAGTGTCCTGAAGCACCATTGTGTATGCTTTTCTCAACGAATCACGCGTGATTTCGCGCTCGTCGATGCCGTCGACGGTTATCCTGCCGCCGTTTACGTCGTAAAAACGCATAAGCAGACTGATTATCGTCGTTTTGCCTGCGCCCGTCGGGCCGACTATCGCAACGGTTTTACCCTGAAGCGCATCGAACGAGATGCCGTGAAGAATTTCTTTTTCGGGGGTATAGCCGAATTTAACGTCTGTAAATTCAACGTCACCCTTTGCTCTTTCAAGCGTGATTGCGTTTTCGGAATCGGCAGGCTCGGGTTGTTCGTCGAGAATCGCAAAAACACGGTCGGCGGCAGAAAATGCCGATTGGAATTCCGAAATGATGTTTGCAAATTCGTTTATCGGGCCGGCAAACTTGCGCGAATACTGAACAAACTGCGCCACACCGCTTAATGAGATGAAAAACAGCGATCCAACCGCCGCAACTCCGCTTTGCGAATACATATAAAGTATTCCGCCGAACATCGTAACTAACGATATCGAAATGTTGTTGATAAAGTTAACCGACGGGCCCATTGCCGCGCCGTAATAATCCGCCTCGTAATAGGCATCCATCGAATCGGTGTTGCGCTTGTTGAAGCGTGCGCCTATTTCGTTTTCGCGCTCGTAAGCGCGGATTGTACCGCAGCCCGAAAGCATTTCCTCGGCATAGCCGTTCAACTCGCCGAGCTTTTTCGAGCGTTTTCTGAAAAGCGGACGCACACGCTTTGCGCGGTAGCGCGTAAAGAGAATCGATGCAGGCACAGTGATAAGAAATACGGCAATCAACGGCTTCGAGATATTCCACATAAACCAAAGCGAGCCGATGACGGTGTAAAGACTCGTCATAACCTGAACCAAATCGTGCGAGAGAGTTGAGTTTATCGTGTCGATGTCATAGGAAATGTGGCTTATAATGTCGCCTGTCGGGTGGGTATCGAAATAACCGACGGGCAGTGACGTAAGCTTTTCGAAAAGCTGTTTTCGCATTGTATATACTATTTTTTGGCTCAGCTTTATCATAATGACCGCCAAAAGATAGGATATTACCGCAGAGATGACGTAACAGCCGAGCATATAAAGCACGTTTTCGGCAACCGCTTCCTTATCGACACCGCCCTCGGCAACGATTGCATCGATGGCAAGTCCCGAAAATTTAGGGCCCAAAAGCGAAAGCAGATTTGCGCAGAAGGTCATCAGCACCGCAGGTATGAAGATGTACCAATACTTTAAAACGTATCCGCAAAGACGTAAAAGGATGCCCTTGGTGTTTCTTTCCTGCTTGGTTTCGTTAGGCTTATTCAACGAAAGCACCTCCCATCTGGGATTCGCTTATTTCGCGGTATTCCTCGCAGCCCTCAAGCAAGTCGCTGTGGTTGCCCATACCGATAATTTCGCCCTCGTCAAGCACGATGATAATATCGCAGTCCTTAACCGAGCTTACGCGCTGTGCGACAGTAATAACCGTTGTGTCGCCAAGGTTTTCGGCAAGCGCCGCCCTTAACGCGGCATCGGTTTTATAGTCGAGCGCCGACGATGAATCGTCGAGTATCAAAATTTCGGGCTTTGACGCAAGCGCGCGTGAAATAAGTATTCTTTGCTTCTGACCGCCCGAAATATTGCTTCCGTGCGGTGTGAGAAGGTGGTTGTAACCGTCGGCAAAATCGGTGATAAAGCCGTCGGCTTGCGCTGTTTTGGCGGCGAGAATTATCGATTCGTCATCGATTTCCCTGCCAAAGCGGATGTTTTCTGCCACAGTATCGGCATAAAGGAAGTCCTGTTGCATTGCCGAGCCGAACATTGCGTAAAAACGCGATTTTTCGATTGTTTTTATATTTTCTCCGTTGATAAAAATCGAGCCTTGACTGCAATCGTAAAATCTGAGCAGTAATTTTATCAAGGTCGTTTTGCCCGAGCCGGTCGCGCCGATTATACCGAGCCGACCGCCGCGCGGCAGTGAAAACGAAATGCTTTTAAGGTTATTCTTTACGCCCTTGTAGGAGAAGGAAACGTCATCGAATACGATATGATTGCCGTCAGCCTTATCGGGAAATTCGGTCTTGCCGTAGACCTTAATATCCTCATCGGCATCGAAAACCTCGGTTATGCGCCGTGCCGATGCCGCGCATTTTGTGTACATAACGAACATTCGCGTTACCGACATCATCGCCATTGAAATAAGCGTGAAATACTGCATAAACGCAACTATCGTTTCGGGGTCGGACAAGCCCGAATCGACTCTGCCGCTTGCAAGCGCGATAACGGCAACCGAGCCGACGTTCATCAACACCGTCATTATCGGGTTGACGCTGCCCATAACGATTCCCGCGCGTGTTTCGTCCTTGATAAGCGAGGAATTGACCGCATCGTAACGGCGGTGCTCGTAATCGGTCTTTGAAAGCGCCTTGATAACGCGGATGCCTTGGGCATCCTCACGCACGACGCGAATCATACCGTCGACAGATTTTTGCACCTTGGTGTGAAGCGGCACGCCCTTTTTCGATATGAAATAAACGGTAACGAAAATAAAGGGAAGCACCGCAATCATCGCGAGCGCAAGATAGGCGTCCATAAAAAGTGTTATGCCGATGCCGCCGATGAGCATAATGGGCGCGCGAACACCCAAGCGTTGCATCATATTCACGAAATGGTGAACGTTATATGTATCGGTCGTGATGCGCGATTCAAGCGACGGTATTGTAAAATTATCGGTTTGGGAAGCCGAAAGACGGAGTGTTTTGATAAACAGATCCTTTCGCATATTTTCGGCGAAATTGCGCGAAACACGCGCCGCCATTCGGTTTGCAACTATATTGCAAACGCAAGCGGCAACGGCGCAAAGAAGCATCGCTCCGCCCCACAAAAGAATATCGCGCACAGATTTTGTGATGACGTTTTTAAGGATATGCGTGAGGATATAGGGTATCAAAAGCTCGACGACGGTGCCTGCGATTTTAATCACCAAGCCGACGGTCATACGGCGATAAAACCCACGAAGATATTTAAAAACTATTTTCATTTTACGTCCTCGATCTCAATGGCTTTGTTTAACATTTTGTCAAGTATTTCGTGGAAAAGCTTCAATTCATCCTCATCAATGCCCTCGGCAAGCTGAGAATTCCAATCTATTGTAATGTCTTTAACCTCTGGCAGAATATCGAGCATTTTTTGAGTTGGGAAAACAAGCGTTTCGCGCTTGTCCGATTCGCTTGCTCGCCGTTCGACGTATCCTTCAAGCTCTAAGTGTGCAAGATGACGCGTGACGTTTGATTTGTTGATGCAAAGGTATTGCACAAGCTTTTCCTGAGGAAGTCCGGGGTTTTTGCATATCGCAAGAACGTAGCTGTGATAGACTCCCGCAAGTCCGACAGTCGATTTTTCGGTACGGTAATTCGCCTCGCACCGACTGATTATGTTCATTTTGCGCATTATAGTTGCCATTTTAAACCTCGCAAAAATTAGTTGCATTTAAAACCGTTTCGTTTGCAACTATCTTAACATAAAAAATTTTGCTTGTCAACAAAGTCATCGTGTAAACTTATTGACAAACAAAAAAAGATGTGATATATTAGTGTAGCAATCAGAAATACGGCCTGTTAGTCAAGTGGTCAAGACGTCGCCCTCTCACGGCGAAGGCAGGGGTTCGACTCCCCTACGGGTCACCAGAAAAGAAACACCTTTTGTCCGATAGACAAAAGGTGTTTCTTTTCAACTAAGTGTGCCTTGCGGCACGATAAGCACACCTTCGGTGCGTGAAGCGATGCTTTGCATCGTGAAGTGCCTGCGGGCGTGAGTGGCACACTTGACTTCACTTTGTGCGCAAGCACAATACTTCACAGCGGCATTGCCGCTGCTTCACTTGGGCGAAGCCCAAACTTCACAAAAGATTGAAATGCTCCGCAGTTTATGGTATAATTTAATAAATCGGAGGTGATGTTATGTCTGAAAGCAAGTTAAGAACACAATCGATGGATTTTGCAGTATCCGTCATCAATCTCGTTAAACAGTTGAAAGAAAAGCGAGAATCGATTATTTCCAACCAAATCGGTAGAAGCGGCACATCCATTGGTGCTAATATTTGTGAGGCGCAATACGCTCATGGAAAAGCTGATTTCATCGCCAAACTCCAAATTGCTCTTAAAGAAGCAAATGAAACAGGATATTGGTTAGAACTGCTATTCAAAACAAAATACATATCCGAGGAAGAATATAAAATTCTTGATTCTGCTTGTACAAGTATCCGTGTTATGCTTATCTCTTCTATCAACACCGCAAAGGAGAACGCAAAATGATTAGGCTATGTTCCGGATATGGAAGGTGCCTCAAAATTTTCTCTTGAACATACGTTACGTAGCTGTGATGAGGATCACAGTCCTTATGCAGGGTTTGTTTTTTTGTTGTCGAAAAGACTTTCCTTGACAGAAAGAGATTCTTTGTGTATACTGCCTTTAGAATCCAAATCGGTACTGCGTAACGGCAAGAGCAGCCTATTAACGTTCAGCCGTTTTTGGATTCTTTTTTTCATACCCAAGCGATAATCAAAAGCATCCGCTTACGAAAGTATAAAAAAACAGACGGTTGCCCGTCTGTTTTGTTATTTGATATTAAAGACCTTTTGCTCTTAACTTTCTGTCCTTGTTATCTTGGATCTTACCGTAAACGCCGAAGCCGATATACATACCGATGATGCTTGCGGGGCCGACGGTGGTGAAGTAGTTGAGCGAAAGCATTGTGGAAACATAGTCAAGAAGCATAACAACACAGTGGAGAAGGATTGCGAAAAGAACGCCCATTGCGATTTTTGCGATCTTCGAGCTTGTGTTTTCATGATTTTCCCAAGTGGAAATCATAAGGTTGCCTGCGAAACCGAGGATAACCGCGCCGAGAACCAACGAATAGATGCCGAAGGTCATTGCGTATTCTTCATCAGTGAAGGCTTGAGAAAGCTTGATTACAAATTCGCGGTCCATCAAGGTTTTGAATTCGCCGGTTTTGGGGTCAGCCGCGCCGTAAGGAATCATATCGAGAATGAACATAGGTGCAACGAGCAACACGATGAAAAGCAACGCGAGGAGAACGCGCGCACGGCCGCCGAGCTTTGCAGCTCTTTTCTTCGAGATTTTGAAAATAACAGAAGGGATGCCGAGCACTACTGCTACGACGATCGCGCCCAAAGTAAACAAAGCAGAAATTCCAAAAAGCTTTGCGATTTCAATCGCAGATTCGGTATTTAAAATTGCAAATATTACGATAAATGCAATAACTACTGCCGAAATTAAGATAAGTTTTGCGTTTTTACGCAATACCGACAATACTTTAGACATGATCTAAAACACTCCTTGCATGATTATGGAATTAGTTAATATTAATATATCACAGTATTTCGTCAATGTCAAGTTTTTTTAACAATAACAACAGAAATGCCCGTAGGTTTCTACCCACGGGCTTTTCTGCTGCTTTTTCAACTATCAAAAGGAGAAGTTTGATAATTTTTTAATTAGAATTGTTCGCGCTTTTTCTTAATATGAGTCGCAAACGTTACCAC
>JAZTXY010000015.1:0-4341 GCA_045636665.1 Eubacteriales bacterium
CAAAGGACGAAATGAATGAACGTGTTTTGAATGCCGCAACGCTCGTTCAAATCGATGCGCTTCTTGACCGAAAGCCCGCAGAGCTTTCGGGCGGTCAGCAGCAACGTGTTGCAATAGCTCGCGCGCTTGTGAAAATGCCCCGCGTGCTTTTGCTCGATGAACCGCTTTCCAACCTCGATGCGCGCCTGCGCCTCCAAACCCGTGAAGAAATTCGCCGTATACAAAAGGAAACCGGCATCACAACCGTTTTCGTCACTCACGACCAAGAGGAAGCAATGTCGATTTCCGACGTTATCGTCGTTATGAAGGAGGGCGTTGTACAACAGGTCGGCGCGCCGCAAAGCGTTTATGACGACCCGACAAACCTTTTCGTTGCGAAATTCCTCGGCACACCGCCCATCAACGTGTTTAACGGTAGGGTTGAAAACGGCAAGGTTTATATAGGCGATGAATCGGTGCTTGAGGTTAAGGGCGTCGATGACCAAGAGGTTTATGTCGGCATACGTCCCGAAGGTCTTGAGCCTAACCCCAACGGAGTGCTTTCCTGCAAGCTCACCAACGTTGAAATAATGGGAAGAGATGCAAGTGTTGTCGCAACTCACAACGAATCGCTGAATGCAACTGTCCGCGCAATGATCGATTCCGATATCCGTGTCGATACGACCTGCCCGACGGTTAAATTCGCGGTAAAACCCCACAAAATCTTCCTGTTCAACAAAGAAACCGAAAAACGTATCTGCTTTTAAGATTAATAAAACAACAAGATAAAATAAGAAAGGCGTTGCTTAAAAACAACGCCTTTCTTTCATTATATTATATGTATTTTTTAATAATAGCTTCAAACTCGTCGCGTCTTGCTTCCATATCCTGAACAAGCTTCATCTGAGTTCTTGCTCTGTCAAGGTTCTGACCTGCGTAATGAGTACGGAAATAGGTATCGCCTTCGAGATAGTCGGTAAGGAAACGCATACCGCATTCAAGAGTCATCATAATAGCGCCGTCGTGGAGAAGCTTAACTTCTTCATCGGTGATGCTCGACTTCATTTCGGAAAGGAAGCCGCTAACGTATTCCTCGTAAAGTGCGGGTACGCAGTAAACCTTATCAAGGTCCTTTTCGTCTTCCGTAGCGCTCGAAGCACCGAAACGGATGCTGTCGCCGAAGTCGTAAAGCATACTGCCGGGCATAACTGTGTCAAGGTCGATAACGCAAATACCGCTGCCGGTTGCATCGTCGATCATTACGTTGTTAAGCTTGGTGTCGTTATGAGTAACACGGGTGGGAAGTCTGCCGTCTGCAAGGCGCGATGTGATGGTGGGGCAGTAGTCCTTCTTCGAAAGGTAGAATTCGATTTCGGGAGCGCATTCGTCCTTTCTGCCTGCCTTGTTTTCGCTCAGAGCCTTTTCGAAGTTCTTGAATCTTACGGGAGTGTTGTGGAAATCCTTAATGGTTTCCGAAAGAGTCTTTGCATCGAATTCAGCCAAAAGGTTTTGGAATCTGCCGAACGCCTTTGCCGATTCGCCGAACATACCTGCTTTTTCAGCCTTGTTGTAGCAGGTAGCGTCGGTAATGAACAAATACATTCTGTAAAGACCGCTTTCGTCTTCAAAGGTGTATTTGCCGTCTAACGTCTTAACAAGAGTAAGAGTTTCTCTGTCGGGGTCGCCGCCTGCGGCGATAATCTTTTCGCGCAAGAATTCGGTAACCGACGAAATGTTGCCGATAAGACCGACGGGATCGCGGAAAATGTTGGTGTTAATGCGCTGAAGAATGTAATTTCTTCCGTTAACCTTAACTCTGTCGGTAACGTTGATGTGACCGTTGGGGATGTTTTCGATTTCTTCGATAACCGCATCCTTAATAAATGCGGCACAAACGTTTTCTAAAATTTTCTTCTTTACTTCCATAACTTTTTGGGGTAAACTCCGTCCTCAATAGATTTTTTGATATAGTCAACTACTGCTTGTCTGTCTTCCTTATAAGTAACGCCGTACCACTTAGCACCGGTCTTAAGAACCTTTGCCTTCTTGCCGTTAGCTTCAAGATATTTAACGATAGCGGTGGGGAGGTAGAATTCCTTCTTCATTTCATCGCCGCCGTTGTTAAGGAACTTAATAAATTCGTCCATAGCAACACCGAAGAAATCAGCGGGGATGCCCCAGCAGTTCATCGAAACGATAGCGTTTTCGTCAATGTCGTGCCAAACGTCGTCTTCAAGATAAGCGGTCTGACCGTTTTCAAGACGCATAATCTTGGTGCGTTCGGTAATGTCAACAAGCACTCCGTTTTCATCAACGGTGCAATGACCTCTTGCAACGGTACCGTTTTCGGTTAAGGTGTTCTTAAGAACAAAGCCTGCCATGCAAGTGGGGGAGTCGGGATTTTCCTTCATATACTTAGCGATGATTTCAAAGCTTTCTCTGCCATAAAAGTCATCGGCGTTAACAGCGGCGAACGGACCCTTGATAACGTCGCGTGCCGCAAGCACTGCGTGGCCGGTACCCCATTGCTTAGCGCGTCCTTCGGGAACCTTATATCCCTCGGGCATATCGTCAAGACGTTGGAAGCAATATTCGGTCTTGCAAGTAGTGCCGATTCTGTTGCCAACGGTTTCCTTGAAAATCTCAAGGTTTTCTTCCTTTATAATAAATACAACGTTGTCAAACCCTGCCTGCAATGCATCGTACACGGTGTAGTCAAGAATAAATTCACCGTTAGGTCCAACAGGGTCAAGCTGCTTCAAGCCGCCGTATCTGCTGCCCATGCCGGCAGCCATAACCAATAATGTCATAAAATAACCTCCGTTATTAATATCTACCGACTATACTACAACAAAAATTCACATTTGTAAAGCGATAAAGCAAAAAAATATTGACTTTTCTTTCATATCATCATATAATATCAAAAAATATTTAAAAAGCAGGAGTGCTATATAATGGAAAATGTAAGAAAAATTAAGATCGGCGTCATTGGTCTCGGTGCGCGCGGACTTCCTCTTGTTTACGGTTGCTTCCTTCCGATGTGGGAAAACGGCCTTGTTGAAATTACCGCTGTTTGCGATTATTATCAAGACCGCGCCGAAAAGGGTGCCCAAACGGTTGAAGAAAGAACCGGAACCCGTCCCTTCTGTACCACCAATTGGAAAGAGGTTGTCGACCATCCCGAGGTTGAAGCTGTTTTGGTACTCACCGCGTGGGAATCGCATATCGAAATGTGCATCTACGCAATGAAGGCAGGCAAGCCCGTCGGTACCGAAGTTGGCGGCGCTTACAATATCGAAGATTGCTTCCGTCTTATCAGAACCTATGAAGAAACCGGCATCCATTGTATGATGCTTGAAAACTGCTGCTACGGCAGACGTGAGCTTATGGCTCTCAATATGGCTCGCAAGGGCTTGTTCGGCAAAGTCGTTCACTGCTCGGGCGGTTATATGCACGATCTTCGCGAAGAAATCGTTAACGGCGACATCAACCGTCACTACCGTCAACGCAACTATATGCTTCGCAACTGCGAAAACTATCCCACCCACGAGCTCGGACCTATTATGCAGGTTCTCGATATCAACCACGGTAACCGCTTCGTTACTCTTAATTCGATCGCATCCGCTTCCGTCGGCTTGCACGAATATGCGGTTGAACACCGTCCCGACGATCCTATCGCAAAAGCAAACTTCAATCAAGGCGATATCGTAACCACCGTTCTTAAGTGCGCTGACGGCAGAACCGCTGTTATCACTCTCGATACCTCGCTTCCCAGAATTTACTCCCGCGGCTTTACCGTTCGCGGAACAAAGGGTATGTACTGCGCAGGCGGCGACTATGTACATCTCGACGGTGAAAGCGAATTCGATACCGTTGCTACCAAATTGAACTGCGCTGAAAAATACGAAGAAGAATATGAGCATCCCATCTGGAAGGAATACCGCAAGAATCCTATCGGCGGACACGACGGTATCGACTGGCTCGTATATAACGCGTTTATCGAATCGGTAAGAGAAGGCTTCACTCCTCCCATCGATACTTACGATACTGCAACTCTTATGTGCATCTCCTGCCTGTCCGAACAATCCATCGCTATGGGCGGCGCACCTGTTGCTATTCCCGACTTTACCTCCGGCAGATGGGTAGAATGTCTTGAAAAGCCCGAAGAGTTTAAGGGAACCTACGCGTTAAGATAAAAATAACGTAAAATTTAAGCTTTTTCGCGCAACCCAAAAGAAACATAAGAGGAGCGAAAAAAGTTAAAGCCCGAAACCCCTTGCGGTAGAAGGGGTTTCGGGTATTTTGAAAACTTTTTTGAAAAAAATTAAAAAAAGTTGAAAAAAGGTATTGACAAAGGGAAAA
>JAZTXY010000016.1:0-18363 GCA_045636665.1 Eubacteriales bacterium
GTATTAATAAAACAAAGCCCCGGCGGCTTTTGCGCTCTCGCTTTGGTCTGAGTGACAAGACTTGAACTTGCGGCCTCTACCACCCCAAGGTAGCGCGCTACCAAACTGCGCCACACCCAGATATGTCGTGTCCGACAACAAGCGAAATTATAGCACAAACCATTTGCATTGTCAAGCCCTTTTTGAATAAAAAAAGAATATTTTTCTTATTTTTTTATCTTAGTTGACATTGTTTTTAAGAATAAAACAAAATATGAAAAAGCATAGACAATCTTGACAAAAGTTGATGACAGTGTTAGTATAGTCGTTGAGAAAGATACAAAAGTGATTTAATGACATTAATAAAAAGCTTTGGCGTGCAAATGTGGCAAAACCAAACCAACTTGCACCTGAAATCACATGGATAGCATCACCCGAAGCGGTAGATCACGAAGCTTTCTCGGCATACGATTATAAATATTATTTTAAAAATTCGGAGCGTTATATGAATCTGTTCAGCACTAATAATCAAAGAAACGATTTAAAGATTCGAATTAATCGCGGTAGATACAACCTCCTTTTTGTTGTTCTGATGTCGGTTATTAACATCTTCTTGATTTCTTCAAGCAGCCAAATGCTACTTCCCTATTCGTCATCAATTTCTAATTATTCGGTTGCACTTGGCATTTCGGAATCTTTAAAAAGCGGTAACGATAGCTTAAGAATACTCGGCTTGGTTGTTGCATGCGGAGTACTAATGGTTATTATGGTTTGTTATATTCTTTCAAAAAGCAAACCGTTTTATCTCGTCATTTCACTTTCGATATTCGTTGCCGACACCATTGTTTTGGCAACTCTTGAAGGTGCTAGCGGCTCACTCGCTTCCCCTTACGTTATACTTGATTTAGTAATTCACCTTCTTGCTATTTTCTATATTTTTTCAGGCATTAAGGCGGCAAAAGAGCTTCGCGCCTTGCCCGATGAAGATGATAACAATCAGTCTGAAATCGCAACCTCGACCGCACAACCCTTTGATGAAGCAGACGATTATGAAGAAGATATCGTAACAGATGATGTTATTGACGAAGAAGAAGAAGAAGAAGAAGAAGATCTGACGCAGCCCATCGGAAAATACGTTGACGATGGTACTGAACCGCTTGTGCAAGGCGTTTACGACAACCTTAATGTTTTTGCAATCATACGCGACGATAAAGCAGAGCTTGTCATTAACGGTTTTGTTTGCGACGAGTTAGACGTATCTTATGAAAGCGAATTTCAGCTTCGCGCATTCGTTAACGATATCGACTTCACCTTTGATTATAAAGAAACAGAACGCGGAAAGGTTATGTATCTTTACGCAGATGATGAATTGATCGATAGCTTGGGATTAAGCTAAATTAAAATGCCTTCGGTAATTCCGAAGGCATTTTTTATTATATACGTTAGATTATGCCGCGTTGCGCTTTTTGTATCGGCTTATAATTTTTACAGCTATTATCGCCGAAACGCCAATTACAATCAAAATAATAGACGTAACAACGGCGCACCAAAGAACAACACTTGTCAATTGGTTTATAATATACATCAAGGGCGCCGCAACTAACGAAGAAAGCAAACCGTTGAGAATAGCAACAGATGCGCAGAGAAAGACAACACCGACCACAATAAACGGTATTGAGCAATATTTTACCCCCGAAGAAAGCGAGCGCAAAACTAAAAATATCAGTCCGCACAATATTATTACAGAAACAATCAACGTCGCGAACAGCCAATCGGCAAAAACGAAATTAATTGTACTTGCAACGTTTTCGCCGACAAGAGTGTCAAGCTTTTGGTCGCCTATCGCTTCAAAAACCTCGCCGTAATCCTCTTCAAGAGTTGTTTGCAAATGATCAAGGCGTTCCTCGGTAAGGTCATAGCCCAACACGGAAGAAAACTTTTCACGGTTTACTTCAAGGCAATCGATAATGTTTTCGGGAGTAACAACGTCGCTTGAATTACCCGAGGTTAATGCTTCGATGCTACCCGAGAAAATCTCGCCGAAATACTCACGGAATTGCTCGTCTTCGATAATAGAACGAAATTCGTCCTTTGAAATAGGCGTCGGCAATTCTTCCTGATCGATGTTATCATAAATGATATCAAAAACGTTGTCGGATTCACATACCAAGCCATAGCTTTCAAGAAGCTCTTTATCGGCAACATCTTCGATCTTAACCTCGTCAAGGTTAACGTTGTTCATCATTTCCTCAATGGTCGACGAAGAAACGGCATCGCGTATTACAATAAGGCAGGTCGTTGCAATAAGTAACAGCGCAAGTAAAATCGAAAGAAGTGTCGCACCGATATGTGCAAGGGTTCTTCGCTTTTTCTTTTGAGAACATTCGTCACAGTGATTTGAATTATCAAGAATTTCTTTTCCGCATTTTTCGCAATTCATTTTAAAACCTCCTTACGAAAATAGATTTTACAACAATTAAACTAAAAAAGCAATTAAATTTTACTTTATCAAAATTTAATTAAGATAAATAGCCGTCAAACCATAAAAGTTCGACGGCTTTTCGCAATTATGCCATTTTTTCTTGCTTAACTTTTTTATCAATTACGTGTCGAGAAGCAAGTTCTTTACGAATATCGTCAACAGAAATATTCATATCAGCCATCAATACCATTGCATGATACATCAAGTCCGCTAACTCATAGATGGTTTCGGCTTTATCGTCAGCCTTACCGCCGATAATTACTTCGGTTGCTTCCTCGCCAACCTTTTTAAGAATCTTATCTCTTCCCTTTTCGAAAAGATAGGTTGTATATGAGCCCTCTTTTTTATCGGTTTTTCTGCCCTTGATAAGCTCCATAAGACCTTCAACGGTAAAAGGCTCATTACCCTCGAAAACAGGGTTAAAGAAACAGCTTTCATTGCCCGTGTGACAAGCAGGACCTGCAGGAATAACGCTTATAAGAAGGGTGTCGAGATCGCAATCGGTTGCGATAGAAACAACGGTTTGAACGTTGCCCGAGGTTTCGCCTTTTCTCCAAAGCTCTTGTCTTGAACGAGAATAAAAACAAGTTCTTTCTTCCTTCAAAGTGATTTCAAGGCTTTCACTGTTCATATATGCAAGCATAAGCACCTTGCCTGTTCTTGCATCAGTAACTATCGCAGGGATCAAACCGTTTTCATTATATTTAAGTTCGTTTACGTTAATCATAATTTTTACCTATCCTAACGTTAATTCCGTTTTCTTTAAGTTCTTTTTTCAAATCAGATATTTTAATTTCACCAAAATGGAATACAGAAGCCGCAAGCCCCGCATCGATTTCGGGAACCTTTTTAAAAAGCTCGATAAAATGCTCGACAGAGCCTGCTCCGCCCGATGCAATTACGGGTACCTTGCAAACGTCACAGACTTGTTGCAAAAGCTGGATATCAAAACCGTTTTTAACTCCGTCGGTATCGATAGAATTGACAACCAATTCACCCGCGCCTGATTCAACACCGTTTTTTAACCAGCTTAATGCTTCAATGCCAGTATCTTCTCTACCGCCTTTTGCAAAAACTCTGAAACCGCCATCAACACGCTTGATATCCGCAGAAAGAACAACGCATTGACTGCCGTATTTTTTAGCGCCTTCGTAAATGAGGTTGGGATTTCTTATCGCGCCGGAATTCACGCTGACTTTATCAGCGCCGCTTTCCAATACTCTTGCAAAATCATCAATGATATTAATGCCGCCGCCAACGGTTAAAGGAATAAACACGTTGGAAGCCGTTTCGCGAAGGATTTCGGCAAAAAGCTTTCTTTGTTCAAACGATGCGGTAATATCGTAAAACACAAGCTCATCCGCACCACAAGCGCTATATTCAGCTGCAAGCTTTATTGGCGAATCGACATCGTTAAGACCTAAGAAATTTTTTCCCTTAACCACTCTGCCGTCGCGTACGTCAAGACAAGGGATAATACGTTTGGTAATCATTTATTACCCTCCCCGACGGCAATCGCTTCCGCAAGGTCAATGTTGCCGTTATATATCGCTTTACCAAGTATTGCGCCATATACTCCGCAATCGAGCAGCTCTCTGACGTCATCAATAGTTGTTACGCCGCCCGAAGCAATAAGATTAAGCTCATACTTGCTTAAAATTTGTTTGTAAAGTTCGGTATTTGTGCCCGACAAAGCACCGTCCTTTGAAATATCGGTGCAGATAATCGTTTTTACGCCCAAAGAGAGCATTTCACCGATAAAATCCAAGGTGGGAATACCACTTTGCTGTGTCCAGCCGCTTATCGAAACAATACCGTCGCGCGCATCAACACCAACGGCGATTTTAGAACCGTATTCTCTAATCGCTTCCTTCAAAAAAGTCTTATCCGATACTGCAGAAGTGCCTAAAATAATTCTATCTGCGCCTACGTTTGCATATTTTTCGACTGTTTTGATGTTACGGATACCGCCGCCGATTTCGCAAGGAATATTGACGGAAGAAATAACGGATGCAACAGTATCAAAATTGCTTGAATCACCGGCTCTTGCGCCCTCAAGGTCAACAAGATGTATATAGGAAGCGCCCTTTTCAACGAATGACTTTGCTATTTCAAGCGGAGTTCCGTAAACGGTCATCTGGGCATAGTCGCCTTTAAAAAGGCGCACTGCTTTTTGTTCAAAAATATCTATTGCAGGTAATATTTGCATAATTCACCTATATTTCACAAAATGACTTTAATATCATCAAGCCGGCTTCGCCGCTCTTTTCGGGGTGATACTGAGTGCCCATAACGTTGCCGTTTTGTACCGATGCTGTTAAAAGCGCACCGTATTCGGTTTGGGCGGTAATATATTCAATAGGACAATCGGCATGATAGGAATGGACGAAATATACAAATTCACCATTATCGGTATTTTTGTAAATATCGCCTTTTGTTTCGGTAAAAATAAGCGAATTCCAACCGATTTGCGGAACCTTATTTCCATTTACAAGCGGACTGATCGCCACAACCTTACCGGGAATCAATCCAAGCCCTTCGTGTTCGCCGAATTCGAGTCCCTTTTCGAAAAGCAATTGCATTCCGAGGCAGATGCCCATTAGCGGCTTACCGCTTTTTGCGTACTTTTTTACAACCTCACCGAGGCCCGTGTTTTTTAAAGCGTCTGCCGCGTCGCCGAAAGCGCCTACGCCCGGTAATATCAATCTGTCGCATGCGAGTATCGATTTTTCATCCGAAACCAACTCGGCAGATTCTCCGATATAACGAAAAGACGATTTTAGTGAAAACAGATTACCAACGCCGTAATCAACTATACCAACCATTAAAGCACCCCTTTAGTCGACGGCAAAACGCCTGCACGTTTAGGATCGATTTCGGTTGCTTCATCCATAATCCTGCCGAACGCTTTAAATGCGCCTTCGATAATGTGGTGAGTGTTTTTGCCGGCAAGCTTTGTTATATGAAGGGTTAATTTTGCATTACGAACGAACGAAATGAAAAATTCGCTTACTAATTCGGTATCAAAATTTCCGACTTTTTTTGCAGGTACGGGAAGATCGAGAGAAAGGTGCGGTCTACCCGAAATATCGACTGCTGCAAGTATCAAAGCCTCGTCCATCGGTATCGTTTTATCGGCATAGCGTTTTATGCCCAACTTATCGCCCATAGCTTCGGCAAAAGCCAAGCCAAGGCAGATTCCGACGTCTTCAATGGTGTGGTGAGCATCGACTTCTAAATCGCCTTTGCATTCAACAGTAAGATCAAACATACCGTGCGATGCAAACAGTGTTAACATATGATCAAAGAAACCAACGCCCGTATTTATTTGACTTTTTCCGCTTCCGTCAAGATTGAGTTCGATTGAAATATCGGTTTCCTTGGTTGTTCTGTCAATTTTGGAAGTTCTCATTAATTTCCTCCGATTATATCGTTTAGAGCATTATACACCGTTTTCATTTGATCGGGTGTGCCGATTGAAATCCTTAAAAATTCGCAAATACGCTCTTTATCAAAGCGGCGAATCAATATACCGCGTTCGCGCAGCTTATTTGCAATCACTTTTCCGTTTATCTTATTATGCTTTGCAAAAACAAAGTTCGTTTTTGAGGGTATAACCTCAAAGCCCAAAGCTTTGATTTCTTCCGAAAAGGAATCTCTTGTATCGCATATTTCTTTAACACACTTGATGTAATAATCATTGTTTTCAAGAACCGCTTTACCGACTGCTTGGGTAATCGAGTTAACGTTGTACGGATTTATTGAAAACTTAACCTTTTGAATATCTTCAACAAGCTCTTCGCACGCGATTAGGTATCCCAAACGAGCACCTGCCATACCGCGTGATTTTGAAAATGTACCTATGACTACAAGATTATCGTATTTTTCGGTGAGCTTCACGCAAGTTTGTCCCGAAAAATCGGCATAAGCTTCATCAATTATTACGATGTTATCGCTATTGCTCTTAACAATCTCTTCAATTTGCTCTACCGACAGCATTTTACCCGTAGGCGCGTTGGGATTGGCAATAACAACAGTATTGTTTATATTGTAATAATTACAAGGAACTATCGAAAGCTCGTTGTCAAGCGGAATCACAGTGGATTCGATACCGCAAAGGTCGGCATATACCGAATAGAAGCCGTAGGTTATATCGGCAAATGCAACGCCGCATTCTTTTCCGCAAAAAGCAAGAAAAGAGAGATAAAGCGCCTCGTCGGAGCCATTTGTGAAAACGACGTTTTTGCTTCCGTAACCGAACACTTTAGAAAAGCTTTCGGTCAATGCTTTGCAGGAAAGGTCTGAATAAAGATTCATATTCGCAACCGCATCAACCGCCGCCTTTTCAACTCCCAAAGCGGGCGGATACGGAAATTCATTCGTATTTAATTTAATAAACTCGCCGGGCTTTGGTTGTTCACCCGGAACGTACGCTTCTAAAGCCGAAAGGCGTTTATCTAAAAATCGACTCATTAAATTTTCTCCTTACGGATCAACGCGCTTCTTGCGTGCGCATCTAATCCTTCGCGCTTTGCAAACATAGCGATTTTTTCCGCATCGTTAATCAGAGCATCGCGTGTATAATAGGTATATTCAATAGTTTTTATAAAGTCATCTACCGACAAAGCGCTTGCAAATCTTGCAGTTCCGCTTGTAGGAAGAACGTGATTTGTTCCCGAGAAATAATCACCGACCGCTTCAGGACAACTGCTACCGAGGAATACAGAACCGGCGTTCTTAACCGACTCCAATAACTCAAAAGCGTTTTCGGTATTGATTTCAAGGTGTTCGGGAGCAAGCTTATTTGAAATTTCAATAGCTTCTTCAATATTTTGGGTTATAATGATTTTTCCGTTGTTATCGATAGAAGCGCGCGCGATTTCTTTTCTCGGCAAAAGCTCAAGCTGTCTTTCAACCTCGTTAGCGGTCGCAATTGCCAATTCCTCGCAATCGGTCACAAGAACCGCCGCGGCATTTTTATCGTGTTCTGCCTGAGAAAGAAGGTCTGCCGCCGCCATCGAGGGGTCGCAGCTCTTATCTGCAATAATAAGTATCTCGCTCGGTCCTGCAATCATATCGATATCGACTATGCCGTATACCTGTCGTTTCGCTTCAGCGACAAAAGCATTGCCGGGACCAACGATTTTATCAACCTTGGGCACTGTTTCGGTACCGTAAGCCAAAGCGGCAACCGCTTGTGCTCCGCCGATACACAAAAGACGATCAACTCCCGCAACGTATGCCGCGGCAAGAATATCATCACGAATCGAACCGTCCTTCGAGGGCGGTGTAGTCATAACGATTTCTTCGACGCCTGCGATTTTTGCAGGAATACAGTTCATAAGAACCGAAGAAGGATATGCCGCAGTACCGCCGGGCACGTAAAGCGCAACACGTTGAAGCGGCAAAACCTTTCTGCCGAGAATAACACCGTTTTCTCGCTTTATCTCGTAGCCGTTGCGTTTTTGCATTTCGTGATATTCACGAATGTTTTTTGCGGCTTCGTCCAATACCTTCTTAAACTCATCATCGGTTTTATCGTATGCTTGCTTCATTAAAGAAGGATCAATTTCCAAGCTATCAAGCTCAACCTTGTCGAACTTCAAGCAATACTCTTTAATGGCCGCATCGCCGTTTTCACGAACGTTTTCGATAATTTCCGAAACCGCCGCCGAAACGTCAACCGTTTGAGTTGAACGGTCAAATATTTCTTTTTCGTTATAGCTTTTTAAAATCTTTATCATTTTTTATTCTCCGAAATATAATCGGTAGTGCGTGCGACAAGCTTATTAATGCTTTCGGATTTGAATTTATATGCCGCTTTATTTGCAACCAATCTCGCGCTTATATCGCATATAGTTTCAAAGGCTTCCAATCCGTTTTCTCGTAACGTAGCGCCCGTTTCAACAATATCAACGATAACGTCGCTCAAATCAAGTAAAGGTGCAATTTCAATCGAACCGTTAAGTTTAATTATTTCGATATCGCGCGATTGACCCGAATAATAGTTCCAAGCTATATTCGAAAACTTTGTTGCAACACGAATGGTGCGGTCGGTAGGAATTCTGATGCCCTTTTTTCCCGCAACCGCCATTCTGCATTTGCCAAATCCAAGGTCGCAAAGTTCATAAACGTCAGGAGAATATTCAAGCAAAATGTCTTTTCCGACAACACCGATATCCGCCGCGCCGCGTTCTACGTAAATCGCAACGTCAGAAGGCTTAGCCCAAAAATATCTTACTTTATTCTCGGCGTTTTCAAAAATCAGTTTTCTGCTTCCGTCAAGCATTTCGGGACAACCGTATCCAATGGATTCCAACAAGGAATATACCTTTTCGCCCAATCTGCCTTTGGGTAGCGCAATATTTATATAATCATTCATACTTTATACTCCCATCGGAAGACATCACAGCTTTTTTCTTGTACTTTAGACCATTAGGTTCAGAATCAAACGAAATACAGCGCAAGCCTTGTTTTGTAAATTCAAGCTCTGCCTTAAGCACGGTTTCTGCTCTGCAATCGCTTGAATACAAAAGGAAAATATCGTAATCGTATTCTTCGGATTGATATCTGAATTTATCCAAAACGTCGGTGAACACCGCAAATCCCGCGGCAGAAGTTTCAACACCGAAACGACGCACGAGATTATCATATCTGCCGCCGGAAAGAACGTTTTTCGGCACTCCGTGAATAAAGCCCTGAAATACGAGTCCGTTATAATAATTCATATCGTTCATCAAGGAAAAATCAAGTATAAACTTATCGGACAAGCCGAACTCTTCAATAACCTCGGAAAGTGCGACAAGCTCTTCATATCCCGCTTGTGACGCGCTACCGCAAACAAACTGTTTCGCGTTATTAATTTCCTCGCGCAATTCACCGCAAACGAATGCCAAGGAGCAGATTCGTTCCGTGCAAACCTCATCAACGTTAAGAGATTCACACAATGCTCTTATACCGTGAAGATTCTTTTGGGAAATCAAACCGATAACCGCATTTCTTTCGGTTTCACCAAGTCCCGAATCGGTCAATATATCAGAAACAAAGCTCATATGCGAGATCGCAATAAGATATTCTTCGTCAACGCGCAATAGACTTTCGGAAGCAAGAAGCAATATTTCCGCAAGTGCTCGAATATCAAGATTGCCTATATATTCCAAGCCGATTTGAGTGCTTTCGTTAATGCTGCCATCGCTGCTGTCGGCGATATATACACTTTCGTTGTAGTAATACTTTGCAGGCAACATATCTTCCCTAACGTTTTTAACAATAGACAACGTAACGTCGGGCTTTATTGCAAGAAGTCTTCCCTTGGGACCGGTAACGGTGATTATGTTACCGCTTCTTAAAAACGACTTGTTTTCAAGATAAAGATCGTAATTTTCAAACTTTCTCATCTTGAATTTTTTATAACCAAAAGACTCAAACAACCGTCTTAGTCCAATAAAATATTCTTCATCGCGAAACATCGTAACGATATTTTTATTCATAAAATCACCTATGTTCTTTATATCGTTGCTATTATATCACAACAAAAAACTTTAGTCAAGTAAATGGCTAAAGTTTTTTACATAATTTCAATTATTTTTTAAATTAAATTTTGTTAAATTCACTAAAAAGCAATCAATTCTGACTTATTATATATTCGTCGTCAATTGCAGGCACGAAAAAGGCTTTATATCTTGGATTTTTTCCGTAAGGATCGAATTTTATAACAAAAGCGTAAAAGGGATACATCCCCGCACAATCAGACGAATACAAATATCTTACGTCGTGACCAACCAAAACGCAGTCGAGTGTTTCGGGCTCGGAGGTATCGGGGTGATAATCCTCGGTGATAGGCTGTTTGAAAAACTCTTCAAGCGCTTCGTTATACGAAAGAATCGGATATTCGCAGAACAGATTTATATTAACGATATTGCGTTTAATCGCAGTAAGATAAAAATCGTTAGTGCCTACTTTTTCAAAAGTCAAAACATATTGGGGAGTATTTGACAGTATCTTGTCTTCGGTAATTTCGGTTATATAAACCTCTAAATTTCCGCTTGCGAATTTTTGCGAGATTTTAAACGCACCGCCGCCGAAAACATCTCGATGGTCATTAATGAACCTATTAACTTTTCTTTGTATTTCCGATGCGATTTCTTCGCTTCGCGCACCGACGTAAAGCAAATCGTCATCAGAATACAAATACCAGTCGCCGTATTCACTAACGTTAACGCCGAAGCTCGCATCGTTATTGATACCTACGCATTCGCCGCTCTTTTTGTAACGCTCTTCGTCAAACAGCAATTTAACACCAAAGGATTTGCCCAAAATTTCAATCTGTTGCTTTCTTTCTGCCAAACCGAGTGCAGAACGTGAATACACCGAAATTTTAGAATCGTTTTTAAGATTCTTGTTGGGATTTAAAGCAAAGTATTCCTCTGCAGTCAGCTCGCCCATACCGTTTTCCAAAAAGAATTTGTAATCATCGGGAAACGCAATTTGCGGCAATAAGGGTTCAACTCCCGAAACGTCATTGGAATTATCCGATTGTTCATCGGAATTATCACCTTCGCCGTACGGATTACGGGTTTCGTCGCCGCCGGAATCATTTCCGGACTCGTAACCCGAATTGTCGTTAGGGTAGCTTTCAAGACCGGAGATATTCGATTCGTTATAACTGTTCGAGTTTTCGTTTTTGTCGGGGTCGTCAACACCGTTTCCCGATACCGATGAATAGTCGGGGAAATCGGACTGCGTTCCTTCGTTTTGAAGAAATGCAACAAGCAGGCTTCCCGAAACGATAAACACCGCAAGGCAAGCGGCAATCATCAGCGACGCAAAGCGTCTGCGCTTATAAATTATATTATTTACGGGAAAATCAACCTTTTTATCAAATTTCGCATCGGTTTTTTCGGTATTGTACAGCATTTTTTCGATATCTTGTTCGCTGTATTTTCTCATATACTATTTTTCCTCCCCTTTATTCATTTCTTTCGCAAGCATCTTTATTGCGCGTGACAGTCTTGTTGTAACGGCGCTTACCGAAATTTCAAGAATCGCAGATATTTCGGCACACGATAAATCCGAAAAATACTTAAGTGATATGCACACCTTAAACTTCTCGGGTAATTTATCGATAGCGGCATACAGATTTGAATAATCGTTTTGCTCATACGCATCCTCGGTCGAAAGCGACGACATAAAAGCGTCCTTATGCTCATTGCTGTCGAAAACAACCTCTTGCAAACCGCGTATTTTTTTACGGTAAGCATCTTTAAAAAGATTTACGCATATAGAATATAACCATTTTTCAAAATTATGTACGTCGGATTTTTCATATGCGTTGTATGCTTTCAGCCAGGTTTCTTGATAAAGGTCAGAGGCATCATGTTCATTCCTGCAAAGCGAAAAGCAAAGCCGAGATAATTTTTTACCGAATTCGGCAACGTATTGCTCGAATATATCTTTTTTCAATGCCTCCCCTCCCTTTCACAATTATTCACATTAATACAGACGAAAAAATTCAAGATTTGTCACATATTTTTTTAATTTTTTTATTTTTTTTTTATAATATTATATATTTTTTCCTCATGATTGTCAAATTTAATGCTTAATTGGTTTCTTTTGGTTGACTTTATTATGTTTTCGATGTAAGATTATAACAAAAAACAGACGGAGAAAATCGATGAACGAACGCAATATTGCAGAGATCCGCAGAAGAATGCGTCCCGATAAGCATAATATCGGACGTGTCAGAGGATGCTATGTAAACGATAACCATAACATTATTTCCGAATTTAACCAATCCTTCGGTCTTATTTCAAACGACGAAGCCGAAGAAATTCTTTCACATGTAAGAAAAACGCTTTCAGGCTCGATCGGCAGAAATCTAATCGACATTTCCTTTTCTAACCAGCAGGTTCTTGACAGCGATGAGCACAGATTACTTTCAACGCTCCGCAGTTCATCTTTATCGGAGGACGACGCAGTTAAAGCATTTTACGAAAAGGTTATTTCATCTGTTGAAATCGAGGGCAGTTATTTTATTTTTCTCGTTAATGACAAATACGATATTTTTACGTACGATGAAAACGGCGAAAAGAACGATTCGACCGAAACCTTTTCATACATTCTGTGCGCAGTATGCCCGATAAAAAATTCGAAGCCCTCGCTCGGATATTCGCTTAACGAAAGCAAATTCAAGAATATTATTCGCGATATGGTTATAACCGCGCCTGAGCTTGGTTTTATGTTCCCTGCTTTTGAATCAAACGGCGCAAATATTTACGAGGCATTATTCTATACAAAAGACATTTCGCTTTCTCACGAAGCGTTTATTTCCACTCTTTTTAAGTCCGACATTCCAAGACCTGCGTCCGAACAGGTTGAAAGCATTGCTCAAATTCTTAACGGCACCGTTTCGGATGATTGCAGTATTGAGCTTATTCAGTCTATCCAAGCGCAGCTTATTGAATTGACTGCCGACCATAAGACCAACAAGGATGAAGAACCCTTGACCCTTTCCGCAAAGGATATGAACACACTGCTTCGATTCGGCGGTGTAAAGGAAGATGCTATTTCTACTTTTTCCGAAAAGTTCGAAGAGGATTTCGGCCCAACCGCCGCAATTCCCCCCGAAAATATTATGAACATTAAAAAGTTCGAGGTTAAGACACCCGAAGTAACCGTTAAGGTCAACCCCGAATGCAGCGAATTGATTCAAACCCGAATTATTGACGGAACAAAATACCTTCTCATTCGTGCCGATGGCGACGTTGAGGTGAACGGAATTAAGATTAACATTATCGAATAATAAACAAGAGGTGATATTATGCCGCCCGCAAACGAATACGATTTTGGTTATTATTTTTATGCACCCCAAGGACGTTTTGAGTCGTGCGGCATGTTTACCCTTGAGCATATTGTTTCTGCATTAATTTGCTTATTTGCCGTTGCTTTTTTACTTATACGTTTTAATAAAAACAACGTCGAAGCATCAAACCGAAAAATCGTTCGCATATCCGCCGTTGCATTAACCGTACTCGAAATAATTAAGATAGTCCACAGCTTTATTTACGGTGATTATCACCTTGACGCTTGGTTCCCGCTTTCCTATTGCGGTCTTTTCATTTATGCCCTTTGGATGGTTGGATACGGCAAGGGCAAAATAAAGCGGTGCGGAGAGGTATTTATTGCATACGGTTGCGCGTTTGCAGGACTGATGTTCCTAATTTTCCCCACAACTTCCCTTATGCTGTTTCCTATATGGCATTATTTTTCGATATACAGCTTGTTGTTTCATTCGCTAATGATGTTCGTTGGGGTTCGGTTATTGCTTGCAGAACAAAAATTCAACAAATCCACCTATCTTTATTATTTTGGATACGTTCTGTTTTTTGCAACCATTTCAATTATTATGAATTGCATTTTCGGTTGCAATCTTATGAATCTGCGCGAGCCTTATAATATTCCAATTCAGATTTTGCAGGATATTTACAGCGCGTTTAACCCTGCTTATACTGTTATCGGCCTTATAATCTATATGCTCGTACCGCTTTTGATGTCAGCGGTCTTCGGGAAATTCAAAAACAAAAATCGATAATAAACACTTGCACCTATTCGCAGTGTAAATATGAAAAGAACACCCTTATGATAGAATTAAACTACCGTAAAGGGTGTTTTTTTATTAATTGAAAGCAGATAGTAAAAAAGTTAGCGAGCCGAATAATAACGTTCGTTCTCGCTAACCAAATTTGATTGTTAATTTTATGCCCAAAGATTTTCGGGATATAATCCATCGTTTATCATACCGTTGAGATATTCCTGAAATGCGGGCTTATCGGAGCGATATGTAACTCCCATCCACTTAGCATCGGTTTTGATTATTTGACAAGCAAATTTGCCGCTTGAAACACCATAATCAATAACTGTGGGAATATAGAATTCATCGGTAAGGATATCTGTTTTGGGATCGTTCAAGAAATTGACAAAGCATTCTTCGACATATTGGAAAACATCGGGGGTGAAGCCCCAGAAATTCATTGAAACCAATGAATTTTCATCGATATCGTTCCAATTGCCGTTTTCTTCATATTTTGTTATGCCGTCAACACGCATAATTTTCTTAATTTCGCGGATATGCTTAATACATCCGCTTTCGCTTTCACAAATACCGCGCGCAACGTGTCCGTTTTCGGACAGTGTGTTCTTGAGAACGTAACCGGGCATCGTAAAATTTTCGGAATTTACTTGCGATAAGCTGTTAAACATAGCATTAAAGGTTTCTTTTCCGTAAAAATCGTCTGCGTTGAAAATAACAAAATTGTCATCTACGATATTTCGGCAAGCGCGCAACGCATGTGCGGTACCCCAAGGCTTCACACGGTCGGTCGGACAGGAAAAGCCGTCGGGCAAATCGTTCATGTTTTGAAAAGCGTACTCTATCTTAATATCGCCTTTAATTCTTGAACCAATGGTTTCCTCGAAAACCTCAAGGTTTTCTTCTTTGATAATAAAAACAACCTTATCAAATCCTGCGCGGATACAGTCGAATACAGAATAGTCGATTATGAATTCGCCATAATGTCCAACCGGATCGATTTGCTTCAAGCCGCCGTAGCGACTGCCCAAACCTGCCGCAAGGATAACTGCTGTCATAATAACTCCTTTTAAAAGGCTATTCAGCCAATCATCTCTTTTGTAATCGTAAGTGTCTTTATCGATTCATCAGAGGGTACTTCATACATATATTTGGTCATAACACCCTCAGTTACCGCACGTAATCCTCTTGCACCGCTTTTTAGCTTGTCTGCCTTTTCAGCTATTGCTTCAATAGCATCGTCCTCAAAAACAAGCTCTACGCCGTCATAAGCAAACAGCTTTTTATACTGCTTGATCAATGCGTTTTTCGGTTCTTGAAGAATACGGACAAGCGCTTCCTTATTAAGCGGTTCAAGTGTAGCGATAACGGGAATTCTGCCGACAAGCTCGGGTATAAGACCGTATTTCACAATATCCTGCTGGGTAACCTTTTTTAAGTCGGTTTCCTTCTTGCGTTCGTCGGCACTTAAGGTAGGCGCATTATAGCCAACCGTTTGACGTCCCAAACGGGTACCAACAATATCACGCAAACCATCAAATGCGCCGCCGCAAATAAACAGAATATTCGATGTGTCGATTTGGATAAATTCCTGATTAGGATGCTTTCTTCCGCCTTGCGGAGGAACGTTGGAAACCGTTCCTTCGACAATCTTAAGCAATGCTTGTTGAACACCCTCGCCCGAAACGTCACGGGTAATCGAACGGTTTTCGCTCTTGCGCGAAATTTTATCGATTTCATCGATATAAATAATTCCGCGTTCTGCTTTTTTCACGTCGTAATCTGCCGCTTGAAGAAGACGCACAAGGATATTTTCGACGTCTTCACCAACGTAACCTGCTTCGGTAAGCGTTGTTGCATCAGCGATAGCAAAAGGTACGTCAAGCATACGCGCAAGCGTTTGAGCAAGAAGGGTTTTACCTACACCGGTAGGACCGAGCAAAAGAACGTTGCATTTGCTGAGCTCAACGTCATTTTCGTTTTCGCTTACGCTGTTTGCATCCTTCTTTGCTTTTTTATCGGTCTTGTCTACGAGCGAATTAATACGCTTGTAATGGTTGTAAATAGCAACCGAAAGCGTAATCTTAGCTTCATCCTGACCGATAACGTATTTATCAAGCTCTGCCTTGATTTCGGCGGGTTTAGGAAGTGTAAGCGGTTTGTTTTCGGGTTCGACCTCTTCGGCAACGTTTGAAGCTACTTTCGAATTGTATTCTTCGGAAATTTCCAAACAAAGCGTAAGACATTCATCGCAAAAATCGATATGATTGCCTTCTATCGAAAGGTTCGTTACGTGCGAAGAAGGACGACCGCAAAAACCGCAAATATTTCTTTTATCTGCCATAAGGTAATCTATTCTCTCTTCCCAAGCACTTGATCAACAAGACCGTATTCTTTTGCCGACAAAGCATCCATATAGTTGTTTCTGTCGGTATCCTTTTCGATAACCGAAACGTCTTTGCCGGTCGCTTCGGCAAGAAGCTCGTTCAACATCCTGCGAATACGTTCCATTTCAGCCGCTTCGATTTCCAAATTGGTGGCTTGGTCTTGGAAGTGCCCGTTAATGAGGGGTTGGTGGATCATTATCTTTGAATGAGGAAGCGCAATTCTTCTTCCCTTTTCGCCGCAGGCAAGCAATACAGCCGCCATGCTCGCGCACATACCGATGCAAATCGTGCTGACAGGACATTTAATGTAATTCATCGTGTCGTATATCGCCATACCCGCAGTTATAGATCCGCCGGGAGAGTTGATATAAAGCTTAATTTCCTTTTCGGGATCCAAACTTTCAAGATAAATCAGCTGCGCTACAACAAGCGAAGCAACAGTATCGTTGATAGGTTCGCCGATGAAAACGATTCTGTCATTAAGCAAACGGGAGAAGATATCAAAAGAGCGTTCTCCTCGGTTAGTTTGCTCGATGACCATCGGTACCAAAGACATAGTTGATCAACCTTTCAATTTATTTTGTGGTAATAACCGCGTTTTCTTTTACGAAATCAACCGCTTTGCGAAGAACGATATCTTCGGAGATGCCCGATTCGGGAATGCTCGATTTAACGGTTTCGATATCTACATTATAGCCGGTTGCAATCTTCTTATATTCAGCTTCGATATCCTTTTTGAGTGCCTTGATCTTTTCGGTCTTAGCAATCTTAGCAAGTGCAAGACGGATCTTAACCTGTCTTTCTGCATCGGACTTGAAGTTTTCGCGAAGCTTTTCCATAGTCATACCGGTATATTGGAAATACATTTCCAAATTGCCGCCCTGAGATTGGAGACGATATTCGTAATCACGGATATAACCGTCGATTTCCTGTTGAATCATACAATCGGGAATATCGCATTCGGTGTTTGCGATGAGCGCATCAAGAAGGTCGTTTTCAACCTTGCTTTCAGCAGACTTTTCGCGACGTTCGGTAATCTTAGCCTTGATATCTGCCTTGTATTCGTCAACGCTGTTGAATTCGGAAACGTCTTTTACAAATTCATCGTCGAGTTCGGGAAGTTCCTTAACTTTAAGCTCGTGAAGCTTGATTTTAAATACAACTTCTTTGCCTGCAAGGTTTTCTGCGCCGTAATCTTCGGGGAAGGTTACGTTGATATCAAATTCTTCGCCGATGTTTTTGCCGACGATTTGTTCTTCAAAACCGGGGATAAAGCTGCCGCTGCCGAGACCAAGAGGGAATTTTTCGCCCTTGCCGCCTTCAAATGCAACGCCGTCGAGGAAACCTTCAAAGTCGATAACAGCTTGGTCGCCTTCTTGTGCTGCTCTGTCTTCAACGGTAAGCATACGGGAGTTACGTTCTCTGGTTGCGTCGATATCCTTCATGATATCTTCTTCGGTAACTTCTACAGCTTCTTTGCTAACTTCAAGACCAACGTAAGAAGAAATTTCAACGTTAGGCTTTACCCAAACCTGTGCCTTAAGAGCAACACCCTTATCGTCGATAGATACAACGTCGAGTTCAGGACGGCTTACAACGTCAAGCTTGGTAGCGTTAACAGCGTTTTCGTATGCGGTGGGAAGAAGATTGTCGAGAGCTTCATCATAAAATACGGTTGCACCGTAAAGCTTTTCGATAATGTGCTTGGGAGCCTTGCCCTTGCGGAAGCCGGGAACGTTCATTTTGGAAACGTTCTTGCGGTAAACCTTATTTACCTCGGCATCAAACGCTTCCTTTTCAATAAGAAATTCAAACTCATACTTATTCTTTTCGATTTCTTTTGCTTTGATAGATGCCATTTTGGATCCTCCGAATAATCATATTAATACATCTATACATTTTATTGAAAAACTCTACGGCTCTGCTGT
>JAZTXY010000017.1:0-2938 GCA_045636665.1 Eubacteriales bacterium
GCCTCCGACTTTGGTTGGTTCCAGTCCAGTCTTCTGACCTCCGTTGGTGCACTGGATCAGGGCGCTCCCTTTAAGCAGGTTTTGACCCACGGTTGGGTTGTTGACGGACAAGGCCGCGCAATGCACAAGAGCCTTGGCAACGGTGTTGACCCTGCCGACCTTATCAAGGATTTCGGCGCTGATATCGTTCGTCTTTGGGCGGCATCCTCCGACTATCACGCAGACGTTCGTTGCTCCAAGGAAATCTTCAAGCAGCTTTCCGAATCCTACCGTAAGCTCAGAAATACTCTCCGTATCCTTTTGGCAAACCTCGGCTCTGCAGAAACCGATTTCGATCCTAACAAGGATATGGTTGCTTCCGAAAATCTTACCGATATCGATAAATGGGCACTTTCGCGTCTTAACAAGCTCGTTAAACGCGTTCGCGAAGCTTATGACAGCTATCAGTTCCATATCGTTTACCACGAAATTCATAACTTCTGCTCGATCGATATGTCGAAGCTTTACATCGACATTACCAAGGACAGACTTTACTGCGAAGCAAAGAACGACCCTGCACGTCGCAGCACTCAAAGCGCAATGTATATCATCGCAAGCGCTTTGACAAGATTGCTCGCTCCCATTCTTTCCTACACCGCAGAAGAAACCTGGAACTTCATCAGTCATACCGATTCCGATGACGTTGAAAGCGTATTCTTTAACGATATGCCCTCCTTTGAAGAAAAATACGATTTTTCGGAAATTGAGGCGAAATACGAATCGCTCTTTACCTTGCGCGACGGCGTTATGAAAGCGCTTGAAATCGCAAGAGCCGACAAGGCTATCGGTAAATCGCTTGAAGCGAGCGTTGCTATTTATGCAAAGGCAGACAGCGAAGCAATGAAGCTCTTCCGCGAGTTTGAATCGATCCTTCCCGACATTTTCATCGTAAGCAAGGTTGGTCTTTGTGATGAAAATGCTCCCGAAAATGCATATTTCGATGAAGAAACCGGCATTTCGGTTGCAGTTTCGGTTGCAGATGGTGAAAAGTGCGTTCGTTGCTGGATGCATAAGGACGATTGCACTGCCGACGAGGACGGTCAGCATCTCTGCGCACGCTGCCGTAAAGCTATATGTTAGCAGCAGTTATCGCGGTCTTGGCAATTATTGCCGATCAGATAACGAAATATATCGTTGTTGAAAATATCGAATTTAAGGGTACGGCACCCTTTATCCCCGGATTTATGAGCTTTTATCATACACGAAACACGGGCGCCGCCTTTTCGATGTTTTCGGATCAGCGTTGGGTGTTTATGGTGTTTTCGTTCATTTCGATGGGCTTGATCATTTTTCTCCTCATCAAGGAATATAAACGCCATAAGCTTCTCAATATCGCACTTTCAATGGTGCTCGGCGGCGGTATCGGTAATATGATCGACCGCATCCGTTTTGGTTACGTTGTGGATTTCTTCCATACCGATTTTATGGATTTTGCAGTGTTCAACGTTGCCGACTGCTTTATAACCGTCGGCGCGGTGCTGCTTGGCGTTTACGTTATCTTTTTCGAGCCGAAGGTCGAAAAACGGCTTAAGGCGGAAAAGGAAGCGTTGGCTGTTGCGGTTGCCGAGGAAGGCGTTGAAGCCGTTGAAGCCGTAACCGAAGAAAAGATAGAAATTCCGCAGGAAACCGAAAAAGCATCCTCTGAGGAAAACAGTGAAAATGAATAATTACACCGTTACTTTGCAGGATACCGAAGAAAAATGCCGTCTTGACGTTTTGGCATCGAAGGCTTTTGAAATAAGCCGCGCAAGAGCGCAGGAGCTTATTTCCGAAGGGAAAATAACCGTCAACGGCAAAAAAAGCGAAAAGAAGCTTTTGCTTTCTGTCGGTGATATATTGGAAATCGAGCTACCGCCCGAGCGTGAGCTCGAAGCGATTCCCCAAAACATTCCCATTGATATAATTTATGAGGATGAATATCTCCTCGTAGTCGATAAGCCGCGCGGTATGGTGGTGCACCCTGCCGCAGGCAACCCCGATCAAACGCTGGTAAATGCCCTGCTTTACCATTGCAAGGGTCGTCTTTCGTCGATAAACGGCGTAATACGTCCCGGTATAGTGCACCGCATCGATAAGGATACCTCGGGTCTGCTTATCGTTGCAAAGACCGATGAAGCGCATCAAGGTCTTGCCGAGCAAATCGCCGTTCATTCCTTTGAGCGAAAGTATGAAGCGATTATCGGAGGTCATTTAAAGGAAGAAAGCGGAACGGTCAACGCGCCTATCGGACGGCACAAGACCGACCGCAAAAAAATGGCGGTCACCGCATTAAATTCCAAAGAGGCGATAACGCATTACCGCGTAATTGCCGAAAGCAGGGAATATACCCATCTCGAGCTTACGCTCGAAACGGGTCGCACCCATCAAATAAGGGTGCATATGGCATATATCGGGCATCCCGTTGCGGGTGATACGGTATATGGAAACGCGCGTTACAGACTTGGCATGGAAGGTCAATGTCTGTTTGCGAAATACATATCTTTTGTCCACCCCATAACGGGTGAGACCATGACGTTTGAAGCGGCAAGGCCTGCGTATTTCAGCGATGCGCTCCGCCGTGCCGGGCTTTAGTCAGAAAGGAAATGATTATGGAAAAAACAACCATCCTCACGCTGAAAGAAAGAGCCGCTAAAGTCAGAATCCACTCTGTCGATGCGGTATACGGCGCAAAAAGCGGCCATCCGGGCGGATCGCTGTCTATTGCAGACGTAATCACTTATCTTTATTTCCACAAAATGAACATCGACCCGAAAAATCCCCAAAAGGAAGACCGCGACAGATTCGTTCTTTCGAAGGGACATTGCTGTCCTGCGCTTTATTCCGCATTGGCTGAAAAGGGATATTTCGACGTTGAAGAGCTGAAGAACCTGCGTAAATTGGGCGCAATGCTTCAAGGACA
>JAZTXY010000018.1:0-2872 GCA_045636665.1 Eubacteriales bacterium
CTTCTGAGTCTGGGTGAGGAAGTTGCCGTTGAACGAAATAACGTCAACGAGGTATGCCATATCGTATTCTTGGAGAAGCTCGAGAGTTGCGGGAACGTTTCCTGCGTTACTGCCCTTGAATTCTACGAAGATCTTGCAGTCTTTATCCGCAAAATAATCGCAAACCTCTTTAAGAGTAGGAACCTTTTCGGTGGTGGGCTTGCCGTCATTTCCGAGAATGAATTCCTTCTTGATCTCTTCGAGAGTCATTTGGTTAACGGTCTTGTTGCCGGTATAGGTGGTAGTACGGTTGATGGTGCTGTCGTGCATAATGATAATGTGGCCGTCTTTGGTGATTTCAACGTCAACCTCAAAAACGTCTGCGCCGTTTTCATATGCCTTGATGAAGCCCGAAAGGGTGTTTTCGGGTGCTTGGCTGGGATTGCCGCGGTGACCGATGATGATGGGGGTTCTGGTCATTGTGTCTTCAACAAAGTGCTTGTTGATAAGCGCCGCGGTGCCTTCAGCGCTTTCGGTAACGATACCGTTTACGCCGTAGGTGATGATTTTAACGATGTCAGCATCAGATACATCTTCATCGCAAATTACCCAAACCGCAACAGCGTACTCTTGGATTTCCATAACGTCTTCCTTGGAAAGAGCGTCGAGTGCGCTTTCGCCGTCGAATGCAACGAAGGTTGCGGGAGCCGAACGAACCGCCTTACGGATATCGTGATAGCTCATATCCGAATCGATAAACAAACCGGTTCTTACGGTAACGATTTCCTTACGGATGTATGCAAGAACCTTACTGTCAGTAGAGATAACGTTTGCATCCTTGCATTTGTTTGCGTTCATTGCGGCAACAAACTTTTCGGCAACGTCCATAGAGTCGATATAATAGGTAGCGAGCTTTTTATTTTCAACACAGCCCTTTACAAAGGAAGCAAAGTCGAAATTTTTGTCTGTATAAGCAAATACACTGCCCGCGGGAGTAGCCGCAAGGTCGGATGCTTTTGCAACGCGCTCAACGTTTGCAATGGGATTGATGAGATTGATTTCTTCGCGTGCGTTATTGATAAGGTCAAGCTTTTTCTCCGCTTTTGCGGGAACGGTTTCCTGAACGGTAACCTTAATGTTCTTGAACGCTACGGTACCGTAGTTCATGGTAAGACCGATCTGACCCTTTTCATAGTGAGCCGCGCTTACGTTGGTTTTGGAAGTACTGATAACGTCTTCGGTAAGATAAGCGACCTGAGTTCCGTCAATTTCGTGGCTGATCTTCTTGCCCATAGCTCTGACGGTAAAGTTTTGATACTTATTCTTAAGGGAGGTTATATCGCCGGTGCTCTTAAGCACAACGTTCCAAGCGTCGCCGCTGGTTCTTTCGGTAAATTCAATACCGCCGTTAGTGGTGTTTTCACGTGCGCAGAGGTGATAATAGGGATAATATTTGCTGTTTGCGTTCTGGATACGGTAAACGAGACCGACCCATCTGCCGGTGTCCTTGGTGGTGAGCATCTTAAGGTCGGTAGAAATAGCGTAATCACCGAAGTCACCGAGCCATTCGGGAAGGATCACTCTTACGTAATCGTCGCTCATATGTCCGAGAACAAAAGCGCCGTCCTTGAACGAATAACGATCGTCTGCATCAAGGAATTTCCAACCCTCGGTTTTAAGCTGAGAAATGTTGGAATATTTGGAAAAATCGGTTTCGAAAAGAACGTATTCGGTTTCGTTCTTTTCCTTGGAAACAACGTAAACGGTCTTGCTCTTGCTTCCCTTGGTAGCGGTTACGGGAACAACACCCTTTTCGTTGATTTTAAGTGTGGTGATAACGTTGCCTGCTTCATTTTTCCACGTGAGGTCGGTAGTAGCAGAGCTGTCGCCATCGAAAACAACGGAATAATCGGAAAAATCAACGGTATCGCCAACGTCTGCGGTAATTGCAGGCGATGTGTTGGAGATAGCTTTGATTTCCGCGGCAACGTTCATAACGCCCAAAAACGTAAAGAGCGACAAAACCATTGCCAACGAAAGAATTGCACTTAATGTTCTTCTCATGATCTTTTCTCCTTGTTTGAATTTTATTCTCGAAGGATAGCATCCTTCTGTTTGCAACTTAAATCAATACGCCTTTGCCCAAACTACGTTGTGAATTGCATCCTTGCCGCAGCAAACGCACTTTTTGCCTTCGACCGAAACAACGTCATAGATACAACGCGAGCCGACGCCTGCTTTTGCCTTAACCTCGTCCTCGCATTCTTCACATCCGCACCAGGGAGCGTAAACAAAGCCGTCGCCGTTTTCTTCGAGCGCTTTTGCGATTTCCTCGATAGATTCACAGCGGTAGGTATGCGCTTCGCGGTTTGCGATTGCTCTGTCGAACATACCTTGACGCACGGTTTCCAAAGCTGCCTTAACGGTTTCGCCGATGTTTTCAAGCGAAGCAACGGTTTTTTCGCCGTTGTGACGGGTTGCGATAACGCAGTTGCCTGCTTCGATATCTCTCGGACCGAGCTCGATACGAACGGGCACGCCCTTCATTTCGTATTCCGAGAATTTCCATCCCGCGCTCATATCGCTTTCATCAAGCTTAACGCGAATGCCTGCCTTCAAGAGCTCTTCCTTAAGCTCGCGGCAACGGTCGAGAACGCCTTCCTTATGCTGTGCAATAGGAATAATAACCGCTTGAATAGGTGCAACGTCGGGAGGAAGAACAAGACCGCGGTTATCACCGTGAGTCATAATGATTGCGCCGATAAGACGGGTGGTTACGCCCCAAGAGGTTTGGAAGGGGTGAACCTTTTTATTTTCTTTGTTGGTATAGGTGATATCACACGCCTTTGCAAAGCCGTCGCCGAAATAGTGGCTGGTGCCTGCCTGAAGCGCC
>JAZTXY010000019.1:0-2679 GCA_045636665.1 Eubacteriales bacterium
GGGATGATAACCGCCTGTACGGGAGCGACCGCGGGAGGAAGAACGAGACCTCTGTTGTCGCCGTGGGTCATGATTACCGCACCGATAAGACGGGTGGTAACGCCCCAAGAGGTCTGGAAGGGATGAACCTTTTTGTTTTCCTTGTTGGTGTAAGTAATATCAAATGCCTTTGCAAATCCGTCGCCGAAATAGTGGCTGGTGCCTGCCTGAAGCGCCTTGCCGTCGTGCATAAGAGCTTCGATAGCATAGGTTGCTTCTGCACCGGCAAATTTGTCGCTTTCGGTCTTGCGCCCTCTGATAACGGGCATTGCAAGGTCATTTTCGCAGAAATCGGCATAGATGTTAAGCATCTGTTCGGTTTCGGCAATTGCCTCCTCTGCGGTTGCGTGGATGGTATGACCCCCCTGCCACAAGAATCCGCGTGTGCGAAGGAAGGGGCGCGTTGTCTTTTCCCATCTTACAACGCTTACCCATTGGTTATAAAGCTTGGGAAGGTCGCGATAGGAGTGAATAATATTCGAATAGTGCTCGCAAAACAGAGTTTCGCTGGTGGGACGTACGCAAAGGCGATCCTCCAACGGCTCGCTTCCGCCGTGAGTTACCCAAGCAACCTCGGGTGCGAAGCCCTCGACGTGATCCTTTTCCTTTTGGAGCTGGCTTTCGGGAATGAACATCGGCATACAAACGTTTTCGTGTCCGGTTTCCTTGAATTTGGTATCAAGAATGCGCTGAATGTTTTCCCATACGGCATAGGCATAGGGGCGGATAACAAGACAGCCCTTGACCGAGGTATATTCGATCATTTCGGCTTTTTTAACGATATCTGTATACCATTGAGCAAAATCCTCCTCCATAGGAGTGATTTCCTCGACAAATTTCTTTTCTGCCATTGAATATATGTCCTTTCGATGAATTTTTTCTTTCCGACAATTTAATATTGTTCTTTAACTCTTGCAATCTTGCAAAATATAGTTATAATATAGTATTGATAAAGTATAGCAGATTGACGGTCGCTTGTCAATCGCAAAAAACATTTTACTCGGAGGAACTATGAAAAAAACCTACAGATTTGCCGCGATGCTTGTTGCATTGCTCATAACCATAACCTCCTTTGCCTTTTTAGCGCTTGCGGAGGGCGAGGGCGATACGTCTGTCGGAAACGAGGATTCATCGGCTGTAACAGACAGCTCGACACCCGAAACAGGTAACACAGAATCGAGCGACCCCGAATCGGGCAATACCGAATCGAGCGATCCCGAAGCAAGTAACCCCGAAACAAGCAACCCCGAATCGAGCGAGCCTGAAACGAGCAACCCCGAAACGAGCGAGCCCGATCCCAACGCTTACACGGTCAACGTTGTCGTTCAAGGCGCAGATTCAAGCTCGGTAAGCGTTTCCTTTAACGGCGAAGTAAAAACCGACGGCTATTTCGGTTCTGCCGAAAGCCTTAGCATAACCGTTGAACCGAAATACGGCTTCAAGATTACAGGTGCCAGTTTCGGCGTTGCGCAATTTATGCAATCGCTTACCGAAGCTGACGGTAAATTCAGCGGTACATACAATACGCTTACCGCGGGAGCTACCTACACCCTCTCCGTTACGGTCGAGCTCGTGCCCATTCCCGCAAATCTTACCGTAAAGGCATTCGGTGCAACCGCTTATACCATATCGGTCGGCGGCGAGGTCGTTGACCTTAACACCAAGCAGCTTATGACCGGTGATGAGGTTAAGATTGATTTCACGATTGACGGTGATTTCAATCCCGCTTCCGCAACGCTCACGCTCAACGGCGCCGCGCAAACGGTTACCGAACCCTCGATAACCTTTATCCTCGCAGGCAATACCGATATCGTTTTCCTTTACGGTGTCGTTCCCGTTACCATTACCATCAACGGCCCCGGTACTGTCACGATACAAAAAACCGCGGACAGCAGTCCCGTTGACGAAATTTTCAACTCCAACCCCAACGAACCGTTGGTTAAGACGATTTATCTTACCAAGGACGTAAACTATAAGCTTTTCGGCACTCCCGCTTCGGGCTATGAAGCAAACGGCACGATTGAAATTTCCGAACCCCGCCGCGATGCCGTCGGCAACGTTTATTTCTTCATTCCCGGCGGTCCCACTACGGTTTCCGCATCCTTCCGGGCATCCGATAAGCCTCCCGTTTCCGACTGCGTGGTTCAAATTAACGCAAGCATGGGCGGTAAAGTAGTTGCAGGCTCCACAACCGTTTTCGGAGGAATGAGCGGAAGCATCATTCTTAAATCCGGCGAAAGCATCACCATCACCGTTATTCCCGACGAGGATTACGCAGTCGACGTATTCCGTGTCGGTGGTGTTGTAACCCAGCTTACCAATGACCAATATACTTTAAGCAACGTCGTTGCTTCCACCACCACTGTTTCGGTAGTGTTCAAAAACGTTGCTCCCCCTCCGTCCGATGACGAAACCATCGGCGTTGACGATATCGTTTGGACCATCCCCGATATTGTCGTTGATATCACAGACGGCAAGGCTATCCGCCGCGAGGTGTTTGACAAGATCGCAACCCTTACCGGCGCAGGCAAATACGTTGAATTCGTCAGTGCAAACGGCAGCTTCTTTATCCCCTACGGCGGAAAAATCGAAGGAAGCGCTACCCACGTTAACCTTTCCGTTATGCCTCTTTTAAGCGGC
>JAZTXY010000020.1:0-9882 GCA_045636665.1 Eubacteriales bacterium
CCTCACGGCGGCTTTGTTATCAGAAGCGGAAAAACCGGCTTTTACGGCGAGCATAACCATATTATAGAATATTCGTTAAAGCTCGATTCGAATCCCGAATTTACCGCATCGGTCATCGTTGCCTATGCACGCGCGGCGTACAGACTTAACAAAGAGGGTCAAAGCGGCTGTAAGACAGTGTTTGATATCGCACCCAAATATTTAAGCATTAAATCGAACGAAGAATTAAGGAAGGCGATGCTTTAATGAAATTGAAAAAAGCTTTGATCGTTGTTTTTGTTCTTCTTGCCGTCGCATCGATAGGATTTTATGTATATGACATCGCTGTAAACGGAACACCCTACACCGAAAATCTTTTTAAGGTAGCTATCGTCGTGATTTCGTTCGGCATATCCATTGCAAAGATGCTTGCAGGCGCAGGCTCGAGAAATCCTCTTGCTTTTTATGAAAAGCATTACGCGAAGGAGCTCGAGGGCGTATTTGTGCGCGATCCGAAATCACGCAAGAATTTGCTCGAAGCGATACGTCTTTTTAATGAATCGAAGTATCAAAAAGCAATCTCCGCATTTGAACAATTAAAATCTCTCCGTCCTTCAAAGCACGACCTCGGCGTTATATGCTTGTTTTCGGCTCTTTGCTATGAGGAATGGGGCTTGATGGATGAAGCGATAAGAGAATACAATCAAGTGCTCGATAACGTTCCGCAAAACGCTACCGCATTAAGTAATCTCGGCATTCTTTATGCCAAAAAGAACGATTTCGGTAATGCTGTAGAGTGTTATAAAAAATCTATCGAAGCAAACCCGAGCAATCATTTTGCAATCAACAACCTTGCTCAGCTTTATTACAGAGAGGGCGAATACGAGGGCGCGGTTGAATATTCGCTCAAGGCGTTGGAAATCTGCCCGAATTTCAAACCCTCTGCATCCTTGCTTGCGGTTATCTACGGCGGATACGGCTATGAAAAGGAATACGGAAAATACCTCAAAATTGCTGTTCAGGAGGGCGCTGATAAGGAGTCTATCGAATTGCTTGCCGAAACGGTAAGCGCGACTCTCGATGAGGACTCTTCTTTGCCCGAAGAACTCAGATAGTTAATATGATTAGACATTTCGAACATAAGTAATTTCCTTTTGTTCGAAATGTCATATTGACAAAATATACTGTTTTGTGATACAATTGTTCGAAATGAGTCTGTGAGCGAAAACGTTAATAATTTCGCAGAAAGAGGAGTATTTATGTCCGCTTTGGGTAAATTCAAAATCATACGAAATGAATCGATTTCGGGTTTTGCTCTTCATTCCGAGGGTGTTTTGTCCTCTTTTGCAGACCTTTTTTCCAATGACAAAGAATATGTTGTTTTTCCCGGTTTTTGCGATGTGCATGTGCATTTTCGTGAACCGGGTTTTTCTTATAAAGAAACGGTAAAAAGCGGCTCGCTTTCGGCGGCGCGCGGAGGTTATACCGCGGTCTGCACAATGCCGAACCTTAACCCGACTCCCGACAGTGTCGAAAATATAATGCTTCAAAAGGAAATTATCGATAGAGATTCGGTAATTAACGTCTATCCTTACGGTACGATAACCGTTAACGAAGCGGGTAACGAGCTTTCGGATATGTGCGGTATGCGCGATATTGCGATTGCCTTCACCGATGACGGCAGAGGCGTGCAATCCGATGATTTAATGCGCGAAGCAATGCTCAAAGCAAAGGCGCTTGATAAAATGATCGTCGCGCATTGCGAGGTGAATTCGCTTCTCAAGGGCGGATATATCCACGACGGCGTTTATGCGAAAGCCCACAATCATCGCGGCATCTGCTCGGTAAGCTAATATGCGCAAATCGCACGCGATATCGAGCTTGTCAAGGAAATCGGGTGTAAATACCACGTTTGCCATATCTCGACAAAGGAAAGCGTGGCGCTCATTCGCCAAGCGAAAAAGGACGGCGTCGATATAACCTGCGAAACCGGACCGCATTACTTGGTGCTTGACGATAACGACCTTCAAGAGCACGGCAGGTTTAAAATGAATCCGCCGCTTCGCGGAAAAGAGGATAGGGAAGCGCTTATCGAGGGCATACTCGACGGCACGATCGATATGATAGCGACCGACCACGCACCCCACTCTGCAGAAGAAAAATCGAAGGGACTTGAAAAAAGCGCATTCGGCATAGTAGGTTTGGAAACCGCATTCCCCGTGCTCTACACAAAACTTGTCAAAACGGGCGTGCTCACGTTTGAAAAGCTTGTCGATTTGCTCTGCATCAACCCAAGAAAACGCTTCGGTATCCCAATGGGTAACGATATAACGGTTTGGGACGTAAACGAAGAATTTACCGTCGATCCCAAGGATTTCCTTTCGATGGGCAAAGCAACCCCCTTCGAAGGCGAAAGACTTCAGGGCGTGTGTAAGCTCACCGTCAAGGACGGCAAAGCAATTTATAAAAATATTTAACAAACATAGAAGAAGTATTCAGGAGGGCTTTTAAAATGGCAAAGAGAACAGACATTAAAAAGATTCTTATCATCGGTTCGGGACCTATCGTTATCGGTCAGGCGGCCGAATTTGACTATGCGGGAACACAAGCGTGCCTTGCTCTTAAGGAGGAGGGTTACGAGGTAGTTCTTTGTAACTCCAACCCCGCAACTATTATGACGGACACGAGTATCGCCGAAAAGTTGCATATGGAGCCGCTCACTCTTGAATATATCGCGAAGATACTTCGCTATGAACGTCCCGATGCTATTCTTCCCGGTATCGGCGGTCAAACCGGTCTTAACCTTGCAATGCAGCTCGAAAAGAAGGGCGTTCTTCGCGAATGCGAGGTCGAGCTTTTGGGTACAAGCAGCGAATCTATCGAAAGAGCAGAAGACCGTGAGCTCTTTAAGGAGCTTTGCCAATCTATCGGCGAACCCACCATTCCTTCCGAAATCACTTACAGCATCGATGAAGCAAAGGAAGCTGCAAAGGCAATCGGTTATCCCGTTGTTCTCCGTCCTGCGTTCACTCTCGGCGGTACTGGCGGCGGATTTGCTAACAACGAAGAAGAGCTTGTTGAAATCGGTCTTAATGCGTTCAAGCTTTCTCCCGTACATCAGGTTCTTATCGAAAAGAGCGTTAAGGGCTATAAAGAAATCGAATTTGAGGTTATGCGTGACTCCAATGACCACGCAATAACCATCTGCGGTATGGAAAACGTCGACCCCGTCGGTGTCCACACCGGTGACTCGGTCGTTGTTGCGCCTATAATGACCCTTTCCGACCACGACCTTAAAATGCTTAACGACAGCGCTATCAAAATCATCCGCGAATTGAAGATTGAAGGCGGCTGTAACGTTCAATTTGCGCTCGATCCTCATTCGAGTCAGTACTACCTCATCGAGGTAAATCCCCGCGTTTCCCGTTCTTCCGCGCTCGCTTCCAAGGCAAGCGGATATCCCATCGCACGCGTAACCGCAAAAATTGCTGTCGGTATGGCACTTGAGGATACCGCTATCGCCAACACCAACGCGGCATTCGAGCCCCAGCTTGACTATGTAATCGCAAAGCTTCCGAGATTCCCGTTCGATAAATTCGCAACCGCACCCAATACCTTGGGCACCCAAATGAAGGCAACCGGCGAAATTATGAGCATCGGCTCGAATCTCGAGGAATGCTTCCTTAAAGCGGTTCGTTCGCTTGAAACGGGCGCAGACCACTATTGCATTCCCAAGTTTACCAATATGCCCACCGAAGAAATTCTTGAATACATCCACGTGTTCAAGGATGATACCTTGTTCGGTGTTTGTGAGCTTTTCCGTCGCGGCGAATCTATCGATAAAATTCACGACATCACAAAAATTACCCCCTATTTCCTTGAAGCGTATAAGAATATCGTCGATACCGAAGCAAAGCTTAAAGCGAACGTCGGCAATATCGAAATGCTTAAGGAAGCGAAGAAGCTCGGCTTCTGCGACAAGATTATCGCAAAGCTTTGGGGAATGAACGAGCTCGATATTTTCGCGCTTAGAAAGCAGGAAAATATTTTCCCCGTTTACCGTATGGTAGATACCTGCCACACCGGCGCGTATATTCCTTACTTCTATTCTTCCTACACCGGCGAAAATGCGTCGATCGTTACCGATAAGCAAAAAATCGTTGTTCTCGGTGCAGGTCCTATCCGTATCGGTCAGGGCGTTGAATTTGACTATTCCACCGTTCACGCGGTAACCACTATCAAAAAATCGGGCTATGAAGCTATCATCGTAAACAACAACCCCGAAACCGTTTCTACCGACTATACTACCGCAGATAAGCTTTATTTTGAACCGCTCACTCCCGAAGACGTTATGAACATTATCGAGCTTGAAAAGCCTATCGGCGTAATTGCATCGCTCGGCGGACAAACCGCCATCAACCTTGCGGAACCGCTTATGAAGCGCGGCGTTAAGATTATCGGCACCGATTGCGAAGCTATCGACCGTGCTGAAAACCGCGATTCGTTTGAAAGCCTTCTTTCCTCGCTCGGTATTCCTCAGCCCAAGGGCAAGGCGGTTACCAACATCGAAGACGGTATCGCCGCTGCATCGGAAATCGGCTATCCCGTTCTTGTTCGTCCCTCCTTCGTACTCGGCGGACGCGCAATGCAGATAGTTGCAAACGAAGAACAGCTTCGCCGCTACCTCCGCACCGCGGTTGAAATCGATGAGGACAAGCCCGTTCTTGTTGATAAATATATCGAGGGTAAGGAAGTCGAGGTCGACGCTATCTGTGACGGACGCGACGTTTTCGTTCCCGGTATTATGGAGCTTGTTGAACGTACCGGCGTTCACTCCGGCGACTCGATAAGCGTATATCCCGCATTCAGCATCTCCGATAAGGTAAAGGGCACCATCCTCCAATACGCAAAGAAGTTGGGTCTTGGTGTCGGCATCGTCGGCTTGTTCAATATCCAGTTCATCGTCGATAAGGATGAAAACGTATTCATCATCGAGGTTAACCCCCGTTCCTCGCGTACCGTACCCTTCCTTTCCAAGGCAACGGGCTACAGCCTTGCGGATATCGCAACCGAGGTAATTCTCGGCAAGAGCTTGAAGGAGCAGGGAATATTCGATATCTATCCCGACGAAAAGAAGCGCTGGTATGTAAAGGTTCCCGTATTCTCGTTCAATAAGATTCGCGGACTTGATGCATATCTCTCTCCCGAAATGAAGTCCACCGGCGAAGCAATCGGTTATGACGATAAGCTCAACCGCGCACTCTTCAAGGCGCTTCAGGCATCGGGTATGCACCTCCAAAACTACGGCACCGTATTCGCAACCGTTGCGGATAAGGACAAAGAGGAAGCGCTTCCTCTCATCCGCCGCTTCTACAACCTCGGCTTCAACATCCAAGCAACCGAGGGCACCGCGCAGTTCTTAAAGAGCAACGGTATCCGTACTCACGTTCTTAATAAGATCGGCAGCGGCTCGAACGAAATTCCCGAAGCAATCCGTCAGGGCCATATCGCATATATCATCAACACCCGTGACATCTCCGCGCACGCACAAGCAAGCGACGGTTATGAAATCCGCCACCTTGCAACCGAAAACAACGTGACTATTTTCACTTCCTTGGATACCGTTCGTGTGCTTCTCGACGTACTCGAGGAAACCACTCTCACAATCTCCACTATCGATTCATAAAAGGTTTGAGCTATGAAGCAATCTCTGTTTCAAATTATCGAAAACATACATCTTACCGATAACGTTATGCGTATGCGCCTTCAAGGCGATACGAGCGCAATAACCGCATCGGGACAGTTCATCAACATTAAATTAGACGGTCTTTTCCTTCGCCGTCCCATCTCTGTGTGTGACTGCGAAGGCGATACCGTAACCATCATCTATAAGGTTGTCGGCAAGGGTACCGAGCAAATGTCGAAAATGACAAACGGAACTCTCGACGTGCTCACAGGCCTCGGCAACGGTTATGATACCTCTCTTTCGGGCGACAAACCGCTCCTTATCGGCGGCGGTGTCGGTGTTCCTCCGATGTATCTCCTTGCGAAAAAGCTTATCGGAGAGGGAAAGGAAGTATCTGTAATTCTCGGCTTCAACACCAAAAACGAAGTGTTTTACGAGGAAGAATTCAAAGCTCTCGGCTGTAAGGTCGGCGTTACCACTGTCGACGGAAGCCACGGTACAAAGGGCTTTGTAACCGCGCTTATGGATGGCGCCGACTATACCTATACCTTCTGCTGCGGCCCCGAACCTATGCTCAAGGCGGTATTCAACTCGTCTGAAACCTCGGGACAGTACAGCTTTGAAGAACGTATGGGCTGCGGCTTCGGTGCTTGTATGGGATGCTCCTGCAAAACCGTTACCGGCTATAAGCGTATCTGTAAAGAAGGTCCCGTGCTTTATAAGGAGGAGATCTTATGGTAAACACAAAAGTAGATCTCTGCGGAATAACGCTTGACAATCCCGTTATCCCCGCAAGCGGAACGTTCGGCTTCGGCTATGAATTTGCCGAGCTGTACGACATAAATCTTCTCGGCACGTTTTCCTTTAAGGGAACGACCAAGGAGCCGCGCTTTGGCAATCCCACACCGCGTATTGCCGAATGCACCTCGGGTATGATAAACGCTGTCGGACTTCAAAACCCCGGCGTTGAAAAGGTTATTTCCGAGGAACTCCCCAAGCTTCAAAAATGCTTTAACAAAAAGGTTATGGCAAACGTATCGGGCTTTTCGGTGGAGGAATACGCATACACCTGCGAAAAGCTTGATAAATGCGAGCAGGTAGGTTGGCTTGAGGTTAATATCAGCTGTCCCAACGTACACGGCGGCGGTATGTCCTTCGGTACCGATCCCGAAGCGGCGGCAGAGGTAACCCGCGCAGTCAAATCGGTCACCAAAAAGCCGGTAATCTTAAAGCTTTCTCCCAACGTTACCGACATCGTCGCAATCGCAAAGGCGTGCGAAAAGGCAGGCGCCGACGGAATAAGCCTTATAAACACAATGCTCGGTATGCGCATTGATCTTAACAGAAAAAAACCGATAATTGCCAACAAAATGGGCGGCTTTTCGGGCAAGGCAATCTTTCCCGTGGCGGTCAGAATGGTCTATCAGGTATCTTCTGCCGTCGAGGTTCCGGTTATCGGTATGGGCGGCGTAAGCTGTGCCGATGACGTTATCGAAATGATGCTTGCGGGCGCAACTGCGGTCGAGGTGGGTGCGCAAAACCTTGTTGATCCCTTTGCTTGCAAGACAATCGTCGAGGAATTGCCCAAGGCGATGGAAAAATACAGAATAGAAAATTTAAAAGATATAATAGGAGCAGCACACAATGGGTAAGGACGTAATCATCGCTTGTGACTTTTCAAGCGCAGAAAAAACCTTTGAATTTCTCGATAAATTCACCGGTAAAAAACCTTTTGTAAAAATCGGTATGGAGCTTTATTATGCCGAAGGTCCCGCAATCGTTCGCGAGATTAAGGCAAGAGGACATAAAATATTCCTCGATTTGAAGCTTCACGATATTCCCAATACCGTTAAAAAGTCTATGGCGGTGCTTTCCAACCTCGGTGTCGATATAACCAACCTCCACGCAGGCGGCACAGTGCGTATGATGGAAGCCGCTATTGAAGGACTCACCCGTCCCGACGGAAGCCGTCCTCTCCTCATCGCGGTTACCCAGCTCACAAGTACCGACCAAGAAAGCATGGAAAACGACCTCCTTATCAAAGCGCCTATCGACGAAGTAGTAATGCACTATGCCGAAAACGCTAAAAAAGCAGGTCTTGACGGTGTCGTTTGCTCGCCGCTTGAAGCAGGCAAGGTTCACGAACGTTGCGGCGACAGCTTTATTACCGTAACCCCCGGCGTACGCTTTGCCGATGGCGAAATCGGCGACCAAAAGCGCGTTATGACACCCGAACAAGCGAAGCTCATCGGCTCCGACTACATCGTTGTCGGCAGACCTATCACTGCCGCAGAAGACCCCGTTGCCGCATACGAACGTTGCGTGCGCGAGTTTGTTGATTAACAGGAGGGCTTTATAATGGAAGGATACAAAAGAGAGTTTATTCAATTTTTACAATCCGCAGGCGTACTTAAATTCGGCGATTTTACCGCAAAAAGCGGCAGAAAAATCCCTTATTTCATCAATGCGGGCGAAATCAAAACAGGCGAACAAATCCAAAAATTAGGCGAATTCTATGCGAAAGCATATTTTGAAAAAATCGGAAACAAAAGAACCGTTCTTTACGGACCTGCATACAAGGGCATCTCTATCGCCGTTTCCGCGGCAGTAGCACTTGCGAAAAACGGCCTTGACGTTCCTTTCTTCTTCAACCGTAAAGAGGCAAAGGACCACGGCGAAGGCGGCGTTTTCGTCGGCTACGTTCCCAAGGCAGGCGAAGAAATCGTTATCGTTGAAGACGTTATCACCGCAGGCACCGCTATCCGCGAAAGTATGGCTATCCTTTCCTCTGTCGAAGGGGCGAAGGTTGCCGCAACCTTCGTAATGGTTGACCGTAAGGAAAAGGGCAAGACCGAAAAATCCGCTATGGCAGAAGTCGGCGAGGAATTCGGTTTCCCCGTATATTCGGTTGTTGACGTTTACGATATCATCGAATATCTTGAAGAAGACGAATCCAACAAGGAAAACGTTGAACGTATCAAAAATTATCTCGCTGTAAACGGAGCAAAGCAATGAGAAGCGTAATCGATATCCTCGATCTTACAGTAAGCGAATTGGATGAGCTTATCAAAACCGCTTGCGATATGATTGAAAACCCCGAAAAATATTTGGAATGCTGCCGCGGCAAAAAGCTCGCAACCCTCTTTTTCGAGCCGTCAACAAGAACCCGTCTTTCCTTCGAGTCCGCAATGCTCGAATTGGGCGGCTCTGTCATCGGCTTTTCGGATGCGAAGAATACCTCGGCTTCAAAGGGCGAAACCGTTGCCGACACCGCGCGTGTGGTAAGCTGTTATGCCGATATAATCGCAATGCGTCACCCCTTGGAGGGCGCACCGTTGGTTGCTTCGCTTAACGCAAGCATTCCGGTTATCAACGCAGGCGACGGCGGACACGCACACCCCACCCAAACCCTTGCCGATTTGCTTACCATTCACCGCGAAAAGGGAAGATTTAACGACCTTACCGTCGGTTTTTGCGGCGACTTGAAATACGGCAGACCCGTTCATTCGCTCATTCACGCACTTTCGAGATACAGCGGAATCAAAATCGTGCTTATCTCTCCCGATGAGCTTGTGCTTCCCGAAAATATCAAGCGTGACGTTATCGAAAAGCATAATATGCCTTATCAAGAAACCGATGACCTTGAATCGGTATTGCCCGAATTGGATATTCTTTATATGACAAGAGTCCAAGGCGAGCGCTTTGACGATCAGGATGAATATGAACGCCTCAAATCGCGTTATATCCTTAATGCCGAAAAGCTTAAGAACGCAAAATCCGATATGATCGTTCTCCATCCGCTTCCCAGAGTAGAAGAAATTTCGGTTGACGTCGATAAGGATGAAAGAGCTTGCTACTTCAAGCAGGTTGCAAACGGAAAGATAATGCGTAAAGCATTGATACTCAAGCTTTTAAGCGAAGCGAAGCTTGAACACCCTGCAAGAAACGGCGAATTTACATATACCGAAGCCAACCTTTGCACCAACAAGCGCTGCATCTCGCAAATTGAACGCGGACTTGATTTTGCCGTCCTTTCCAACGGCGAAAGCAAGTGCTGTGCTTATTGCGAATCGGTTATAAAAAATTAGTATAATTTGATGTTTAAAAACCGACAAAATTATATATTTTTGTAACGATGTGCCTTGACATAAAAATAGCGGTATGATATAATTAAAGCATAAATTTTTCGGTTCTTTGCGACTGACGGATAATTGTGG
>JAZTXY010000021.1:0-3864 GCA_045636665.1 Eubacteriales bacterium
AGCCTTTACTATTGGGATGCACATGGGATATGCAAGACCGATATCCTCACACGCGATGACCATCAAGCGTCGGCAAGCCGATATTAAATCGCCGCCCTCCAAAATCCGAGCGAGATAGAATATTGCGGCATCGGGGTCGGAGCCGCGAATCGATTTTTGGAACGCGGAAAGAAGGTCGTAATGCTCGTTACCGTCACGGTCGAAGCGGATGCCCGACCTTTGTGCAAGCTGATGAGCCAATTCGCCCGACAACAGGTTTTCACTTGCGTAATAGACGTTTTCCAACGCGCCGAGCGCCTTTCGTACGTCACCGCCGCATCCGTTTGCGATGGCAAGCAAAACATCATCCGAGCATTCCTTATTAAGCCCCGATGACTTGTTGCAATAATCAAACGCGCGTCGCAACGCGGGAAGCATATCCTTTGCGTCGACGGGCTTAAATTCAAACACGCTTGAGCGTGACAAAAGCGCGGGATAGAGCGAAAAGAAGGGGTTTTCGGTGGTTGAGCTTATAAGCGTTACACGACCGTCCTCGACGTATTCGAGAAGCGATTGCTGTTGCTTTTTGTTGAAATACTGAATTTCATCGATATAAAGGATTATTCCGTCATAGGCGGTAATCGTTTGAGAAAGCGATAATATATCCTTTATGTCAGAAAGCGAGGCAACCGTTGCGTTTATGCGGTAAAATTCCCTGCCCGTTTGCTTTGCGACGATATCGGCAACGGTTGTTTTGCCGGTACCGGGAGGTCCGTGAAAGACGAGCGACGGGATATGTCCGCTTTCGATAATACGGCGGAACGGCGCGTTTTTGGCAAGCAGATGCTTTTGTCCCGCAACGTCATCGAAGCTTTTCGGACGTACACTGTCGGCAAGCGGCATGGAATTTCACCTCTTTTCGTTTGAATTTGCTTTGTTATTATTTTTTCTTCTTTTTCTTTTGGGTTGCAGGGGGATAATAGGTATTATCGCCGTCGTTTTCCTTGTCTTCCATATCCATAATTTCCTCGGGCTCGGGCTTTTTGCGGAAGGAGAACTTCGATTCCTGATTATTGAAGATACGGTAGAGGTTTGAACGGTGCATATAGATGACCAAAATACCGACAAAGAGCGCGAAGAAAAGCTCAAACGCGTGTTCCATACCGTAGGCGATACGGATAGCCGCAGGATAAACGAGCGCCGCGATGATCGAGGAAAGCGAAACGTAGCGCGTGATGAGAAGCACCAACGCAAAGATTACGATAAGCACCGCAAATATCATCGGGTCGATAAGCAATATCATCGTAGCGGCGGTAAGAACGCCCTTGCCGCCCTTAAAGCGGTAATATACGGGGAAAATATGGCCTATCATACAGAATGCGCCTGCGAGGTATGCGCCCATTCTGCCGAACATAACAGAACCGATAAACACCGAAACGAGCTGCTTTGCAACGTCGCCGAGCAGAGTCCAAACCGCGCCGTCTTTGCCGTAAACGCGGTGCATATTGGTAAGTCCCGCATTACCGCTGCCGAAGGAACGGATATCCTGCTTGAACTTATAGCGCGAAACGATGATTGCCGAATTGAGCGAGCCTAAAAGATAGGCGATAACGGCACAGATTATCCAAGTGCCGACCGTTGCAACGGTGAAAATGCCCGAATCCTGGAGGCTGACGAGCCATTTTGAAACTAAGCCGAAAAAGTTGTTGTTGGGATCAAGGTCGAGTAAATATCTCATTTGATTTCAACTCCTTTGGGATTTTCGCCCTTTTGTTTGATTACGAAGCGTATCGGCGTGCCCGAAAAGTCAAACGCTTCGCGCAGACAGTTTTCGATATAGCGCTGATAGGAGAAATGGAAAAGCTCGGAATCGTTACAGAAAAGAACGAAGGTGGGGGGTGTTACGCCCGTTTGAGTCATATAATATATCTTCAATCTTCTGCCCTTGTCGGACGGCGGTTGAACCCTTGCCGTAACGTCGGAAAGAAAATCGTTCAGCAAGCCCGTAGTGATACGGCGGTTTGCGTTTTCGTGTATTTCGTTGATTGTGGAATAGAGCTTATCGACTCTTTGTCCGGTTTTTGCCGAAACAAAGGCAACGGGAGCATAGCGCATATAGGTAAGCGCAGTGTAAACGTCCTTTTTATAGTTGTTTACCGAGGAATTATCGTGCTCCAAGCTATCCCACTTATTAATAACGATTATGCTCGATTTACCTGCGTTATGCGCAAGTCCCGCAATACGTTCGTCCTGAGCTGTAACGCCCTCGTTTGCATCGACCATAATAAGGCAAACGTCTGCCTTTTCGACAGCGGCATTGGCGCGGATGACCGAATATTTTTCGATCCTGTCCTCAACCTTTGCGCTTCTTCTTATACCTGCGGTATCGACGAAGATATATTTGCCGTGTTTATTTTCGACAAAGCTGTCGATAGCATCTCTGGTCGTGCCGGGCATATCCGAAACTATCGCTCTGTCCTCGCCCGTGATGCGGTTGATTATGCTCGATTTACCTGCGTTCGGTTTACCGATAACGGCAACGCGGATAGCGCCTTCCTCCTCGGGGTTGCTTACCTCCTCGGGGAGATAGGATATAACGCAGTCGAGAATATCGCCCGTACCCGTGCCGTGTACCGAGGAAACGGGGATTACGTCCTCAAAGCCGAGCTCGTAAAATTCATAAAAGCCTGCGGGCACTTCACCGATGGTGTCGACCTTGTTGACCGCAACGATTATCGGCTTGCGGCTCTTTTTGAGCATCGAGGCAATTTCCCTATCCGCCGCGGTGACACCGACCGAAAGCTCGGTCATAAAAATGATAACGTCGGCAGAACCGATTGCGATAAGCGCTTGGTCACGCATTTGGCGGAGAAGCGTATTTTCGGTGGTGGGTTCGATACCGCCCGTGTCGATAAACAGCATTTGTCTGCCGTTCCATTCAACGTCGCAATAGATTCTGTCGCGAGTTACACCGGGGGTATCCTCGACGATAGAAATGCGTTCACCCGCTATTTTGTTAAAGAATGTGCTTTTGCCGACGTTTGGTCTGCCGACAACAGCAACCGTACATTTTGCCATTTAAAATCAGTCCTTTCGTGAGGGCTTGGTTACTTTTATTCCTGTAATCCCGTTATTGCTTCGCAAAGGTTATATCCGCCGCTTGAAACTACTCTTATTTTGACCGAGAGAGCATTTTCGACGTCTTCAACCGAAACGTCATCAAGGAACAGGTCGCCTTGCGCGCGAAGCATATTTTCGGGGATAAGCAATTCATCGCCGACGTTGGTATCCTTTAATTGAGCGATGATATCGCCGCCCGTGACAAGACCGCTTACCGTTACGCTTCCGCCGAAGAAATCGTTGCGTATCGGCGCGACAGTCACCTGCAATTTTTCGTATTTTTCGGTCGCGAGCCTTGCAAGGGCTTGTAAATGTTCCTTTGCGGCATAGCCGGTTGCGACTGTTACTTTTCTATTATACTCCAAATCATCGAGATTTTCAAGACATTCAAGAAATTCGGTAATATCGTTTCTTATCATTCCGACGCCGTTTTCAAGCTGAGGATAGCCCTCGTAATAGCCTTCATCGGGTATTTCGCGATTTGCGGTGAGGAAAAATTCGTCGGACGGATAGATAAGACGCATTCCCTTATCGTTAAGACATTTTTCGCCGTATGCATTTGCGATATCGATAACCGCGTTGGCGCTTTCCTTATCAAACGGGCTTAATTCGTAAAGACCCTCGCGGTGGCCCGTAAGTCCGCAGGGCACAAGCGCGATCGATTCGATATTTTGAAGCTTGACAAGGTCGGAAAGCGAATTTTCAAGCTCTGCTTTGTCGTTAATTCCCTTACAAAGCACAAGCTGTGCATTTATCGCAATGCCG
>JAZTXY010000022.1:0-15933 GCA_045636665.1 Eubacteriales bacterium
TGTCAAAGCCCGAAACACCGTGGAACAGGTCGGGACGCTCCTCGGCAAATTTATAGCCCTTGCCCTTTGTGGTGCAGACGTGTACGACGGCGCATTTTTTATCGTCCTTTGCTTCGTTAAGGACACGCTCGAGATGCTTGATGTCGTTGCCGTCGACGGGGCCGTAATAGGAAAGACCGAACTGCTCGAAGAAGTTTTGACTCATTACAAGCTTTTTAAAGCGGTTTTTGACTGCGGTGCCGAATTTTAAAATTCCGTTGCCGATTAGGGGGATGCTTTTGAAAAAGCGTTTAGTGCGGTTTTTGAAGCTGAAATATTTTGCGCTTGTACGCACCTTTGAGAAATAGCGGCTCATTCCTCCGACGTTGGGCGAAATGCTCATATCGTTATCGTTAAGCACGATTATAAGCTTTTCCTTATCGGCGCAGTTGTTGAGCGCTTCATAAATCATACCGCCGGTAAAAGCGCCGTCGCCGACTACAGCAACGGTATAGGTGCCGTTGCCGAGAAGCGAATTAGCCGCCGCAATTCCTGCCGCAGCCGAAATCGACGTTGAGCTGTGTCCCGCGCCGAATGCATCGTGTTCGCTTTCCGACCTTTTCGGGAAGCCCGAAATGCCGCCCGATTGGCGAAGCGTGTTAAACTCCCCGCGTCTGCCAGTGAGGAGCTTGTGGACATAGCTTTGGTGTCCGACGTCAAATATTATCTTGTCGTCAGGCGAATTGAAAACACGGTGCAATGCAACCGTAAGCTCGACAACGCAAAGGTTGGCGGCAAGGTGTCCGCCGTTTACCGATACGGTTTTTAAAAGCTCTGCTCGTATTTCGCTTGACAGGGTTTGTAATTCTTCAGCGCCGAGATCCTTAAGATCCTTTGGCGAATTGATTTTTTCGAGGATCATTTCACTATATCCGAATATCGCGTCGGTGGTGAGCCGGCGCGATGAAGCGGAGTTTTCTCCGATTTATTGATTTTGTTATTTCCTAAAGCCGCAAAGGATTTTTGCGACAAACGTAACTATTTTCGTGCTGTGATTAATCGCGATCGATTTTCCCATCGCCTTGCCGCCGACGGTTATTGCCGAAATAAGCGAGGTGAGCGCAAGGGTGAGAAGAAACGCGATATCGCCATCCATTTCCGAGAAAAGCTTTATTGCAATGCCTGCGCCGGTCGCACCGCTGACAACGCCTGCGATATCGCCGACTATATCGTTACAGAACGAGCTTACCTTTTCGGCATTGTTGATAAGGCTTACCGCCTTTTGTCCGGTTTTGAGTCTTCTTGCCGCCATCGAGTTAAAGGGCTTTATATCGGCTGTGGTTACTGCAAGACCGATTATATCGAAAATTATACCCAATGCAATAATCGCCACAAGTACCGCAGTCGCGGCAAAAAGCGACATAACGTTAACGACCTTATCACTTGCGGCGGAAAGGATAGCCGTGATGAAAAACGAGAGGGAAAAGGCGATTACTATCCATTTCGTTCTGCCGTTTTTCTTTTTCTTTTTGTCCCGACATCGCGGGGAAGGTTTATCGTCCATAATGCTCCAAATGTAAAAATGTTTGAAATTGAATTTTTCCCCGAACCGTTCCTTTTAAACGAAGGTGACAACAGTGAATAAAACGGGGTCCCCGAAAACATTTATGTTTTTGGGGTAATAAATATGGGGTCCCCGAAAATGCTTGCATTTTTGGGGAGAAAAAGATGGCGGCACAAAACGTAAACTTTGTGGCTTGCGGTCAAGTAGGTTTTCCCCACAAACTACTCCTTGTCGCCAATGAAGCGGTTCCCCTTTAAAGTCCGAGGCGGTACATTACTGTATCCGCGACTTGATTGCCTATAAGTCCACACTGCAATCCGTTTTGTGCCTTTGTGCCGATTTAAAAGCGCTATCTCAGCCTAGGAGTTTTCCTCAATGCCCTTTTCTATTCTGCCTAATCCTCTTTTGCAGATATGATTTCAACAGGGATATCCCGTCTTTGGTAGCTAATCGCCGACGGGCGAGACCTGTATCCGCCGATATCCACGCAAGGCAGGCTACATCTATCCACAGCGTCAAAAAATGCACCGCATGATAGGTTTAATCTTTAGACTGTAGATAACTCATATGCTAAGGGCTTACCCCTTACGAGTACGGATATCCACAGAAAAAAGCCTCCAAAGGTAGGTGGGTCGAATTCCGTATGCCATTACAGACCGCCCACAAACCTATTCTCCCAGCACCCACCCTCTATTGGGCATAGACAGCAAGCACAAGGAGCTTCATCGATTTGCCTTTACGCGTATTTTTAGGCACGCTTTCAGCAGCGAAAGAACAACTAGGATACTGCGCCATCGTGTATAATATAACACAAAATATACAGAAATTCAAGACCATTTAGCACGAATTATATTATATAGGTTTGAATTTCCTTGTATATTTCTGTTAATTTTATTATTTCTTTCTCGCAAGAATATAATCGCAAAATTCGTTCAGACGGTCTTTTGCCGATGAATCGTCAAATTCGTCAAGCGCGTTTTTTGCTTCTTCGATATATTCAAGAGCCTTGACCCTCGCACCGTTTTCGCCCAAAAGCGAAACGAAGGTGCTTTTCTCATTTAATGCATCCTTGCCGATAGTTTTTCCCAAAACCTCGGGGGTTGAATAAATGTCTAAAAGATCGTCCGCTATCTGGAACGCTCTGCCCGTAAGAAGACCGAAGGATTTTGCAGCTTCCTTTTGTCTGTCGCTTGCGTTTGCCGCGATACAGCCGAGCAGACACGCGCAGGAGAACAACGCGCCGGTTTTGAGGTCGACAAGACGCGTCAGAGTGTCGATATCAAGCCTTTTACCCTCGCCGTCGAGATCGATTTTCTGACCTGCGCACATTCCGAGCGAGCCCGAATATCTTGACAGAGCGATAACCGCCTGCTCGTTTTGGGAAGATTGGCAAAATTCGTTACCGCATATTACCGAAAATGCATCGAGCGCGAGAGAATCGCCCGCAAGAATGGCGGTCGCCTCGCCGAACGCCTTGTGGTTTGACGGCTTTCCGCGGCGCATATCGTCGTTATCCATACTCGGTAAATCGTCGTGGATAAGCGAAAACGCGTGCACCATTTCGATAGCGCAGGCATAATCGACCGAATGCTCGGCGGTTCTGCCGCAAAGACTGCAAAACTCCTGCACGAGGTAGGCACGTAAACGCTTTCCGCCACCCAAGAGCGAATAATTTATCGCCTCGTCGAGAGAGCCGACACCGCCCGATTTTCTTTCGGTATGGTATAAAAGTCTGTTTTCGGTTGATTGGGCATATTTGTCGAGTGCTTGAATGAAGTTCATTATTTATCGAACTCCTCTGTTGTCAATACACCGTCCTTCATTTGAAGAAGTCGAACCTTTTCCTCTGCCTTATCCAAAGCGCCGGTGCAGAATTTAACGAGATTTGTTCCCTCGTCAAAAAGCTTTATAAGGTCTTCAAGCGGTACGTTGCCGCCTTCAAGTGCGCGCACGATTTGCTCGAGTCGTGCAAGTGCGGTTTCAAAAGTCATTTCGTTACTCATTTTTTGCTTCCTTTTTCGCCCTTAACGGCGCTTTTTAATGCGCGAAGCTCGCTCGAATTGAGCTCGCGGAATTCTCCGGTTTTTAAATCGCCCAAGCGTATCGGACCGAGCGAGATTCTTTTAAGCTTGCTTATATAAACGCCGACTTTTTCGCAAATACGGCGTATTTCACGGTTCTTTCCCTCGGAAAGAGTGAATTTTACAACACTGCTAACTTCGTTACGGCTTACAAGCTCAACGCCGACGGGTTGTATTTTTTCACCGTCAAGCTCACGCACTGCGCGTAATCTGTCAAGCTCTTCGTTTTCGACCTTGCCCTTAAGCGTTACGGCATAAACCTTTTTTATTTCGCCTCTCGGGTGGGCAATCGCATTTGCAAGCTCGCCGTCGTTGGTCATAAGCAAAAGTCCTTCGCTGTTAAGGTCAAGACGGCCGATAGGGTAAACGCGTATGCCGACGTCGACCAATTCGCCGACGTTTTTTCTGCCCTTTTCGTCGCTCATCGTGGTAACGACGCCCTTGGGCTTGTTTAACATTATGTAAACTTTTCTGTCGGACTTCATAACAACGGGCTTGCCCTTGTAGGTTACTGCATCGCTGTTCGGGTCGACACGCATACCGATAGAAGCGGTTGCGCCGTTGACGGCAAAATAACCCATTTCAATTTCTTTTTCAGCCGCTCTGCGTGACATAAGTCCGCAATCGGCAACGTATTTTTGAAGCTTGATGCTTTCCATAAGTTTATTCTCCAAAAAGCTTTTCTGCTAAAGTTTTCTTTTTTTCTTTTATTTCTTCGGTTGATTCTAAAGTGATTATGTAAACCTCTTTCCCGTTTGCGCGGAATAACGCATAGCCGACGGATTCGTTTTTCCCGACGGGCGCATAAAGCATTTGCGGAAGAAAAACCTCGCAGGTAACTTTTGCGTTTTTGGGAAGTAATATTTCGGCAGGGATGAGGTTCTTTACGGTTGAAAATTGCTTTTCGCCGTTTTTTATCGGTAAGCTCGATTCCAATTCGCCGATATCGGCAAGCTTTATATTTTCGTGCGTTGAAAAGGCGAAATCGAGCAGGGTTTTATGTGTTGCGGTAGGGAATGCGTCCTGCAAAGTGACGGCAATAAGCTTCATACCGTCTTTTTCGGCGGCGCTTACCAAACATTTACCGTCGCGCTTTGTATAACCCGTTTTAACGCCGATTGCAAAGCTATAGCCGAAAAGCAGCTTGTTGTGGTTGACCAAGCGTCTGCCGTTTTCGATTCCGTCATAGCGCACCGACATGGTTTTTGTTGCAACGATTTCGCAAAACAGCGGATGTTGCATCGCTTTTGCGGTAATTATCGCAAGGTCGTGCGCGGTTGTATAGTGATTTTCGTTGCTTAATCCGTGAGGATTTGCAAAGCTTGTATCGGTCAGTCCGAATTCACGCGCCTTTTCGTTCATCATATTGACGAATTCGGCTTCGCTGTTGCCGACGGATATTGCGATTGCGGTTGCCGCATCGTTTCCGCTTTCGAGCAAAAGGCAATACAAAAGCTCTTTCAGAGTAAGCTTTTCGCCCTCTTTAAGATAGACCGAGCTGCCCTCGATACCGACAGCCTCCTTGGGGATTACAAATTCGGCTTCGGGGCTTTGGTTTTCGATAGCGACAAGGGCGGTCATTATTTTCGTCGTGCTTGCCATACCGCGTTTTTCGCGTGAGTTGTGCGAAAAGAGCACGTTGCCCGTTTTTGCATCGATAACCGTCATACACCTTGCGGCGTGGGTGGGCATATCGCCTTGGAAATCGATTGATTCCAAGCCGTTTGTCGGGTACAAAAATTCGTTTTTGCTTTCCGATGAAAATATCGGCACAGTAAAGGCAAAAACGGTTAAGCAGGTTAACACAAATACCGAAATAGCGATGATAATATACCGTTTCATAAATTCACTCTCCAAAGAGAGTATATTTACCTTGCGGCATATTAATACATCTGTATTCTATATGAAAAATATAACAATGTCAACAAAAATGTTATCGTTTGTGACTCTTCTTTCTGCTTGACAAAAGCCTAATATGATATTATACTTAAGGTACAAACAATAAAGCTATACAGAGGTATTCCAAATGAGCGTACTTATTACCGGCGGTACGGGCTATATCGGCTCGCATACCTGCGTTGATTTTATTCAAAAGGGCAAGGAAATCGTTATTCTCGATAACCTTTCCAACTCCAAGGCAGAGGTAGTTGACCATATCGAAACCATCACCGGCATCCGTCCCAAGTTTTACGAAATCGACCTTCTTGACCGCGAAGGCGTTAAGAAGGTATTTGATGAAAACGATATCGACACCGTTATCCATTTTGCTGGACTTAAGGCGGTTGGCGAATCGGTTGCTATGCCTATCGAATATTACCACAACAACATCACCGGCACCCTTAACCTTATTTATGAAATGCGCGATCACGGTTGCTTTAAGCTTGTTTTCTCGTCGAGCGCTACCGTTTACGGCAAGCCCGAAAGCGTTCCGATCAAGGAAGATTTCCCGCTTTCCACAACCAACCCTTACGGCACCACCAAGCTGTTTATCGAACAGATTCTTCAGGACCTTTGCGTTGCCGATAAGCGTTTTTCGGTAGTTCTTCTTCGTTACTTCAATCCCATCGGCGCGCACGAAAGCGGTCTTATCGGTGATAACCCCAACGGTATCCCCAACAATCTTATGCCCTACGTTACCCGTGTTGCAAAGGGTATCCTTCCTCACCTTAACGTTTTCGGCAACGATTACGAAACTCACGACGGCACAGGCGTGCGTGACTTTATCCACGTGCTCGACCTTGCGGCAGGTCACTATGCGGCTCTTAAGGCGCTCGAAAAGGAGGGCGCTTCGGTTTACAACCTCGGTACAGGTAACGGCTATGCGGTTCTCGATATGGTTCACACCTTTGAACGCGTTAACGGTATGAAGATTCCTTATCAAATCACCGACCGCCGTCCCGGCGATATAGGCGAATGCTATGCGGATGCAAGCAAGGCGTTTGAGGAAATCGGCTGGAAGGCTGAACGCGGTCTTGAAGAAATGTGCCGTTCGGCTTGGATATTCGAAAATAACTGTAAATAATTTCTTTTGCGCTTTGATGCGGCACATATCGAACAAACCTCGATTTGCAGTAGGTTTCTACAACTGCATCTCGGTTTTTTCAATCTGCACTCGCCTCAAATGTGCAAAACGTTTGGATGTGATAAATTGTTCCGCAGATTTTTAATGGGGAGATACGGAAACGACCATTTAAACCTTTTTATAATGCTCGTTTCGCTTGTTTTCGGCATTGCAACCTTTTTCACCTACGGTATCGGCGACCTTATTTTGTCGATGCTGCAGTTGATGTTCCTTGCGCTTTGGCTTATGCGTGCGTTTTCGCGTAATTTTTACAAAAGACGCGCCGAAAATATGGTGTTTTTGCGAATTTGGGGAAGGGTAAAGACCTTTTTCAGACCGGTGAAGAATTTCTTTATGCGTCTTGCCGACCGCAATCACCGTTATTTCAAATGCCCCAAATGTAAATCGCGTCTGCGCGTACCCCGCGGCAGAGGCAAAATTACAATAACCTGCCCAAGATGCAGAAATATGTTTGACAAAAAGAGTTAAGGTTTTCCCTTAACTTTTTTTGAAATTATGTGACAAAAGTATATGTTTTTTCGTCTTATTGGGTGAAGACAATCTTTTTGGAGGCAGAATATGAAAAAACTGACATCTATTTTACTTATTTTCCTGCTTGGTTTGAGCTGCTTTTTGGCTTCGTGCGATACGTCGGAGGAGACGGTGGGAGATTCCGATTCTTCGGCAACGACCGAGGAAAGCAAGCCGTGGTACAGCACGTCTGTACCCGACGATTACAGCAATACTATAATCGATAATTCGTCGAAGCCGACACAGGAAAACTCGGTCCCCGAAAGCTCGGACACCGAAAGCTCGGATACCGACGTTTCGACTCCTTTGGGCGATATAACTTACGACGATCTTTATAAGATGGATAGATATGATTTTGCCAAGGCTGCAAAAGGATACAGCATCGTTTATACCAAGACAAGCCCCTTGCAGGCTGTTGAATGCCTTACGAGTGTAAGCGGCGGCATTACTGCTATTTACGACGGAACCGTCACCCGCTTTTTTGACGCAGTCAACGGCGCTTACTATCACGCTTTGCACGGCAGATACGAGCCGTGTGACCTGAATTGGATGGATCTCAATCCCGGCGAATTCGTGGACGGGGATTATGAGCAAATTATTCGGTTTACGCGCACAAGCGAAAACAACGTAACGTTTGATTTGGACGAGTTCGTGATACCTGCTCATGACTTCTCATACGAGGCAATTTATTCCGAGGCCGACAAAAAGGTATACGTTATCGACCTTGATCTGAGCGGAATAAAGGGGCAGATGCCTTGCCGTTTATATACAGCCGAAAAGTCGCCGCTTGATAATTTCGACGGAACAGATGCTCCTATTATCGACGAATCGAAGCTCGGTAAATACGGCGTTGCGAGCGACGAAAAAATTATAATTCCGTTTGAATACGACTTCATAACGACAACACAGACAGAGGGTCAGCCTCTCGGTGTTTATCTTGCAATAAAGGACGGAAGAAGCTATTATATTTCGTCGAACGGAACCGTTCTTACTCCCGACGGGTTTGATTGCGGCTCACAGCCGTTTAATGACCGCGCTTGGGTGTTCGAGGACGGTCAGGGATATATTATTAAGTTTAATTAAACGAAAAAGAACCTCCGCGAGAGGTTCTTTTTTATCGTTGAAAAAGCATAAAAAGGGTGATATAATTATAAAAAAATGAAACCTTTAGAGATTTTTGACGAGTATTAATTATAGAACGATAAAGGAGGCAGGAACGATGAACGGCGAAATGAATATTGCAGACATGAAGAAAAGCTTTTTTGCAAGGCACAAAAGGACGATAATTATCGCATTTATCTCGTTGGTTCTTGCTGTCTGTATTATATTTTTAACGGTTGCGTATATAATCCCTGCGGTGAAGTATAACGGCGCGCTTGAGGACATCGAAGACGGTAATTACAAGGAAGCGTACGTCACGCTTAAAACGCTCGGAAATTACAAAGACAGCAAAAAGATATTAAAGGATTTCAAGCTTGTTTATCTGCATAAGGAAGTCACCACTTACGATGAATATGAGGATTTAAAATCAACGGAAATATACGATTATAACGAGAATGGCGAAGAGCGCTTACGCGTCATATACGACGAAGAAGGAAACGTAATAACTAAATACGAGAAGAATGAAAACGGCGACATTACGCTTGATTTTTCGAATAACGAATATACAAGTCATAAATACGTGTATGATTACATCGAAAGCGGCAAGCTTTCTTATATGGAGAAGTACAATAAGAAGCGCAACGTAGAAACGACGGAAAAGCATTATTACGAATATTCCGACGGAAGATTGAGCTCATTGATAATAGTCGACGAAGAAGGCCGCGGTACCAAAGAAGTTTACATCTATAACCACGACGGTTTACTGATACTAAGTGTTTTATATGATATTGACATATCCAATAGTGACACGGATAAGTACGAAATCGGAAAAACCGAATATTTTTACGATGAAAACGGCGAAAAAACGACCGAGGTACATTACGGTTACGGCGGTGAGATAACCGAAAAACACGGTTGGACAAACGGCAATCAAACGCTCAAAATCGTTTATTACGACGGTGAGGAGCATGAGCGTTTTGTTTGGGAATACGACGAAAACGGCAATAAAACGCTTGAGGAAAAATACGAAAACGGAGAACTCGCCGAGCAAAACAAATGGGAATACGGCGATAACGGTAAGAAAATTCTTGAGAAAACTTTTAGGATCACCTCTAAGGGGGAGACCGTAAGTAATCGGCAATTCGATTCAAACGGTAAAGAGATCCTTGACGAGGAGTATGAAAACGGAGAATTGGTAAAGAAAGAAACTCACCGATATAACGAAAAGGGTGATATCGTTTTGCTCGAGCGGTACTATTTGACCGACGGAGTTTTAGAACTGGCATATAAGCAGGAGGATACGTATAAATACGACGAAAACGGTTATATGATATTTCATGAAATATCCGACAAAAACGGAAAAATAACCGGAAAAACCGAATGGAAATACAGAGATGACGGTAAGATGATATATAAGATATCGCATGATGAAAACGGCGATATTTTAGAGAAAAAGGATTATACGTTTGATTCCGACGGAAACTGTATTGCTTATACGGGATATTTTGGCGGGGAATCTCCGTACACCGACAGAAACGTTTTGGAATATGACAACGAAGGCAGAAATACGCTTAATGAAACATATAAGAGACGTGGCGACGGCGAAGAAATTCTAACGGGAAAAGAAACCAAAGAATACGATAAATACGGCAACGTAATTTATGAAAGCAAATACAAAAATTATAAAGAGTACGGCGACAAATACGGCGAAATCACCGACGAGTACGAATACGTTCTTGAATACGACGAGGACGGTTTTGTGATACGCAAGATAGTCTACGAAAACGGCGTTTTGCGCTCGAAAACGACCTATAAGGACCCGATAGTTTTGTACGAACCGGAGGGTGAATAAAAAGAAAAAGCAGGGGCGATCAATAAATCACCTCTGCTTTGTTTTTTCAAAAACGGCAGTTTTTGGGTATGAAAAGTTTTTGGCAAGCTTTTTTCAAAAAGCTATAAAAATCGTCATACCTCAAGCTTGCGCTTTGCGAATTTGTAGGTCATATCGTACATTTCGCGGTAATGCGCGTTTTTCGATTTCCAACCGTTTGAAATAACGCTACCCTGCGCAGAGCCGTGGTAATACATTTTTGCGGTGTTCATATAACCGGTTTCGGCGCCTGCTTTCAGGTATTCGATAAAGCGGTCGATATGGTGGGGATTATCGATATTTCCGTTTTCGTCTTCGCTGATTTTCCAAACCTCAAGCTCGACGCACATACCCATCCGCTTCGCTTCACGCGCGGTATCGTAAAGTCGGCTTTTGGTTATATTGAGGTCGAACATATAATTCGGCTGCATACAAGCGGTATCGAAGCCGTAAGACTGCCAATGCTCGTAACCGAGAGCGCGGAAATAGGGTATCCAGAAGCATTTATAGCCCTTTGAGCGCACGTATTCGCAGGCATAGCGCGTAAGCTCCTGCTCGTATTTATCGGTAGGATTCAATGCCTCCTCGAACCAATAAAAGCCCTTAAGAACGGTGTTTTCGTAATTGCGCTCGTTATAGCGTGATATCATCGTGTCTATCATCCATTTTATCGCCTTTTTGCGGCTTTCGGCGTTGTCGAAAACAAGATGCTCGCCGTTTAAATAACCGAAATCGTCATAACCCGTAAAGGTGTAAAGAATCGTAAAATAGACACTTGCCTTGTAATCGGGGATATTGAGCGCTTTTTTGACCTTGCCGACAGTTTTGTCGAGTGCATCGATATTTTTATCGGGCACGAAAACGCTGTCGGCATATTCCTGCCAGCCCTCGGAATGCTGACCGCGCGGTGAAAAATCAAACGATACGTCGGGCAGATAAAGGAAGCCGTCCATAAACGTGTCGAGTATTTTTCCGTCGGGCGAAAGATATGCCGCCAAGGGGAGGTAATAATCCTCGGTCTGAAAGCCCTTATCTTCGGCAATCGGGCGGTAGTTGTAGCAAAGCGTTATGTTGCAAGCGCCCATAACGTCCTCGGGCGGAAATTCGTTGATTTCTGTCGGGGCAGTGAATTCGTTAAAAAGCGGTTTACCGTCGGCGGTAGGCGTTTTTGCGTTTGTTACGTCGGTACAGCCGTAAAGCTCAAGCTCGTCAATATAAACATGGTGTACCGCATCGTAAACAAACTGAACGTATGTTGCCTTTACCGATTCAAATTCGCCCTTGTAAAGGACTGTACGCATATCGCGTGTCGAGCGTGTATCCTGCTCCCAAACCGTCATAAAGTTGATTCCGTCGGCGGAAACGCGGATTTTGATATAACGGGGTGAGCGAATGCCGACAACGTCCTCGCGGTTGGTGTTCATCGAAAAGCCGTTAACGGCGCAAAGATAAGGAAGCTTGAAGGTTATCGCTCTTCCACCGCCGCTGTGCGAATGAAACCATTGAGGATTATGCCAATCGCGGTCGGGAGAATATTCGCCGTCGGTTAATAAATTGCAATCGGTGTTGTAATTCATATTAGGGCGGTCGGCGTGTATGGTCGATTCGTCCTTAATGTCGATTGCGTGGATGGGAAGCCCGAGGATGAGGTTTTTTATCTCCTTGCTTGGGCTTTCGCAAAGCGTCGGCGTTATCTTTTCGATCGGCTTATTGTTGTAATACATCGTTAAACCTCTTTTGGCTGAAAAAGCATACATCCGCTTTCGCGCCAATATTCTATCTTTTCGCGGATACGCTCAACGCTTACGCCGTATTTTTCGGCAAGGCAGGAAACGCAAAGGAAACCGTTGTCCATACCGCGGTTGATAAGCTTTTTACTCGCGCCGATATCGTCGGCGGTCAGAATGCTTCCGCAAATTACGCAATTATTTTGCATCTACGACCTTCATGCGGTACATACGGCATTCGTGCGCGGGGATAGCGTCGGTACGGAAAACGTCGGTATAAACGCCGAGCTCTTCCTTCTTCCAAATATCGCGAACGCTTAATGCCTTGCCCGTAACGCGGTTGATGCCGAGCGAATCGAGCGAAATGAACGGGTCTGCCGCGTGGTCGCTGAGGTTGAACACGCCAACTGCGATATCGCCGCCTTCAAGAAATTTAGCCCAGACCTTGATTTCCTTCATACCCCAGTGGTTGCCGCAGGCAAAGGTTTGTCTGTAGGCGCCGTCTTGGTTGATTGCGATAATTTCCTTGTCCAAAAGTATGCTCTTGGTAACGTCGTCCATATTGCGAACGTCACAGCCTGCCATAAGCGGCGAGCCGAGGAATGCCCAAGCAGAGAAGTGGGTGCGGTATTCCTCGTCGGTACAGCCCGAAACGGCAACGTTGCCCTTGCCGTGCATACCTACGATGAGCATATCCATATCGTTAAAGCAGCCCTGACCGTTTGTGGTGGTGTATTCGTCCTGCTTATAGATAAGGTCTTTAACCGATTCCCAGCTGTCGTTAATATCGCCTGTGGAGCGCCAAAGGTGTGCGCCCGTTTCTTTTATCCATTCGTTTGTTTTGTCTGCGCCCCAAGAGCAAGCCGAGAAGCAGATATCTCTGCCGCAGTTTGCAAGAGCAAGACCCATTCTTTTGTAAAGAAGATGTCCTTGCTGATTCATGGGACGGAAGCAATAGTCGTATTTAAGATAGTCGACGCCCCAAGATGCGAAGGTTTCGGCATCGATAAATTCATATTCGAACGAACCGGGGAAGCCGGCGCAGGTAAGGTTGCCCACGCAGGAATACATACCGAATTTAAGTCCTTTTGAATGAACGTAATCGGCAACGGCTTTCATTCCGCTGGGGAATTTATTGGGGTCTGCAACAAGACGTCCGTTTTCATCGCGCTTCTTTAACGACCAGCAGTCGTCGATAACGAGATATTCATAGCCTGCATCGAGCATACCCGATTCGACCATAGCGTCGGCAGTTTCTTTTATAAGATTTTCATCAATGTTCCATCCAAAAGTGTTCCAAGAGTTCCAGCCCATCGGCGGTTTGCGTACAATCATTTTTATTCACCTTTCACATTTGAAAATTTGGGTATTAATATTTTAACATATTAAATCGCGCCTTGCAAGGGCTTCGCGAAAAAAACTGTTGCATAAAACGGCATTAATTGGTATAATGTAGTAAAAATATTTGGAGGTTTAAAATATGAAGAGAATAATGCTTTTTATCCTCGCTTCGATGCTTTGTGCGAGCGCGTTTTGTGCTTGCTCGGAAAGCGAAGAAACAAGCTCTGTTGCCGAAAGCGTTGAATCGGTTGCGCTTGAAAGCTCGACAGTGTCGGAGGAATCTATTCCCAAGGGCCCTGCTTATTGGGGAAATACCGAATATGATATTGCAGAACAACCCAATTCTCCCGAGGAGGTAGAAAAACACGAAATGAAGGTCACCAAAACAAGCGATTCGCTTATTACTATTAACTTTACGACCGATGCAGGCGAGCATACCGTTACTATCGCCGAAACACCTTGGGGTACGTTTAACCTCGGCGCGTGGCGCTTGAAGGCGACCGATAACAAAACGCACACTTTTGTTGCGGGCAGTACAGACCTTGAATACGTTTACCGCGTGAGCGATAAGCCCGCAGGCGGCAATATTTGGTCGGGCGGTAACCACGGCAACGAAACACTTGTTTCGATTGAAATGTACAACGGCGAAACCGAAGAAGCGATTATTCTTGAAAAAGGCGAAAGCGTTACCGTTAACAAGCTTCACATTATCGAAAAGACAAAGCTTTTGTGGTGCGCCGATACCGACGGCGACGGTTACGGCTTCCGTTATAAGAACAAGGACACGTTTGAGGAAAAGGATATTTATGCCGAGGTTACAAGAAAATATACCTTCACAGGCCCTCAAATAAAGCTTAACGTCGATTATAACTACATCAAGGACACCTATCACTATCTTTCCTATACCTGTATGTTCCCGATCGATAAAAAATACGGTCTTTACTGCGATATGATCGGCAAGGACGGCAAGCTTTTAAAGACCATCGAAACACTTAAGGTCGGCAAGGCGGACTATTCCGGCCCGATGAACAGCGGTAACGCGGCGACAAGAGCGCGTATTTACGGCTATACCGACAAGCGTTATCAGTTCGACGTGCGCGTTAACACCTTTGCCGATTCGCTTGAAAACCAAACCAACAAATTCAAAACCGCATTCTGGGATATGAACACAAGCAGTAACAAGCTTTATTTCTCGAAGTTTGACGAAAGCAAATCGAGCAAGATACCTGCAGGTACCGAATACCATACAGAATGCGTATGGCAGTTTGTTTTTGAAAAGGACGCAAAGTGATTTATGAACGATAAATCGGTTTTCAAGATTGCGTCGGTTGCAATTGCCGCAATCGGCTTTGTGGTTGCAATCGTTTCCTTTTTCCTTTTGCCCGAAAAAATATTCGTTGAGGTTTTGGGCAATTCGCCCGTTCCCGAAACGAGCACCGTGAGCTTTTTGATTATCGGCTTTTTGTTGATAGCCGCTTCGGGCGCGATGAGCATTTACATTGAAAACGGCAAAAAGTGGATAGCTTTGCAAAGCGTGCTTTGCATTGCGTTTATAGGGTGTTTGGCTTATAATTTTATTGTGTTGTAATTATTTGCAAAAAAACAAAAATATTTTTCAAAAACCTATTGACATTTGATTTTTGTTGTGATATTATTAGTGACGTTGCGAGTGAGCAACGCCTTGGGGGTTTAGCTCAGCTGGGAGAGCATCTGCCTTACAAGCAGGAGGTCACAGGTTCGAGCCCTGTAGTCCCCACCATGAAAAAAGCACTTCGTAAGAAGTGCTTTTTTCAATGAAGCGCGCTACCGCGCATAAATAATGAAGCAGGGCTTCGCCCTATGAAGTGCGCTATAAACAGCGCATGAGTAAAAAAGCGCTTTGCTTCATATTTGCAAAGCAAATGCTTCATGCGAGCAACGCGAGCGCTTCATAAAAAACGAGCCAGAATACAAACAGTATTTTATCGATTTTCGGGTGCATATTATGAAAAAATATCTTTCCTGTATCATAAGCGGTATCGGCGGCGGAATGGTTGGATTGTTCGCCAATAAATTAAATACACCCATCGGCGCTGTATGTTTCACAATAGGTGTTATTTTGCTCGTCGCAGGCGTTACAATTTCTTCCGGAAATAAACACTGCGATTGATAAACACAAAAAGTCAAGTCGGTGGGCTTGTGTTATCTTTTTATTCAATTAACCATCACGGGGTAAGGTTGCCCCAATACTCGTTATAATCTATCTCGGTTTCGACCTGGAGCGTGCCGGGAGTGAAATGCTTGGGTGCGTTGAGATAAATATCATCGGGGATTTTATTCGAATACTCGGTCATTCGCATAACCATAATCAATTTTCCGCCGTCGATGATCTCGATCGCTTTTAATTTATTACCATCGAAGTAATATCTGTTTTCACCCGAGAACGAGCCGTCGGAATAAGAAGAAGTCGAGAAGACCTCACAGTAATACTTCTTACCCTCGAATTCCTCGTTTGAGACCTTTTTTGCGTTCTGGAACATCGATGCAGTATAGTCAGCGAAAAGGAACGACTGGCCTTTTCCGTTTATGATCGTATCGTATTCTTTCGACTTAAGATCAAGTGCGTGAACGGCGTTGCCGTCAACGATGTTGTAGGTATCGTTTGCGGTTCCGTCACGGTCCTCGATCGTGGTGACCGT